>NZ_JARJBC010000016.1:0-204857 GCF_029269905.1 Streptomyces silvisoli | reverse complement strand
AGTGACTCTTCTCGCACGGGGGCGCGCCGCCCGCCCCCGTGCGAGAAGTGTCACTTGATGGCTGTGACGTGGTGCAATTGGCCCAATTCCCGGTCGTACCGGCTGATCGACTCGCGAACGCTCCCGGTTCTCCGTGTATGTTCCGGGGCCGTAGAGCCACGGAAGGGACTCACCCGGTGAACAAGAAGCTCATGGCCGTGACGACCGGTGCGGCGACTTTGACGCTGGCGCTCGCGGGGTGCAGCAGCAGCTCGAACGACAAGGTCGACGCGTACGCCAAGTCGGTCTGCGACCAGGTGCAGCCGCAGCTGAAGAAGATTCAGGACGCCAGCAACTCCATCGCGTCGGTCTCCAGCGGCGACCACAAGCCAGAAGACGTGAAGAACACCGACTCCACGGCGTTCGGGCAGATTTCCGGCGCATACAAGGCGCTGGCCGACGCGGTGAACAAGGCGGGCGCACCGCCCGTCAACAACGGAGCGACGCTGCAGCAGAACGCGGTCAAGCAGCTGAACGACACGGCGGGCTCGTACGACAACCTCAAGAAGGCGGTCGACGGCCTGAACACCAGCGACCAGGGGAAGTTCGCGGACGGCCTCAAGAGTGTCGTCGGCCAGCTCACCAACGTCGGCAGGAGCGGCGACGACGCGCTGAACAAGTTGCAGTCCGGCGATGTCGGCAAGGCGATGGCCAAGCAGCCCGGCTGCCAGAAGCCGTCCCCGGTGAACCCGCAGTCGCCGTCCGGCGCGGCGGGCAACCCCGGCGCCTCCCAGCCGCCGTCGGCCCAGCCGTCGGGCGGCTCGTCCGCCCGCCCGTCCGCGAGCGACTCGGCGAAGCCGTCCGCGAAGCCCTCGGGCTCGGCCTCCCCGTCGCCGTCCAAGTCGAGCTGAGGGCCGGGCGCGGCCTGACCTCGGCCCGGCCGGGTGACCCGATCAGGGGGCGCCCGGCCGGGCCCGAGTCCGGGAGAATGACCCCGTGAGCCAGAACAGCCCGAGCACCATCAGCGTCCCCGGCCTTCCCACCGCGGACCCCGACCGCACCGCCCGGCTGCGCGACGCGCTGCGCGCCGCCGACTTCACCGCCGACGGGTGCCTGGACCTGCTGGGCGCCACGGCGTACGCGGCGCTCTCCCGTGGCGAGACCGTTCCGGCACTGCGCGCCACCCGCGGCGGCAGCCCGTTGGAGACCCTGATCCGGCTGTTCCTGTTGCAGCGCCCGGCCACCAGGGACCAGGCCCGCGCGGCGCTTCCGCTGGACGACGCCCTCGCCGACGGCTGGCTGCGGGCCGGGGACGGCGACACCGTGTGGGCCACCGTGGACGTACGGCCGTTCGCGGGTGTGGCGGCGGCGCCCGGAGCCCGCGACGAGGGCGGTGCCGGGCGACGGGCGGGCGAGTCAGGCGAGGACTGGTGGATCGTCTCCGACCTCGGCTGCGCGGTGGGTGGCGCCGCGGGCGCGGCGGCGGCGCGCGGCGCCACCGACGAGGGCGGCGCGGGCGGGATGTCCACGGCCAGCCGCTCCGAGCTGGTGCTGGGTGTCGGCGGCGCCTCCACCACGCTCGCCGGCATCACCATCCGCAACCCCGTCTCCCGCGTCCTGGACCTGGGCACCGGATCCGGCGTCCAGGCGCTGCACGCCTCCCCGCACGCCTCCCAGGTCACCGCGACCGACGTCAACCCGCGCGCCCTGCACTTCGCCCGGCTCACCCTCGCGCTGTCCGGGGTGCGCGAGGCGGACCTGCGGCAGGGCAGCCTGTTCGAACCGGTGGGTGACGAGCGGTTCGATCTGATCGTCTCCAACCCGCCGTTCGTGATCTCCCCCGGCGAGCGCTTCGTCTACCGCGACGGCGGGATGGCGGGCGACGACCTGTGCCGCACCCTGGTGCACCAGGCGGCCGACCACCTCACCGAGGGCGGCTACTGCCAGCTGCTCGCCAACTGGGAGCACGTGGACGGCGAGGACTGGCGGGAGCGCGTCACCTCCTGGGTGCCGTCCGGCTGTGACGCGTGGATCGTCCAGCGTGAGGTGCAGGATCCGGCGCAGTACGCGGAACTGTGGCTGCGCGACGGCGGCGACCACCGCTCCGATCCGGCCAGCTACGCGGCCCGGTACGACGAATGGCTGGAAGAATTCGAACGCCGTCGGGTCAAGGGCATCGGATTCGGGTGGATCACGCTGCGGAACTCGGGTTCCGCTATGCCGTCCGTCACAGCGGAGGAGTGGCCGCACCCGGTGGAGCAACCGCTGGGGCCGGAGATCGGGAAGTGGTTCGAACGCCAGGACTTCCTGCGCGCCCACGACGACGCGGCGCTGCTCGCGGCCCGCTTCCGGCTGGCCGACGAGGTGGTGCAGGAGCAGGTCGGACTGCCCGGCTCGGAGGACCCCGAGCATGTTGTGCTCCGCTCGAACCGGGGTATGCGTCGGGCGACCAAGGTGGACACGGTCGGCGCCGGTTTCGCCGGGGTCTGTGACGGGACGCTGACCGCCGGTCGCATTCTGGACGCGATCGCGCAGCTGCTCGGCGAGGACCCGGTGGTGCTCCGCGACCGCACCCCGGCCGCCATCCGCCTCCTCGTTGAACAGGGATTTATCGAACCGGTGGACTGACCGGGGCGGCGCGGTGGCACGGCCGGAAGGTAACCGGCCGGGTGGGCCGTGGGGCAGAAAGCCCGACTGTCGGGTTACCGTTCGAGTGGCGTTGCGGACTTTTCCCGTTTGACACGGGGGGCTGGGTTACGGTCACACTCCGCAGCGTCACCCTTTCGATCCGGAGAGAGAGCCCAAGTTGTCCCCGACCACCGACACCACGCAGGGCGGCCACCGCCTAGTCATCGTCGAGTCGCCCGCCAAGGCGAAGACGATCAAGGGCTACCTCGGTCCCGGCTACGTGGTTGAGGCGAGCGTGGGGCACATTCGCGACCTGCCGAACGGCGCCGCCGAGGTGCCCGACAAGTACACCGGCGAGGTCCGCCGCCTCGGTGTCGACGTCGAGCACGACTTCCAGCCGATCTACGTCGTGAACAGCGACAAGAAGAGCCAGGTCAAGAAGCTCAAGGAACTCCTCGCCGAGGCCGACGAACTCCTGCTGGCCACCGATGAGGACCGCGAGGGCGAGGCCATCGCCTGGCACCTCCAGGAGGTCCTCAAGCCCAAGGTCCCGGTGCGCCGGATGGTCTTCCACGAGATCACCAAGCACGCGATCCAGGAGGCGGTGGCCAACCCGCGCGAGCTGAACCAGCGCCTGGTCGACGCCCAGGAGACCCGCCGCATCCTCGACCGGCTGTACGGCTACGAGGTCTCCCCGGTGCTGTGGAAGAAGGTCATGCCGCGGCTGTCGGCGGGCCGGGTTCAGTCGGTCGCCACCCGTCTGGTGGTCGAGCGCGAGCGGGAGCGGATCGCCTTCAGCTCCGCCGAGTACTGGGACCTCACCGGCACCTTCGGCACCGGCCGCGGCGGCGACCAGACCGACCCCGGCACCTTCGGCGCCCGGCTGACCAGCGTGGACGGCCGAAGAGTCGCCCAGGGCCGCGACTTCGGCCCGAACGGCAGGCTCAAGCCCGGCGCCGACGTGCTCCACCTGGACGAGGCAGGCGCCCGGTCACTCGCCGCCGGGCTGGCGGACAGCCGGTTCTCCGTGCGGTCCGTCGAGTCCAAGCCGTACCGCCGGTCCCCGTACGCCCCGTTCCGCACCACCACGCTGCAGCAGGAAGCCAGCCGGAAGCTGGGCATGGGCGCCAAGGTGACCATGCAGGTGGCGCAGAAGCTGTACGAGAACGGCTTCATCACCTACATGCGAACCGACTCCACCACGCTGTCGGACACCGCGATCGCCGCCGCCCGCTCCCAGGTCACCGAGCTGTACGGCGCCGACTACCTGCCGGACAAGCCGCGCACCTACGCCTCCAAGGTCAAGAACGCCCAGGAGGCGCACGAGGCGATCCGCCCCTCCGGCGACCGCTTCCGCACCCCCGCCGAGACCAGGCTGACCGGCGACCAGTTCCGGCTGTACGAGCTGATCTGGATGCGCACCGTCGCCTCCCAGATGAAGGACGCGGTCGGCCAGTCGGTCACCGTCAAGGTGGGCGGCCGGTCGTCCGACGGCCGGGACGCCGAGTTCTCCGCCTCCGGCAAGATCATCACGTTCCACGGCTTCATGAAGGCCTACGTCGAGGGCGCCGACGACCCCAACGCCGAGCTGGACGACCGTGAGCGCCGGCTGCCGCAGGTCGCCGAGGGCGACCCGCTGACCGCCGAGGGGATCGAGGCCGACGGGCACGCCACCAAGCCCCCGGCCCGCTACACCGAGGCGTCGCTGGTCAAGGAGCTGGAAGACCGCGAGATCGGCCGCCCGTCCACCTACGCGTCGATCATCGGCACCATCCTGGACCGCGGCTACGTCTTCAAGAAGGGCACCGCCCTCGTCCCGTCGTTCCTGAGCTTCGCCGTGGTCGGCCTGCTGGAGAAGCACTTCGGCCGACTGGTCGACTACGACTTCACCGCCAAGATGGAGGACGACCTCGACCGCATCGCCCGCGGCGAGGCCCAGGCCGTGCCGTGGCTGAGGCGCTTCTACTTCGGCGAGGGCACCGCGGGCGGCGCCGCCGACGCGGGCAACGGCGACGGCGACCACCTCGGCGGCCTGAAGGAGCTCGTCACCGACCTCGGGGCGATCGACGCCCGCGAGGTCTCGTCCTTCCCGGTCGGCGACGGCATCGTGCTGCGCGTCGGCCGGTACGGCCCCTACGTCGAGCGGGGCGCGAAGGGCGAGGAGGGCAGCCAGCGCGCCGACGTGCCCGCCGACCTGCCGCCGGACGAGCTGACCGTCGAGTACGCCGAACAGCTGTTGGCCAAGCCCAGCGGCGAGTTCGAGCTGGGCACCGACCCGCAGACCGGCCGGATGATCGTGGCCAAGGACGGCCGCTACGGGCCGTACGTCACCGAGGTGCTGCCCGAGGACACCCCGAAGACCGGCAAGAACGCGGTGAAGCCGCGCACCGCCTCGCTGTTCAAGTCGATGTCGCTGGACACCGTGACGCTTGAGGACGCGCTGAAGCTGATGTCGCTGCCGCGCGTCGTGGGCACCGACCCGGAGTCCGGCACCGAGATCACCGCGCAGAACGGCCGCTATGGCCCGTACCTGAAGAAGGGCACCGACTCGCGCTCGCTGGAGAGCGAGGAGCAGCTCTTCACCATCACCCTGGACGAGGCGCTGGCCATCTACGCGCAGCCCAAGCAGCGTGGCCGCGCCGCCGCCAAGCCGCCGCTGAAGGAACTGGGCACCGACCCGACCAGCGGACGCCCGGTCGTGGTCAAGGACGGCCGGTTCGGCCCCTACGTCACCGACGGCGAGACCAACGCGACGCTGCGCCGCGAGGACGACGTGGAGACGATCACGCCGGACCGCGGTTTCGAGCTGCTCGCGGAGAAGCGCGCCAAGGGACCGGCGAAGAAGACCGCCAAGAAGGCTCCGGCGAAGAAGGCCGCCGCCAAGAAGACGGCGACCAAGAAGACGACCACCGCGAAGAAGACCACGGCGGCCAAGAAGACCACCGCCAAGAAGACGACCACCAAGAAGGCCGCCGCCAAGACCACCGCGGCGAAGAAGGCGGCCGTCGCGGAGCAGCCCGAGTAACCGGGCCGATTTGATCGGCGGATGATCGTTCCGTCACGACTCGGCAACCGCCCCGGACGACCTCTCGGCCGGGGCGGTTCGCGCGGGGCCCCTGCGGTTAGGCTGGCAGGATGACGCGTGCCGAGCAGCCAACGGGCGAGGCCCACGGTTCCACCGACTTCACGGAAGCACTCGCCGCGGACTCCCGCGAGCGTGCCGTGTCCTCGCTGTTGCGTATTCCGACCCTGCGAAAGCTGTGGACCGCCCAGTTCACCGGCGCGGTCGGCGACCGACTCGGACTGCTGGTGCTGCTGGTGCTGGCGGTCCAGGCGGCCGACGAGGCGCAGAGCTTCGGCGGCGGCTACCGCGCGGTGGCCTTCGCGCTGTCCGCCGTCTTCGGGCTGCGGCTGCTGTCCACCCTCGTCTTCGGCGCGGTGCTGCTCGGACCGCTGTCGGCGCTCACCGCGCCCTCCGGGGTGCTGGACCGCCGCTGGACGATGATCGGCGCGGACGGGGTACGGCTCGCGCTGTTCGTCGTCGCCCCGCTGTGGGTGGAGTGGCTGCCGAACAGCGCGCTGGCCTGGCTGCTGGTGACGGTCTTCGTCACCGGGGGCGCGGAGCGCTTCTGGAAGGTCGCCAAGGACGGCGCCGCCCCGGCGCTGCTGCCCGCCCCACCGGCCGACGGCGGCGCGGTGCGGCCCGCCCCCGACCACCTCGACGCGCTGCGCCGGTTGAACCTGCGCACCGGATTCGTCGCGCTGCCGGTCGCCGCGGCCGGCCTGGTCGCCGTCACGCTCGTCAACAACGTGCTGGCGGTCGGCGTCGAATGGTTCTCCCTGCACCCCGTCGCGCTCTCCTCGTACGTCGCGGCCGGGCTGTTCGCCGCGTCCATCGCGGTGCTGTACTTCCTCGAACTGCCGGGCACCAGCACGCCCCGGCCGCGTTCGCCGCTGGAGGGCCTGCGGCTGCCCAAGGGGCCCGCGGGCCAGGAGCGCGGCCGTACCGGCGCGCTGCCCACCCTCGTGCTGGCCTGCGGCGCGGTCGCCGGGGCCGTAGCGGCGGCGGTGTCGCTCACCGTGCTGCACGCCGCCGACCTCGACGGCGGACCGGTCGAGTTCGGGCTGCTGGTGCTGGCGCTCACCGCGGCGCCGGTACTGGGTGTACGCACCGCGACCCGGGTGCTGCCCGGCCTCTCCCGGCGCCGGCTGCTCGGCCTGGCCATCGCGGTCTGCGGCGTCGCGCTGCTGCTCGTCGGACTGGTGCCGGACGCCACCACGGTGCTGCTGCTCGCGCTGCTCGCGGGCTACGCGGCCGGGGTCGCCGCCAACACCGGCCACGCGCTGATCGACCAGGAGGCCGAGGAACCGCGCCGGGCCCGCACAACCGAGCACCTGCACGCGGTGGTACGGGTCGCGGTGGGCGCCGCCGCGGTGGTCGCACCGCTGGTCGCGGGCGCGATCGGGCCGCACCGGGTGGTGACCGGGCACTTCACCTTCGACCACGGCGGTGCGGCGTACACCCTGATGCTGGTGGGCGCGCTGCTGCTGCCGGTGGCCGCGCTGGTGCTGGGCAAGCTCGACGACCGGCAGGGCGTGTCGCTCCGGCGCGACCTGCGGGAGGCGCTGCGGGGCGGTGAGCCGGAGCAGACGTCGGGCGCCAGCGGCTTCTTCCTGGTGGTCGAGGGCGGCGACGGCGCGGGCAAGTCCACCCAGGTGGAGGCGCTCGCCGAGTGGATCCGGGGCAAGGGCCACGAGGTCGTGATCACCCGCGAGCCCGGCGCCACCGCCATCGGCAAGCGGCTGCGGTCGATCCTGCTGGACGTCTCCAGCACCGGCATCTCGCACCGTGCCGAGGCCCTGCTGTACGCCGCGGACCGCGCCGAGCACGTCGACACCGTCGTCCGCCCGGCACTGGAGCGCGGCGGGGTCGTGATCTCCGACCGGTACATCGACTCCTCGGTGGCCTACCAGGGCGCTGGGCGCGACCTGTCGCCGACCGAGATCGCCCGGATCTCCCGGTGGGCCACCAACGGGCTGGTGCCGCATCTGACGGTGCTGCTGGACGTCTCGCCGGAGACCGCGCGGGAACGGTTCACGGAGGCTCCGGACCGGCTGGAGTCCGAGCCCGTGGAGTTCCACGAGCGGGTGCGCAAGGGCTTCCTGACGCTGGCCGCGGCCGACCCGTCGCGGTACCTGGTGGTCGACGCCGGCCAGGAACCGGAGGCGGTGACGCGGATCATCCGGCACCGGCTCGACCAGCTGCTGCCGCTGTCCGAGCAGGAGATCGAGGCCCGCGCGGAGGCCGAGCGCAAGGCGGCGGAAGAGGCCCGCAAGCGGGCCGAGGAGGAGGCCGCCCGCAAGGCCGAGGAGGAGCGCCAGGAGCGCGAACGCCAGGAGCAGCTCGCCCGGCTGCGTGCCGAGGAGGAGGAGCGTAAGCGCCTCGCCGAGGAGCAGCGCCGCCGCGAGGAGGCCGAGCGCCAGGCCGAGGAGGCCCGCAAGCGGGCCGAGGAGGAGGCCGCCCGCAAGGAGGCCGAGCGCCAGGCGGAGGAGGCCCGCAAGCGGGCCGAGGAGCGCGCCCAGGCCGAGGAGCAGGAGCGGCTGCGCCGTCAGAAGGCCGAGCAGGACCGGCTGCGCGCCGAAGCGGAGGAGCGCCGTCTGGAGAGGCAGCGCCAGGCCGAGGAGGCCCTGCTGCGCGCGGAGCAGGCCCGACAGGCCGCGGAGGCGGCGGCCGCCGCCGAGCAGACGGTCGAGACCCCGGCGGTGGCCGAGCCGAACGACACCACGCAGACGGTCGAGACCCCGCGCGCCACCCCGCCGGAGACGGAGACCACCCGCACCGTCGAGGTCCCCCGCCCGGCGGACGACGCCGAAGAGACGGCGGTACTGCCGCCGGTACGGCCTTCGGAGGCCGAGGAGACGGCGGTACTGCCCCCGGTGCGCCCCGATTCCGCGCAGGACGAGACCGCGGTGCTGCCGCCGGTACGCCCCGAGGCCAACCCCGCGGACCGCGTTCCGCCGTGGCTTTTCCGCGACGAGGAGCGCACCCGCGAACTCCCCCAGGTGGACCCCCAGCCCCGCAAGCGCCCTCGCCCCAGCTGGGCAGAGGAGACCCCGCTGGACGACCTGCCCACGCTGGCCGACGAACTGCTGGGCCCGCGCGACGAGGACTCCGACGACCGGCGGGGCCGCGGCAAGCGGTAGGCCGCCTTCGGCGGCGCTCCATCGGTGCGCGTGTGGGGCCGGGGCCTGGCGCGTGCGGTGCTGGCGAAGGGGTCTGTGGCGCGTCCCCCGGCCCCCGGGATGCCCCCTGCCAGCGGGGGCATCCCGGCCGCGGCCCCACCGGAGAGGCGACCCCGCCGGTCCCACCGGAAGGCGCCCCACCGGAAGGCGGCGCCGCCGGTCTCACCGGAAAGGCGGCGCAGGCGGATGGGAGGAACCCCTGTCAGACCCATCCCCCAGAATGAGAACCACGCACCACAGGGAAAGGCACCCCCATGGCAGTCTGGGACGACCTGATCGGCCAGGACCCCGTCGTAGCGCAGCTCACAGACGCCGCGCGCGACGCTGACGCGCTCGTCACCGCTGCCGCGACCGCCACGGGCACCACCGGCGCCGTGCCCGCACCGCGTGCGTCATCCAAGATGACGCACGCCTGGCTGTTCACCGGCCCCCCCGGCTCGGGCCGTGCCACCGCCGCCCGCGCCTTCGCCGCCGCCCTGCAGTGCGTCAGTCCGGACCGCGCGCTCGGCGGCGCGCCCGGCTGCGGATTCTGCGACGGGTGCCACACGACCCTGGTCGGTACGCACGCCGACGTGGAGGTCGTCGCCACCGACCAGCTGTCGATCGGCGTGAAGGACACCCGCGACCTGGTGCGCCGCTCCTCCATGTCCCCGGCCAACGGCCGCTGGCAGGTGATCGTCCTGGCGGACGCCGACCGCCTGACCGAGGGCGCGGGCAACGTCCTGCTCAAGGCGGTCGAGGAGCCCGCCCCCCGCACGGTGTGGCTGCTGTGCGCACCGTCGATCGAGGACGTACTGCCGACCATCCGCTCCCGCTGCCGCCACCTGAACCTGCGCACTCCACCGGTTGACGCCGTGGCCGACGTGCTGGTGCGCCGCGACGGCATCGAGCCCCAGCTGGCCGCGAGCGTCGCCCGCGCCACCCAGGGCCACATCGACCGGGCGCGGCGGCTGGCGACCGACGAACGGGCTCGGGAGCGCAGGGCCGCCGTGCTGCGGCTGCCGCTCCAACTCGACGACATAGGCGGCTGTCTGAAGGCCGCGCAGATGCTGGTGGACTCGGCCACCGAGGACGCCAAGCAGGTCGCCGAGGAAGTCGACGCCAAGGAGACCGAGGAACTGCGCGCCGCACTGGGCGCCGCGGCTGGTAGCGGCGGCCGGATGCCGCGCGGCACAGCGGGCGTCATGAAGGAGCTGGCCGACCGTCAGAAGCGCCGTGCCACCCGCACCCAGCGGGACACCCTGGACCAGGCGCTGACCGACCTCGCCGGTTTCTACCGTGACGTGCTGACCGTCCAGTTGGGCACGTCGACGCCGATCGCCAACGCCGAGGTGAGCGACGCCGTCAACCGCGTGGCGGCGTCCGGCCGACCGGAGAACACCCTGCGCCGCATAGAGGCGGTACTGGCCTGCCGCGAGGCGCTGGACGGCAATGTGGCGCCGCTGCTCGCGGTGGAGGCGATGACGATGGCGCTGCGCGCGGGCTGACCGGGGTGACCCGGGCGGCCGTCAGCGGTTGGTGCCTTCGGGTGATCCTCGGGTACCGCGCGGTTGGCGGCACGCCGGTCGGGGGGAAGCCTTGCACGCTGCCCCGGGCCGGACGGCCCGATGTCGTCCCCCCAGGTTGGTGCGTCGGTGGTTTCTGCCCTGCTGAGTACGGCGCCGCTCGCGGCACTCGCCGTCGTGGCGGCGCTGCTCGCCCGCGCCGCCGTACTGCGCTGGTCCGCCGAGCGCAGCGGCCGGGTCTACGAACTTCCCACCGACTACCGCCCGGTCGCGCTCCGCGCCGCCGCCGCGCTGCTGGTGCTGGTCACCGCCATCGGCTACGCGATCCAGCTGCCGCACACCGGGCCCCGCCCCAGCACCGCCCAGGCCGCCGATGCCCCGTCCGCCCGGCACCCCGCCGCCGTAGGCCCACTGGCGAACCGTTCCGCGCACCCGGCACCCCACCCCGTACCGCACCCGGCTCCCCAGCAGCCGCGCACCGTGGCGCATCCGGCCGACGGGACCCTCCAGGAGCTGCCGGACGGCACCCGGGTCTGGCTGCCCGCACAGTACGACCGCCCGGGCGCCGAGGCGTTTCCGCTGGTCGCCGCCTATCTGCCGGATGAACGGGACGGCGGGCGGCTGTACGCCGCGCTGGCGGGCTCGATCGCCCACGGGCTGGCCGATCCGATGATCGTCGTCCAGCCGCGCGACTGCGGCACCGACCCGTCCGCAGCCCTCGACGCCGTCGCCCGCCACTACCGCACCGCCCGGGGCCGCGCCGCACGCGCGGTCCTCGGTCTCGGGGACGGCGCGCGGTGTGCGGTGCGCGCCGAACTGGCCCACCCCGAGCGGTACCGCGCGGCGGCCGGCGTCTCCGGCACCTACGAGAGCGCGGGCGTCGCGGTCCCGCGCGGGAGGCCCGGACCCCGACCACGGCTGCTGCTCGCCGCCGCCGTGGACGAGTCACGTCAGCGGGCCTCCGGGCTGCGGCTGCGGGCCGAGCTGCGCCGAAGCGGGGTGCGGGCCCGGTTCCTCGACGAGGTCACCCGCGATCCGGCCCTCGGCGGCGACGCCCGGCGCCATCTGCTCGCCCTGGTCTCCGGCTACCTCACCGAGGAACTGCACCCGCACGCCTACCGGCACCGGCATCCGTACCGGCACCGCCACCCGTACCAGTACCGGCATCCGTACCGGCACCGACTGGCGTACGGTCGCCGAAGGCACTGGCTCACCCGGATGGCGGCCCTCCGTGCCTCCTGGCCGGACACCGTCCGGCGGACCCGCTGACCACAGGTCTGGTCGAAAACCCGCACGCGCAATCACTCATAAGAACTCGCGGAAGTACGCATACCGGACCACGGTGTGGATAGGCTCGCGAAACCCGACGGGAGGACCTGTGGCACCCATGGACACCGCACGCCTGCTCCGTACCTCCACGACCGTGCTCGCCGTCGCGGGCCTGCTGCTGTCCGGTTGCTCGGCCGGAACCGGACACAGCGCCGCCGCCTCGACGCCCACCGGCACCGTCGCCGCGTCGGACACGACGTCCGCCAGCCGGGCGGCCGCCCCCCTGGCCCCGCTGCCCACCGCGGTCCCCGACGCCCTCAAGCCGTACTACGCGCAGAAGTTGGTGTGGCACGACTGCGGTTCCGCGGGCTTCCAGTGCACCACGATGAAGGCCCCGCTCGACTACGACCACCCGGTCGCCGCCGAAGACCTCGCCCTCTCCGTCACTCGCAAGAAGGCCACGGGCCCCGGCCAGCGGATCGGCTCGCTGCTGGTCAACCCAGGCGGACCCGGCGGCTCCGCGGTCGACTACGCGCAGATCGCCGCCGCCCGCTACCCGGCACCGGTGCGCGCCCGCTACGACATCGTCGGCATGGACCCGCGCGGCGTCGCCCGCAGCGAGCCCGTCGTCTGCCTGACGGACCAGCAGATGGACGCGTTCACCCAGGTCGACAACGACCCGCACAACCAGTCCGAGATCAACGCGATCAGCGCCGCCAATCAGCGCTTCGCGGACGGCTGCGAGCAGCACTCCGCGAAGCTGCTCTCGCACGTGAGCACCATCGAGGCGGCCCGCGACATGGACATCCTGCGGGCACTGCTCGGCGACGCCAAGCTCAACTACCTCGGCAAGTCCTACGGCACCATGCTCGGCGCCACCTACGCGGGCCTGTTCCCGTCCCGGGTGGGCCGACTCGTACTCGACGGCGCGATGGACCCCTCGCTGTCCGCCCTCGACGAGAGCCGCACCCAGGCCGAGGGCTTCGAGACCGCGTTCCAGGCGTTCGCCAAGGACTGCGTGCGGCACACCGGTTGCCCCCTGGGCCAGACCACCGACGCCGCGGGCCGGTACATCGTCAGGTTCCTCAGCAACCTCGACGCGCATCCGCTGCCCACCGGCCAGAGCCGCCAGCTCGGCGAGTCGCTGGGCACCTCCGGGCTGATCGAGGCGATGTACGCCAAGCAGCTGTGGCCGGTGCTGCGGGTGGCGCTGTCCGCCGCCAACCGGGGCGACGGCGGCCCGCTGCTCACCCTGTCCGACCAGTACTACGAGCGCTCCACCGACGGCTCGTACTCGAACCTGATGTACGCCAACGCCGCCGTCAACTGCCTCGACCTGCCGCCCGCCACCCGTAGCGCGGCCGATGTGCAGGCCGTGCTGCCCGCCTTCCGCAAGGCCTCACCGCACCTCGGTCCCGACTTCGCCTGGATGAGCCTGAGCTGTGCCTCCTGGCCGGTCAAGGCGACCGGGCGGCCGATGCGGATCGAGGCCAAGGGCGCCGCGCCCATCGTCGTCGTCGGCACCACCCGCGACCCGGCGACCCCGTACGAGTGGGCGCGGTCGCTCGCCGGACAACTCTCCTCCGGGCGGCTGCTGACCTACCAGGGCGACGGGCACACGGCCTACGCCAGCGGCAGCGACTGCGTCGACACCGCCGTCAACCGCTACCTGCTGGAGGGAAGCGTTCCGCCGAGCGGCAAGACCTGCGCGTGACGGCCGTGCGCTCAGTGCGCGGCGGTCACGGTGAAGCCGCGCGGCACGAGAACGGTGGCCAGTACGGCGGCGGCGAGCACGATGCCCGCGGAGACATACGCGGTGGTGGTGAGCGCGCTGTCGAAAGCGGCCCGCGCGGCGGCCAGTACGCTCACCCCGGCGACCCCGCCCACCTGCCGGGCGATGCCCGTCCCCGAGCCCCAGCGCCACGAGGACCACGGCGACCACCGGATACGTGGTGGGCTCAGGCACCACCGCGAGCACCGCGAACCCGACGGCCAGCGCCAGCAGGCTGCCGCCCAGCAGCACCCGCACGCCCAGGTGGTGCATCCAGCCACGGCGCGGACAGCGCACCGGTGAGCGTGGCGAGCGCCGCGGGCAGCGTCCGCAGCCCCGCCTGGAACGGCGGATACCCGTGCACGTACTGCAACCACAACGAGATCAGGTACAGCGCCGCCCCGATCGCCAGCATCGCCATCAGCGTGGCGAGCGCCGCGGCCACGAAGGCCGGCTTGGTGAACAGCCTTACGTCCAGCAGCGGATCGGGCAGCCTCAACTGCCGCCCGGGGAACGCCGCCAGTGCCAACAGGCCGAGCAGCAGGACCAGCAGTTCGGCCGGGGAGGGGGAGCCCTTGGCGACGTGCTTGATGCCCCAGGCGAGGGCCACGATGCCGACCACGGAAAGGCACGCCCCCGGCCAGTCGAACCGGCCAGGATGCGGACCCTTGGACTCCGGCAGCAGCCACACCCCGGCCGCCCAGATCCCGATGGCCAGGGGTGCGCTGCCGCGGGTCGGTGAAGACGTTCCGGATCAGCGAGAGCGTGGACGGCATCACCAGCGCCCCGCCCAGCCCCAACATCCCCCACCGCGCCGACCCCACCCCCCACCTCACCTCTTTCGCTACACTACGTAACGATACGCACCATTCATCCACGTGCGGAGCACCCCCACGCACTGTGTAGACTTAGCGCCGTTGCAACACGCCGCCTTAGCTCAGTCGGCCAGAGCGACGCACTCGTAATGCGTAGGTCAAGGGTTCGATTCCCTTAGGCGGCTCCCGAAAAGGCCAGGTCAGATACCGGCTGACCTGGCCTTTTGCTTGCGCAGGGGGATTGCGCGGCCGATGACAGGGGTGCCTCCCAGTGCTGTGCGTGAGCGATGCGTGAGCGGAGTGCCCAGCGCTAGCCCTTGGGCTTCTTGGGCTTGCCCTGGCCCATTGCGGTTTTCTCCGCCTTGGCCGCAGCCGCCTTCCGTCCTCTTCGCCTCCGCCTTGAGTTGGAGCGGGGCGAGCTTGGTGGTCGCCGCGCCGGCCTTCTTGGTGACCTCGGGGAAGGCGCTCTGGTAGGCGCGGCGCGTGATCCGGGTATCGCTGTGCTCGGGGTGCTTCATAGATAAAGACTCGCGACCGTGCGCAGTCTCTGCCCGTCTGCGGCCCTACCGCGGCCTTCCAGGCGATGCGCATTAACCGACATGCGCTGGCAGCCCCGCCCAGCCCAAGGTTCCGATGGCCGCTCTCGCAAACACCGGCCGGCATCGGATCAACTGATGCCTGTTCAAACTTTATTTGCGCTACGGCAGTTCGCAAGTCTACGGTTTATGGCAATCAAAACAGTAGTCACTCCTGGACTCCCGGCACACGGGGCTCTCGGCCGGAGGCGGTCTCCGCTTCCTGTCGGAGACCCACCCCGCGCCCACCACGCACTCGGCACGCATCACAGCTGGACGGCGTCGTGAGGACCCGGGGGGTGCCCATACGTACAGGACCTGCCTTATGTGCGAGCGCTGAGTGCCCTCGTACGAGACGGAGGTCTCTAGGATGAACGGCGCAGCGTCTGCCCGAACCATCGATTCGGACACCATGGCGTTCTGCGACGAATCCCTGCGCTGCCGTACGGGCGGCACCGGGATTTACTTGATGTCGGCTGTAGTGATGCCCCCCCACAAGGTGCCACAGGCCCGGGACCTCATGGCGGCTTTACTTCTGACCGGACAGAGCAAGCTCCACTGGCGGGATGAGTCCGCCCGGCGGAGGCTCTCCCTCTCCCGGCGTACGGCATCAATCGAAGCCGAGATCGTGATCGCCACTTGGTGCAGGATGGACAACGCTCATCAGGAACGCGCCCGGAGAAAGGTTCAGCAGACGTTGCTCGCCGCTCTGGTCGACCGTGGCGTCACCGAGGCGGTCTTCGAGTCTAGAGGGCCGGTCCGGGACGAGGGTGACATCGCCGGGCTGGCCGGGCTGCGCCGTTCCGGAGTACTGCCGGACGGCCTGCGGGTGAGCCACGCTGCAGGTTCTGCGGAGTACGCCCTGTGGGCGGCCGACGTTGGCGTGGGTGCCTTCGGTGCGGCGCTGGACGGGAGGCCCGAGTACTGGACCGAGATGCTCAACGGCACCAAGGCGACTGTTCTGACGTGTGGTCGGTGCGCTCTGGTGCACGGATCTGGTGCCGCTCACTAGCTCGATGTCGTATGTGGTACAGCCTAAAGCGGCACGCTGCCAGTTCCTGACAACGCGAAGGCCAGGTGTCCGTCGTCCGGCGGATGACCTGGCCCCACTTCCGGGCCCTCCTGAGCCCGGCTCTTTCACTGTGCCTGTCCTCCGTCCCACGGTCAAGCGGGAGGCTTACTACTCATGAGTGACATGGAAATCGAGCGGGATATCCCGGAGCAGGAGTACCGGGACCGGGTGGAGGTGTTTCGGGACCGCGTCGCGCACCTCGTCGTCAGGGATCGCCGGTCTGTCGAGAGCGCGGCTGAGCGGCTGGTGCAGAAGGCGAACGTCGAGATAGGGCACACGGAAGAAACTGCGGCAGAGCTGCTAGCTGCTGTCGTTGATCCCCGAAGTGTCCAGGCATCACAGATCAGAAAGCAGCGGGTACGGGGCAACAGGGTGCTGAACCTGCTGCGCAC
Source organism: Streptomyces silvisoli (assembly GCF_029269905.1). NCBI lineage: Bacteria > Bacillati > Actinomycetota > Actinomycetes > Kitasatosporales > Streptomycetaceae > Streptomyces > Streptomyces silvisoli. The sequence continues at coordinate 188,608 of NZ_JARJBC010000016.1, read as the reverse complement.
TGCGGTATGGACGCCGATGCTCCTTGTCGACGCGACGAACGGCCGGTTCGTCGTTGGCCAGACCTATCTGTCCGATCCCAGGGTCGGCGAGTTGGGATCTGCGCACCTGGCCCTGCCGGCTCCGGAGTCTCCACCGGAGCGGCCTTCCCTCATCTACCGTGGAACGCGGTCGGCCGTTGCCGGTGCACTGGACAGCAACGCGGCCTATGTCCTCCAGCACAACAATTGGGTGGAAGATATCGGAGCCAACGGTATCCTCATGCCGCTGCTTGCCGGGCACGTGGAGTTTCGCTTCACTGACGGTACGCCACGCCAAGCCGTCGGGGTTGTGGATGGTACGTCGCGGACTGCTTCGGCACACCGGATCCTTCGGTTGACAGAATCTGAGATCCTCGCTACGGAGCCGACCGCACAGCGGCGTTGGCTCAACAAACAGATGCGTGAGCTCGGTACAAGGGCAGAGCGGCTTGCCCAAGCCCCAGACGTGCGACTGGACGATCTGGTCGAGGCCGAGCAGCGGCTCAATGCCCTCACTGCTGAGGCCGACCTCATCGTTGGCTGGGGCTGGGACGAGCAGGCCACGCCGCAGCAGCGTATGGGTAAGACGAGTTACGTCAGCACACTGAATCTGGCACTCGGCGCGCAGAATATCGAGCCGAAAGCGTTCTCGGTGGAGGCACAGAAGACCCTGCTTGCCGAGCGGGCAGTGAATACGCTGGCCGACTATGGTCTGCTCAGTTCAGACGAGCTTGTCTTCGCTCTAGGGCGTGAGGAGCTGGCAGAGGTAGCCGGGCGGCTCGGTCTTAGCACCCATCGTGACGAACGCTGCGCGTGGTTGATTCGGCTGATGACAACTCCGAAGAAGGAAGAGCGCAAGCTGATCAACGAAGTGCTCGGGGCGAAGTCATTCTCCGCGAAGGGGCGGTCTCCCTACGTGTTTGAGCTGGCCTTGCGCTCCTTTTCTGGGCAGGACAGTCAGCTTCTGGACCGTGCACGCAATGCTGCAGTGCATGCACTCTGGACAAACGTGGGACACGATTGGGAGGTCGTTCCACGCCCCGACGACGCTGACTTGGACAAGTTGGAGCGGCAGGCCCTCGCCGAGGTGGATGAAGGGGGAAGCGGCCCTCGCTGCTACGAGGTTGCCGCTCGGGCGGTAGTGCCACTGCTGGCCCTTGGTGGACTGGGAGTGGACCGGGGGTCTGCTGCCTACCGTGGCCATGCCTCCGTGGTCGTCGACAAGATGATCACTAATGAATGGGGGATCAAGCAGCTCATGGCCACCATCCGGGCTTCACGGCAGCCGAAGCCGCAATTTCCGCGGTTGGACGAAGATGGCCAGACGATCAGCAACAGCGAACTACCTAGCGCGCCGGCGGCCAACAACGACTGGCTCCGCGCTCGCGTCCTGATGAAACCAACGGGCACGCCGGCATCCAAGGCGGAGGAGGCCCAACAGCGTATGCACACAGGGCTCGCAGAAGCGCGCGCCGGCTTCGATGACTACCGTGAGTTGATGGAGCCGCCTTACCAGTCCCTTAATGGGGATGACTGGGAGGCGATTGCGAAGAGTGCCCGCACTTTGTCGAAAGACCTCAGTCTCTATGTGGTCAGCGACGACTGACCCCTGAGTCCGGCGCCTGACTGGCACTGGCGCGAATCCGGCACTGAAGCTGGCCATGGTGGACGCGGTGATGTCTCTGGCACCGATCCGCAGTACACGAGAATGGTTCGTTTTTCAACAGGTGGCTCCGGAGAAGGGCAGGTCAGATAGCCGCTGACCTGGCCTTTTGCTTGCGCATGGGGCTTGCGCGGCCGATGGGTGGGGTGTCTCGCGGCGCTAGGCGTGCGCGATAGGTGGGCAGGGCGTTCGAGGTTAGCCCTTGGGCTTCTTTCGCTTGCCCTTCTTCTTGGCTTGGCTCTTTGCGGCGTTCTTCGCCTTGGCCGCCGCCTTCCGGGCCTTCTCCACCTCGGTCTTGCGCTGGAGCGGTACGAGCTTCGCGGTGGCCTCGGCCGCGTCCTTGGCGACCTCGGGGAAGACGCTCTGGTAGATGTCGCGCGTGATCCGGGTGTCGCTGTGGCCGAGCGTGTCGGACACCACCTTCACGTCGACCCCGGCCGCGAGCATGAGCGTCGCCGCACCGTGCCGCAGGTCGTGAAGGCGGATCGGCGGGAGAGCGGACGAGGCGACGAGCCGCTCGAAGTAGTCGGTGACCTTGCCGGGGTGCAGCCAGGAGCCGTCCTCCTGGGTGAAGACGTGACCAGTCTCCACCCACGCCGGGCCCCACTCCGCGCGGTCCGCCTCCTGTTGCTTGCGGTGCCGCTCCAGGACCCCGACCGTGTCGTCGTCGAGCGCGACGATGCGGAAGCCGCTGTCGGTTTTGGGGTCGGAGGTCTCCACCTCCCAGCCGTCCTGCACGAGTTGGGTTGTCACCGTGAGGGTGTGGTTGGCGAGATCGGTCTCGGACCAGGGTTGCCCGCACGCCTCACCTCGGCGCAGGCCGCAGAAGGCAATGAGGTGCCACATCGCGTACAGCCGGTCGTCCGCGACGTGGTCGAGGAAGGCGCCAGTCTGCTTCGGCGTCCAGACCATGACGGACGACGGTTTCTCGCCGGTCTCGCGCCACTTGGCCACCCGCTCGTCCGTCCACACCAGCGCCTTGGGCTTGCGCACCGGGTCGAGCTCGACGTGGGCGGCTGGGTTGAAGGTGATGATCTGCTGGGCGATCGCGTCGTTGAGCGCGGCCCGCAGTGTGCCCCGGATCCGCTGGCGGGTGGCGGCACCGGTGATGCGCCGGAACGGCGGCATCGAGTCCAGTGCCTCGCGCATGGTCTTTCGGCGTGCGCGGTTTTCCGCACCCTTCCACGGTACGGTGGCCAACTCATCGATCAGCGCTTGCCGTTGCGCGTTCTCTTCCAGGATGACCGTGTTCGCCTCGGCGATGGCCGTGAACATCTCGGTGAGGTGGCTTACGCGCAACCGGTCGATCCGGAGGTGGCCGATGCGCGGCTTGAGGTGGATGCGGATGTCCGTCCCATAACGGCTCACCCCCGACTTGCGGATGCGCTTGGCGGCGAGCCACTGGTCGAGCCATTCGCCAACCGTCAGGCGGCCGATCAGATCCTGGCCGGACTTGAGACGCCGCCGCGTCTCCTCGACGTCAGGCAAGGGTGCCTTCTCGGCGCCGACTTCTTCCAACATGGAAGCGACCAACGCGACGCCTTCCGGATCGTCGGCGTCGGCGAGCCCGAGAAGCGCGCGGACGTGGTCGAGGTCGGCCTGGGCGGCTTTGAGGCTCTCGTAGCCCGCGCGGCTGAAGGAGCGGCGGGTTCCGTCTTCGCGGGGCGGGAGCTCCTGACGTATGGAGTACGAGCCGTGCTTGCGGCTGGCCAGCTTGGGGCAGGACTTGCCGAGCGGTTTGCCGGTCTTGGGGTCGCGGCAGTAGCAGCGGCGGTGGGTGGAACCCTTCAAAGGTGTTTCTCCGGGGTGGCGTTGGTGTCGGATTCGCTTACGTCGACATCGCCCAGTGCAGGCGGCAGGTCTGGCGGGGTGGCTCCCTCCTCGCGGATCTCCCGGCGGAGTTGGCGGAGGTTGTACTTGGCGGAGATGGCCTGGTCGGCGTACTCGGTCCGCTTGCGCTCGGCTTCTTCCTGCTGGGCGCGGCTGGTTGCCGTCTTGGCTGTGAACCGCGCCCGTTCTTCCTCTTCGAGGCAGGCCAGGGCGGTGCGCACGAGGCTGGCGTGAAGTTCGAAGTCGGGGACCAGCCCGGCGTCGTACATGGGTACTTCTTCCTCGCCCGTGAAGCGCCGTAGGGCGTCCCAGGTGGGTACGAGATCCTGGAACGGGAGTTCTTGGGTCTCGTCGACGTACCCGACCGGGAAGATCAGGCAGACCGGATAGGTCTCCAGGGCCGCGGCCAGGACCATGACGTCCACCAGCGGAAGGTTGGCCCGGCGTCCGGACTCCATGTTGGCGATCACGTTGCGCGGGATGGGATGCCCGAGCTGCTCGCACTTGTCCGCCAAATCCTGTGCGCTCCACCCCATCTCCTTCCTTCTGCGCCGGACTTCGCCAGCCACGTTGGCCTTGATCCGATCCACCCATTCCGGGAAGTCGTCCTCTTCATCATCGAAACAGCGTTGTGTCATATAGACATATTAGCTTGGTCATCCTGGTTGGTAGACGCCTGGAGCCGGACGTGAGGGGCACGTTCGCCGTGGGCTGTACCGAAAGGGGTACCGCATGCGCGGAGACGCGACGACTGAGCGAGTGAAGGGGATGAGCCGAGAGGAGCTTCTCGCCCTCCCTGCTGCCGTTGACCTGGAGACAGGCAACCGGGCACTCGGGCTGGGGCGGAGCAAGGGCTATGAACTGGCGAAGCGGGGTGCCTACCCGTGCCGGGTGCTGCGGCTGGGCAACGCCTACCGCGTGGTGACGGCGGACCTGCTGGAACTGCTGGGCCTGGCGGCGTGAAGGCAGGACACTATGGCAGACGTTTCTGCGCTGAGCTGACACAGAAGCGCTGGACTGCTGCCGGGAGTGGACGTACTGTCCGTGCTCCCTCAGGGAACCGAGCGAGCGTTCCGAAACGGGACAGAGCGAGCCTCCGGTCTCTGAACAAAGCGAGCCTCCGGCGCGGCAACGCCGGAGGCTCGGGAAACTCCGTCGCCCGCATCCAACGAACGATTCGCGCCGCTGGGCCTGCATGCCCCGCGGCGCAAAAGAGGAGCCACCAGGTGCAACCTGAGAACCCCCCGCCCTATTCCGCACCCGCTGCCGCCGCTTGGCCGCCGGTCGCAGCGCCGGGCAAGCCCGACCAGCGGGAACCCGAGCACACTTCGCTGGTCGGAGCGGCCGAGGCACCAGCCCCGGATCCGGAGCCGACCGTAGGCTCGGCGCTGCTGGACGAACTGCGTGCGCAGATAAAGAAGTTCGTGATCCTGCCCTCGCCGGAGACGCTGGATGCCGTGACGCTGTGGGTGGCAGCGACCCATCTGCAGCCCGCGTGGCAGCACGCGCCGCGTCTTGCGGTGGTCGGCCCGGCGAAGCGGTGCGGCAAGTCCCGTCTGCTGGACGTGCTGACCGAGACGGTGCACGACCCGGTCATCACGGTCAACTCCACCCCGGCTGCGGTGTTCCGCTCGATTGGCGAGGAGCCGCCGACCCTGCTGGTGGACGAGGCGGACACGATCTTCGGAACGCCGAAGATGGCGGAGAAGAACGAGGAGATGCGCGGCCTGCTCAACGCCGGTCACCAGCGCGGCCGGTACGTGCTGCGAGTAGTGGGCAACGACCACACGCCCCGTCAGTTCCACACCTTCGCTATGGCTGCCATCGCGGGCATCGGCGACCTGCCGGACACGATCATGGACCGGTCGGTGGTCATCCGCATGCGCCGCCGCGCGGAAGGCGAGCGGGTCTCGCCGTTCCGCTCCAAGCGGGACACCCCGGCCCTTCACACGATCCGGTTCAAGTTGGCCACTTGGACCAAGCCCCTGTTGGACCAGGCCCTGCATCTGGAGCCTCAGATGCCGGTGGAGGACCGGGCCGCCGACACATGGGAGCCGCTAATCATCGTGGCTGACCTGGCAGGCGGCCCATGGCCACGATTGGCTCGGCAGGCGTGCGCTCGCATGGTCGCCTCCGAGATCCAGACCGAGGAGGACAACCCCGGCGGCGCGCGGATCCTGGCCGACATCCGGCGGATCTTCTTCACCCGAGGCGATGTCGACAGCCTGTGCACTGACGACCTGCTGTACGCCCTCAACAACGACCCTGAAGCGCCATGGGGCGAGCAGGGACGTAGCGGCCTGACGGCCCGGGGACTTGGCGCGATGCTGCGCGAGTACGGCATCCGGCCGGGCAACGTGCGGGTCGGCGAGATCCAGCGCAAGGGCTACACGCGCAACAAGTTCGCCGACGCCTGGCGACGGTACTGCCCCACCATCCACCCCCTGGACGCCGCCGAACACGCCGCAGTCTGAAGGCCCATCCCCTGGTTGCCGTCCCTGGCGTCCATGCCGTGATCGCGCAGCTCAGACGGGCTGCGGTCAAGACGGCAACCAGACGGAAGACGGCACAGTCCGAGACCGGCCCGCCTACCCGCAAGCGCAGCGACCGCCGTGCAGGCGGGCGGGGCTGGGACGGCACCCACATCCGTCTTGTGCCGTCCATGCCGTCCCAGCCGTAAAACCACAGGTCACCGGACGTCTCCGCAAGACGGCACCCGCAGCCAAGACGGATGCCGGTGCCGTCCCGCCACCTCCTGCCGTGACCGCCTTGACCTGCGGCTGCAACGCCCAAGACGGCAAAGACGGATCCCCAGACCAATCCCCACACCAGCCACGGAGACCGCGCCCCCATGTCCACGACCACACTGCCCTCCGGCATACCGGCCAGCCGCGTCACCGCCTGGGATCGCGCCGCCATCATCGGCCTGGCCGCAGCGGGATTCGCCTTGTCGTACGACGCGTTGCGGCAGACCGCCGAGGCCATCCACGTCCGGGGAGCCCTGACCTACCTCTTCCCGCTGGTCATCGATGGGTTCATCGCCTACGGCGTCCGTGCACTGCTGATCTTGCGCGGGGCGGCCTTCACCGCCCGCGCCTACGTCTGGACCCTGTTCCTGGCCTCCACCGCGGCCAGCGTCTGGGCCAACACCCTGCATGCCGTCCGACTCAACGACCAGACGCCGATCCGATCGGGACTCCACCTCGGTGATACTGCCGTCGGCGCTCTGTCGATGATCGCCCCACTCGCCCTGGCCGGAGCCGTCCACCTGGGCATCCTCATCGCCCGCCACACCGCCGACCCAGCACCCGATGCTGGCCCCAACGGCTGGACCAGCGCGGTCAACGACCCCGCAGCGAATGGGCCTACCTCGCCGACCGGTACGACCCAGACCTGTCCCGACCCCGATGACACAGACGGTGGCACTCGGGCCCAGTCGCTGGAACCGCAAGCTGACCGGGAGGCCGCAGCCCGGCGGAAGCGCACGGGCCGTCCGCCTGGGGCCAGCATGGACCAGCTTCTGGCGGTCGCCCGACCGGCCGTCGCCGAGCACGGTGTGACGGTCGCCGCGGTGCAGCAGGCCATCCGGGAAGCCAGGCTCCCTATCGGCAGCGCTCGCTTCACCCAGCTGATGAACCTTCTGCGCGCCGAACTGGCGGAATCGGCTGACCTGCGGGATGAGGAAGCGCGCGAGAACCCTGCCCACGAGTGACCGCGCCCTCGGGACAGGTGCTACCCGTCCGTCGCCCGGCCTGGTGACCGGTCGCTCCCGCTCTCAACTTCCCTTTCGCGGAAGTCCGGTCAGTCGTCACGGGCTTCCGCGAATCCGGTCAGCCGCTCCTCACACACCCCGTATCCGGCCCGACCAAACCCGTCCAGTCCTGGCCACCACGCCTGCCCCTCGCGGGTGACACCCAGCCGCCGATCTACACCACCGACCCCCACACGGAGACAATGTTGTGAGCACCAGCCCGCACCCCGCATCCAGCGCCGACGAAGGCACCGAGCCGCCTGCGAAGTCCGTCGGCTGGAAGGAGCGTTTGCGGCGGGCGCTCAACTTCGTAGCCCCTGGCGGAGCCAGTAGTACCCCGAGTCCGACTCGCGGCCGGATTCGGGGAGTCTCCGCCCCGGGGGTGGCGGAGACGGCCCGGCGCGAGGGCGCGCCGGGCCAGAAGGTCGTGGCCGAGGGTGACCCAGCCCCAGAGGAGCTCCTCGCCGTCCAGAAGCAGATCCTCGATAGCCTCCGCCCGAACGAGCCCGCCGACGATAGCGACACTTTCGCTGGCGATGCCGATGGCGCCGAGTTGAAGAACCGCCGCTTCACCGGCGTCAAGCGCCAGGAGCGGGTTGGGCCTTTGCGGTTCGAGCCCGATGAGCATCCCCGGCTGAGTGCAGTTGCTGCCGCCAACGGCTACCGAGGTCTGTCCGGGTTCGCCGCCGACGTCGTCCTGGCCTTCATCGACGGCCGGTTCTTCATCGACCTGCCCCTCGCGGAAGAACGACGCCTCACGCACGAGTTCCGCGCCAAGGTCATGCGCCAGCTCAGCGGTATCGCCAACAACATCAACCAGATCGCCCGCGCCCTCAACGGCGGCTACGAACCGGCCGCCGACCTCCCCCACACCGTGAACGAACTCCACCACCTGCTCACGCAGATTGCCGAAGCCCTCCGCCAGAGCGCCGACCAGGAAGCCTGAACCAACCACCGTGATCGCCGCCATCAAGAAGCCCGGCTCCAACACCCGCGGACTGCTCGCCTACCTCTACGGCCCCGGCCGCCACGACGAACACCACGACCCCCACATCGTCGCCGCCTTCGCCACGCTCGGCATGCCCGACCCCGGCCGAGACGAGGCTGCCACCCTCACCGAACTCGCCCGCTACCTGGATGAACCGGTCCGGCTGCGCAACAGCGAAGCGGGCAAGCAACTCACCGACCACGTCTGGCACTGCCCCGTGCGCGCCGCACCCGAAGACCGTTACCTGTCCGATGCCGAGTGGGCCGAGATCGCCGAGCGCATCGTCCAAACAACCGGCATCGCCCCCGAAGGCGACGACCTGGCCTGCCGCTGGATCGCCGTCCGTCATGCCGACGACCACATCCACATCCTGGCCACCACCGTCCGCGAGGACGGCCGCCGCCCCAAACTCCACAACAGCGGCGTCCGCGCCGGGGAGGAATGCCGCCAGATCGAAAAGCACTACGGCCTACGCCAACTCAACCCCGGCGACGGCACCGCCACAAGGCGCCCCACGCAGGGCGAGATGCACAAGGCCGAACGCCTCGGCTGGGAGCAAACCAGTCGCGAATGGCTCCAGGACCGCATCCGGGCCGCCATCCCGCACGCCGCCACCGTTGAGGAACTCCTCGCCTATCTCGAAGCCGACGGCGTCGAGGTCAAGGCCCGCCGCGGACCGTCCGGTGACCTCCTGGGCTACGCCGTCGGTCGGCCCGGCGACGTCAACGACAACGGCCAGCAGATCTACCACCCCGGCGGAAAGATCGCCCCCGATTTGTCCCTGCCCAAGCTCCGCGACCGCCTGGCCACCACACCGCCCGAGGAGTACCCCACCGCCCACCGCAACCGGCCCAGCACCCCCTGGCAACGCGCCACCGAAACCCTCGACACCCTCACCATCCACCTCACCGACACCGACGACGGCGGCGGTGACGCGACGGCCCAAGCGCACATCGCCGCGCTGGGAGAGCTGATCGAGGCCACCGCCCAAACCGCACCCAACCACGTCCGCGCCGAACTCCAGGCAGCGACACGAGCCTTCGCCCGAGCCCAGCGCTCCCAGATCCGCGCAGAGAACGCAGCGGCGGCCAGCCTGCGCACCGCCGCCCGCGACATCGTCTATGCGGGCACCGGCAAGGACGGCAGTGCCCTCGCCGTGCTCCTCGAAGCCATGATTTGGTCGGTCGTCCTCGCCGAACGCTGGCACCAAGCCCGCAGCCACGCCCAGCAAAGCGCAGCCGCCCACCAGGCCGTCCAGCACCTTCAGACCGCCTACGACCAGGCCACAGCCGAGCAGCTGGCCGAACTCACCCGCCGCCAACCCAGGCAGGAAACCCGCAACACCCTCGCAGCCGACGTCAAAGCCGCCGTTCCGGAGCATGCGGCCCGCATCCTCGCCGACCCCAACTGGCCCGCCCTCGCCACCGTCCTCGCCGACGCCGAAGCAGGCGGCCACAAACCCCACCAACTCCTCAACGAGGCCGCTTCACAACGTGAACTCGACACCGCCCGACTCCCGGCTCGGGTCCTCCTCACCCGCATCCAACACACGGCCCGCAACCCGGTACCCAACCGCCGTGCCGAAGCCGCCCGCCTACGCTCGACGCTCGCCGTCGGAGTCCCCGCCCAGCACGTACAAACTCCCTGGCCTCCTGCGGCCACGACGCCCACCGGACAGCAGAACCGACAGCGTCGATAGCAGTGGTCAGGCGGGGCCCTGTGGCAGATCAACGACAGAGTCTCCGTCGACATCGCGGAACACATCTACGGTGCCTCAGGCATGAATCGGCCTGGGGCAAGAGGGCCGATGACCAGGAGAAGTGCTTCAGTACCGAGGCCAACGGCGCGGCCATGCGCGTCGCGCCGCACGTCATAGTCCACCACGAGGGTTCCTTTGGTGACCTGGCTACCGACGTGGTCCGTGACGCCACGACGACACATGGGCACCCGCGAGCGCTGCTGGGTGCGTTGGTACATGCGTACGCCCTGTGGACCATCCTCGGGCTTCTCACCAGAGGGCACCCTGCTCGGCTGACGCACCGGCAGGGGGCGGGATCGCCGCCGCGCTCACTCGGGTCTTGGTGTTGATGGCACGATATTCCGTCGCCACGGCACCCGATTCACGTAGCTGTCGGACAGCCGTGATCACTTGGGCGGGCCGGTAGACGGTCTCCAAGAGGGTGTAGCGCTGGAGTTCCCCGACGGTTCGCCCCTTGGGCGCTTCGGCAAGGAAGTCGTGCAGGATCCGTCGTAGCGCAGCCGTATCCGGTTCGAATACGAGATCCAGCACCTGCTGTTCGGTGTCCCTGGGATCGCGGTAACGGACGCCGTAGGAAGGGTCTACCTTCCACATAGCGTCCTTCATCTTCTCCAGTCCCCGCTCGTGCTGGGTACCGAAGATCAGGTAGAGCTTCCTGCCGCCCTCGTCGACCATCTCGAAGTACAGCGTGTGCGTGAAACCGGCCTGGCGCAGCGTGGCCCGGTATTGCTCGCGCAGGAACGTGAACTTGTGCGAGGGAGGCTGCCGGAATACGTCTTGCCACTCCTGGCCGCCGAAGGCTTCGTCGCCGAGTTGCCGGTGGCCGTCGTGTCTCTCGGCGAACCGAGTGAGGAGGGCGGGCTCGAAGGTCACCATGACTTCCGTGCTTCGGTAGCGACCGAGTTCATGCAGGAGCGAGTATGGGACGTCGGGCCCACCGAAGCTGTCCAAGAGGACGAAGAGGGGCTTGCCCAGCCTGCCGGTACTCTGCAGCTTCCTCAGGAGGGCCGGGTGGAAGTCTCCTTGTCCGATGTCGACCGACAGACGTGCCGTGATGTCGTCCGCGTGCCTCGATTGAGCGAGGGCCATCCGGCGCTGCAATTCTTCTACCCGTCGATGGTCTTCCTCCATGAGGATCAGACGCACGCGCTTCGGGAAACGGTGCAGAGCGCGGGCGAAGACCTCGTAGGCGACGACGGGAGATCCGGGCTCGCCCTGCTTGTAGACGCCGGCGCCCGCGAACCCTTCCGCGTAGGTGATCACGTCGTTCCGCGACAGCAGAATCGGCGCCCACGCTTCCAAGTACCGCTTGAGTAAGTCGTGTTTGGCGGCCGTGTGCGGATCGCGTTCCCACACGGCATCCTTCGGTACGGCCATGACCGCTCCCCCTGCTCCAATACGACCCCGCTGGAGAGAGGGTCACACACCGTTGCCATATGCCACCAGAGCGCGTACGGCTCCCGTTGGAGATTGGCCGTTACTGCGCTGCTGCCACGCGCAGCCGGGGTGGCATCTGGTCCCACGTGATGCCGGCGAGTTCACGGCCTCCGGACTTGGGAGTGCGGCCCCCCCACTGCTTGAAGAAGAACGGCACGTCGGCGTTATTGCAGGCATCGCGGATCTCGACCAGCCATCCCTCTTGCACGGGGCGATGCTGGGGGCCGGATTCGCCACCTGCGATCACCCAGCCGATGCCGTCCAGGCGCAAACCTGTCAGAGGGCCGAGCAGTGGTTCGCAAGACAAGAACCGCACTGCGGCTGGCACTTGCCGCAGGTCGTCAATGCGATCGAGGTGATCCGCGTTCTCGACGGAGACGCCCATCCAGAGGTTGGGAGGCCAGTCGAGTTGGCCTCCCAGCCGCCGGAGCCTCCGGGCCCTCTTCGTCAGTAGTTGATAGGTGTGCTGTGGGGTGTCGGCGATTACCTGGAAGACCTGCTCTACGAAGTCCAAGGGCACCTTCGCGTGGAACAAGTCGCTCATTGAGTCGACGAAGACCATGCGGGGGGTCTTCCACTGACGTGGGATGGCCAGCGTGTCCGGATGGAGGGTGAGGCCGAAGCCGGGACCAGATGTCCTGGGATCACCGTCGGCTTGGTACTTCGCCACCCCCATCGCCTTGAGGCGTCTGGATAACGTCAGGGCGTAGCAGTTGTCGCACCCGGGAGAGATGCGATCACAACCGGTGGTGGGGTTCCAGGTCGCCTCAGTCCACTCGATGGTGCTGCGATCGCCCATGGGTCCCCTCCGGTAGCAGTTGGGCAAGGCCCACCAGCGCTTGCCCACTCTGCGTTTCGACTGCGCTGCCTAACGAGCGACGTACCGAACTGGCACGCGACCGTGCCCATCTTTCAGGCCGAACGCACGTTCTGTGAAGGGGGTGTCTCGTGGGTGACTGTCGGGGTCAGGCAGCCGTGACAGGGCGCGGTTCGCCGTGGAAGACCTGTCGGGCGTGCCAGTCGCGGTGAGCTGCGGCAACAGGGCGTGCGCCGGGCTGTGGGCCGACGAGCGGGCGGCCTGCGAGGGCTATGACGTGCTCGCGGGCGACGGGGCTGTGACCGACAAAGCGTTGCGAGACCAGGATGCGTTGGTCGTCCCCCACGCCGAGCACGCCCTTGTCGAAGAGCTTGTGGTGCAGTGAGCACAGGCACAGTCCGTTCTCGATCTCGTCGGGTCCTCCGAAGGCCCTCCAGCGCACGTGGGCGGCCTCCAGCCCGACCGGTACCGCGCCGATTCTGCCGTCGTATCCGCAGAAGGCGCACCGGTACTCGTAGGCGGTCAGGACCAGCTCCCGCATCCGTGGATCCCGCTGCCTGCGCGTTGCAGACAACTGCTCGGCGTCCGCCGGCTCGAGTTCCAGGCCGACGGCTTCGCATAGTTCGCTGTGCAGTGAGGGTGGGAAGTGCAGGTCGAGCAACAGTCGCGCGATTCTGCCGAGCAGGTCCGGTTCACGGCGCAGGGCGGCTCTCAAGTCCGGCGCGAGCTGCCCGGTGGCGCCCGTCTCGCGGAGGTCCCGTACTCCGCTGCCGGGGCTGCCCGGTCCGCGATCGGTGTGCACTTCCCACACGCCGTCGCTGACCAGGTGGTGGAAGGGATAAGCGGGTGTCGTCTTGTGGGGTGGGCCGTACTCGGTTAGCAGGCGCTGCAGGTCCTGTTCCACCGCGGTGTATCCCAGGCCGTCGTCGGCACCATCCTGGAATCGGCCGAGGGCGTATAGGAGCAGCAACGGCTTGTGTGGAGCGCGGGTACCGCTCCTGGTCCACTGCCTTAGCTTCGCGATCCGCTCCAGCCAGTCCATGGCGGCTGATCGTAGACGGGCCTGCCCGCACACGTGTGGACACTGCTCAGGACGTCTGCATGCCTGGGAACAGGACGCGCGCGCGGTGCGGTTCGTGGGCGATGAAGGTGCCGTCAGCCGTGACGTTGAGCCCGAGGCAGGCAGACTTCGCTCGGTGTCGGTCTGAATCGATCAGATCCGTTCACGGCGCCAACAGGTCATCTCTGCAAGACATATGATGATGCGTCTGGGTTGGCTGTTGCCCAGGTCAAAGTCTGGGGCGAGGCGCCTCTTATGGCTTGCGCCTGCCCCGAGGCGCTAGGGAACGGAGCGGCTGAGAACGGTGCACCTGCACAGCTTCACCGTGTGCGGATTCCGATCCCTCAAGGACGTCCGTGACATACCGGTCAGCGCACCGACGATCCTCGCCGGCCAGAACGACGGCGGTAAGAGCGCAGTGCTTGCCGCGCTGGCGTTCCTCGTGGGCAATGAGCAGTTGACCGAGGACGATCGTACGTACGAGCTCGGCTCTTCCGATGGCGTGCACGTCGATGACTCGGCGCCTCTCCTGCGGTGTTCGACCACATGGGTGGAGGGGCAGTTCACCCTCGACTCTTGGGAGTTGGAAACGTTCGGTTTCCCGACCGAGGAGTTGCGCGTACGGCGGTGTGCTGTCAACGACGAGGACCCCGTCCTTGAGTGCTGGGCGCCGCTCGCGGACGACGAACGACTGCGTGACCCTTCCAAACTGTCCCTCAACGAGGTGAGAGCCCTCGCCAAGCAGTTGCTCCCTGAGCTGTCGTCCATAAAGCGCGGCGACATCGAGCCAGCCCTATGCAGGTATGGCATGGTCCACGCCTCAACGTCGGGCTGGGTTCCTGCTCCCAAGGAGATGGAGCGCCGCATGCCCCGGCTGATGCCGTTCGACGGGAAGTCGGCCGATCCCGACGCTGCGGTGAAAACCGCGCTGATGGGCCGCTATCAGGCCCATATGGCGGACCCCATGCTTGAGGGCCAGTTGCAGTCGATCGAGGCCGGGATCAAGGAGCGACTTCAGGACGACGCCCGGTCTCTGTGCGAGCACATTCAGAGCCGTTGCGACGACCTCACTGACGTTGATGTCGAGCCTGTGGTCTCGTTCACTCACGGTTTCCGGGGTGCGCCGCTGCGAATTGCCCGTATGAAGGGCGAGACCGTGGGCCTGGATCGTTCCGGCCTAGGTAGCGCACGCCGTATCTCCCTGGCGATCTGGGAGTGGAACAGCCAGCTGCTCACGCGCGAGGAGTTCGCCGACGTCGACTCATCAGCTGACCCTGAGGCCACCGACGATGTCCCGCCTCCGGTACAGACGATCGTGATCTACGACGAGCCGGACACGCACCTCGACTATGGGCACCAGCGCAAGATCATGCAGCTCATCCGTGACCAGAGCGCGCTGCCCCATGTGAACGTAATCGTCGCCACCCACTCCATGAACCTTATCGACGGTGTCGACATCGCCGACGTCGTGCATCTGCGACTGGAGCACGGACGGACGGTGATCGAGCGGCTGGGGGCCGACACCCACGACGACATCGACGTGCACCTGGGGCGCATGGCCGCGGCGGTCGGCCTTCGCAACTCCGTTCTGTTGCATGAGCGTTGCTTTCTGGCTGTCGAGGGCGACACCGAACAGCGGGTGATCCCCATGCTGTTCCGGCTGTCGGAGGGCCAGTCTCTCCAGTCAGCTGGCATCGCCTTGTGGGCGTGCTTCAACAATGAGGGGGCCCTGCACCTCGCTCACTATCTGGTCGTGCATGGCCGCTCCGTGATGCTCATGGTGGACGCCGACAGTCGCACCTTACCCAAGGGGCTCTTCAAGGACGCCCGACTCCAGCAGTTCTTCGGCAGTGCTTTCAGCGACGTTGTCCGTTTCGTGGGCGAGCCAGACGCCTTCAATGAGTTGGAGGAACTGTTCCCGGACGACCTGTGGGCCGCGACCGCCAACGAACTCTGGCCGAAGGACGGCGAGCTGTGGACCACGGACGACTTCACCGCTCGGCGCGGCAAGAAGTTCAGCAAGGAAGTGCTGAACATGCTCCGCAACGACAGCCCGAACGGGCCCAGCGGCAAACCCGACATGATGTTCGGGCTGGTGAGCACGCTCACCAGCCCTGATCAGGTGCCCTCACAGCTGCGGGAGATCTTCGGCGAGATCAGAAAGCTGGCCGCAGGGTAAGAGCGCGCAGCGCTGACCTAGTCTCACTGGTGCCGCCGCGGCGCCGCCGTCGTGCGAGCATGCGTTCCTTGCGTTGTTCCAATGTCGGCGGTTCCCACTTGTGCCAGCCCACCGGAGGCTTCCAGCGCTGCGCATGCTCCCGCGCCTCAAGCCCACACCATCGGCAACCATTCGGAGCAGGTATGCGCTGGTCAGAGCCATTTTGCTGGTCAGTCATGAGTCTCCCTCCCCCACACTCAGAGTCTTCCCTATGGCACTGACATCACCCCTATCTGAAGAGCGGTGTGTATTCCACGCTAAACCGGGTGAAATGGGTGGGCTACCGGAGCCGAGCCTGTTATCTGCGCGGCATTGACAGTGCTCGTTCGGTCTCAGCTGCATCGCACTGCGTGTCGGCTGTCCTTCGTGCACCGTCCCTCAGGCGGAAACGGGTCAGATGCCAGGGTGGCCGGTGCGTGGGTGCATGGGAACCATGAGCATCGTCAGCCCGCTTTCGGTCTCTTCGGCAAGGATGCCGAGTTCGCTGTCAGCTCCAAGAGCTCGAAAGGGGGCGCGTGGCGAAGGAGGCAGGGCAGGGGTGGGGTACCCATCGCCGAGCCGGTTCGCGAAGACGCCGGGCTTTATACGGCGGAGACGGCGAACCTTTCAGCGGCCGGGCAGGTGCGCACGACGCTTGAGCGCGGCGAGGTCGTCGTGGAAGACGTCAAGGCATACCCCCCTGCCGATACCGTCGACGGCGCCGTCCTCCCTGTACTGCCAGAAGTCCCAGCCAGTGCCGCCCAGGAGCGGGTCTGGTTCGGCGGAGCCGGAGCGGTAGCGGGCGAGCCGTACCGGGTACTTGGCCAGGGCCCTGGTGCCGCCCAGGCACTCTTCGACGAAAGACCGCCGGATGTACAGGGTCGGCGTTTCTCCGGTGTCGGCACGGGCCCGTTCCATGAAGTCGCTCACTCGCTGCACGGTCAGATGTTGCCCGCCCCGTACGCATTCCTCCACATCCAGTTCCGGTGCCAGCTCTCCAGAATGGGTGCCGGTGAATCCATAGCGGTGGACGGTCTTGAGGAAGAACTCGGCCTGGCTGGTGCCGGACTCGCTCGCGTCGAGCCAATGAAAGACGGTGTGGATCATTCCGGCAGAGGAGGCAGCGGCCAGGTCCCTCCCCAGCCACGAGTCTTCGTGGTGCTCGCCCTGAGTCGCCTTGATCGAGATGAACTGCTCATGGGCGGAGAGAGCGGACCAGTCGAAGGGCCGACCGCCGAGGTCGTCGTGATCGCGGTGGGAGGTATCCACCCCGTGAACGGGATACGTCCCCAGCAGCCCGTCGAGGTGGTCGATCTCGCGGTGGACGAGGCGGGCGAGGCCGCGTTCGTGCACGGTGGTCGCGGTTTCGCCGGTCAGCATCGTGGTCTCGACCCTGATCTCCAGCGGACCGGGCACCAAGAACGACAGGCAGCCCTAGTACTGCTCGTCCATCTCGTCGGAACGTTCGGTGATGCGCGGGTTGAGCAGGGCGATGGCGGGCGCGTCGCCGGGCGGCTGGACGACGGCGGCAGCCCGTGCGATGCCGATCTGCGGGGCCGCGATGCCCATGCCTTTGGCGAAGGGGTGGACCTGCCCGATCCGTTCGATGGCGGCGAACAGTTCGTCCACGATGTGTTCGGCCTCTTCCCGCTCGGTGGGCAGACCGAAGGCGCGGGCGGGGGTGTCGAGTACGTCGACGCCGTGTTGGACGACGCCGAGGCCACGCATGCGTTGGCTGGGTCGCACGTCGATCACCTGAACTCCCCTTGGTCTGAGCCGATTCCGTCGGGCGCAGCATCTATTGGAGGACCGGCTACCGCAGACTCGCCTACCAGATGGGCCGTGTGTCGTGGAGGTACCTCGGGCGCCCGTCGGTCAGCGCCTGTATCGCGGCTTGGAAACGGTCGTGTAGCCGTGACCGTAGAAGTTCACCGGCCCGGTCCGGGGAGAGGAACGCCACCTCGGACAACTCTTCGTCGTGCGGTCGAATGTCAGCAGCCTGCTCCTCGTTGAGGGTGCCGCCGTCGAAGATGAAGGCAATCTGGTCGTCCCAGGGTCCGTGAGGGGCGACCCAGTCGACGATCAGTACGTCATGGAGCGTCACAGCGAGGCCGAGTTCCTCCTTAAGCTCGCGTGTTGCAGCTTCGTGCGGGGGTTCGTTGGCTTCGGCCATCCCGCCCGGTAGGTCCCAGCCGGGCTTGTACGTCGGCTTGACCAGTAGCACACGGCCGGATGGGTCCCGCAGCAGGACATCGGCGGAGACGCGCTTGCGTGCCTGTGTCGCGTTGCCTTCGGCGAGATACGCGTTCCAAGTGACCGGATCAGCGGGTGTGGGCCTCATGTCGGCGTGCCTCCCCGGGACGACGTGATGATGTCGGCGAGCAGCAGCATTCTGGACCTTATGGCGTCGTCGAAGCGCGCCAGGTAGTCCCGTACTGGCGCATGCGCACAGTACGGCTCCAACAGCCTGCGTAGGTCGTCCAGTTGGTGAATGACTCGAACCGAACCGAGGGTTGGGCTCGCATTGAGGAGTTCGCGGCCCACGCGAATGGCGGCTTCGAGATCACCACGCTGTGCGTGGATGCCGACAAGGGTGATCCGGCTGAAGGCCAATGAGCGTGCCCGACCGTCCTCCCGCAGTGCGATGGCGCGCTCGGCATGATGCAGGGCGGCCTCGTACTGCTGGAGATCCCGCATGACAAGTGCCGACTCGCTGGCCAGAGAGGCGGCGTCGAACGGGCTGAGCCACGGGTGATCGGCGTCTGAGGGGGTTTCGAGCGCGCTGTGCGCCGCGTCCAGCGCACGACGTGCGGCTGCTTGCTGACCGCCCGCCGCCAAGGCCCGGGCTTGCATCGCATGGAGCCGCGCCGTGAGCGTGGCGATGCGAGGACCCTTGCCCGCGAGGGACAGGCCCATGTGTGCCCAATGCGCGGCAGACGCGGGATCACCGGTGTGGAGGGCGAGGTGGCTTCTGCTGGCCGCAATGTTGGCGGCCAGGGGTAAGTCGCCAGAGGTGCGCGCCAATGGGAGCGCGCGGGCGAAGTGCTGGGCTCCCAGGTCGTCGCGGCCTGAGTCGTGTGCCATCCAGCCCGCCATCTCCGTCAGGACCGCCGCGGTCGCGAAGATCTGAAGTCCACTGGCCGTGTCGACCAGACGGGGCGCCACCTTCTCCCCGAGATGGCGAACCACCGCGCCGTACAACCGGCTTCCCCCGGTTTGCCGATCGGCGCTGCGAAACGCGTCCATGGCCGCCAGATCATCACCATCGACGCGCGGATACGTACCCGGCTTGTCATGCCGTTCGGTGGTCTGTGGCTCCCAGGCACGGCGGGCGAGTCCTAGCAGGTGGCCGGGGATGTGGAAGGCGTCGGCGATCTGCTCGAACAGCACGAGCTTTTCCACTCGCGTTCGGCCGTTCATGTAGTCGTACAGGCGCCCTTGGCTGATCTCTACGGCAGAGGCGATACGACGCGTACTGACTCCCCGGTGATTCAGCAGCCGGAAGAGGGCTCCCATGTCCCGCTGTCGGCAAGCGGCGAGGAAACGCTCGTCATTGAGCAGCCCGGCAGTGACCTGGCTCGGGTCCTGCGACTGGCGGTCCATCAACAGCTCCCCCTCCCGGGGCGGCGTGACTCGATGCTACGCCCACTCATCACAGGGTGACTCCGTCTTGAGGTCACCTTCTGGGGTCTCCTTCGGGGCGGTACCGCTCGTTGACTTGCTATCAGCCACTCGGAGCCCGCAGACCACGGGACGGCAGGGGTTCCCCCACCTGCACGCGGGCTCCGGGTGGCCGAGCCAAGGTCGGCGGCACCGTCCTCTCCCACCCTGGGCGGTGCCGCTCTTGAGCCGAAGGAGATTCCGATGAATCGAGCGCGACACCCAGCCTGCCGCACAGGCAACACGGCGTCGATCCAGCCGCTGCTTCCCAAGGCGGATCGTGCCGGGACATTTCTCGGCGTGGTGTGGATACTCGGCAACATCGCCACTGTTGGCCTGCTCGGAGTCAGCGCACTGGAGCAGCCGGCGCACGCCGAGACATCGAATCTGCCCGTCACCGCAGCAGACGCCCACCTACCCGCGGAGTAGTGCTCCGGCGGCCCCGCAACACCCATCGCCCGGCGCCACAAGCGAATGGTCGCCCCTTCCAGGCGCGGGCCGCTCCGAGTGCCCCGCCACCTTCCACGGACTCCTCCGCGATGAGCCCCGAGCCTGCTTCGGAGGCGGGGCACGCGCGAAAGGCACCGCGGCCCGGCAACCCGCCCAGAGACGACAAGGAGTCGCTGAGATGTTGCACGATCACGATTGGCCTGCGCGATACGCGGCACGCATCGCAACTCGGCCCTCGACGTTCGTCGTCCAGCCCACCAAGTTCTGCAATCTCGACTGCACCTACTGCTACCTCCGCGACCGGGACCAGCGCAGCCATATGCCAGTCGAGGTCGCCCGCGCGGCGGCGCGCTCGGCCGCACAGGTGGTCAGGGAGGACGGCAGCCAGCCCCTGGGCATCGTCTGGCACGCGGGCGAGCCCATGGCGCTCGGAGTACGCCGCTTCACCAGCCTGCTCGCCCCCTTCCAGCCGCTGCTGGAGGCAGGGCTGCTGCGCCACTACATGCAGACCAACGTCACGCTCGTCACCGACGAATGGTGCGAACTGCTGCTTGAGCATGACTTCCGGATCGGAGTGAGCATCGACGGACCGGCCGCACTGAACTCGCAGCGCATCAACCGCCGAGGCCAACCTGCCTTCGATCGGATCATGAAGGGCATCGACCGGCTACGCAGCCGGAGCATCCCCTTCTCAGCGATCGCGGTCGTCAACCAGGACAGCATCGACCAGCCCCAGGTGCTCCTCGACTTCCTCTCCGACCTGGGCTGCGAGTCCATCGGCCTGAACATGGAGGAAGCCGAGGACGTCAAGACCAAGCGACGGCCGCCCATCCGCGAGCAAGCCATCGAATTCTGGCGGCGCGCCATCGCCTGGAGCCGCTGCCATCCCGATGGCGCGACGATCCGGGAGCTGGACCGGCTGGGCGACTATCTGCACCTGGTCCGCAGCGGTCAGCGCGCCCGTTGGCAAGAACGCCGGATCGATCCCATCCCCACCATCTCCGTGAGTGGGGACGTCGTGCTGCTCTCACCCGAGCTGGCCGACACCACCGCCCCAACGTACGAAGACTTCCGGGCCGGAAACGTGCTGGAGGAGTCCATCCCCGCCATTCTGGACCGGGCGCACCGGCTCCGGTACGTGCGGGAGTTCCTGACCGGCCTCGACGAGTGCGAGGCCACCTGTGCGTTCTTCGACTTCTGCCGAGGAGCGCAGGCGGGCAATCGCTACTTCGAAAACGGCAGCCTGGCCACGACCGAGACGAACCACTGCCGCGTCTCCCAACAAGCCCTGGTCATGGCCTTGTCCGACACCGCGAGGAAGGAATACGCCGCATGACGCCGTTGGAACAACTCGCATCCACCGACGCACCCGTCATCGCCGACCTCATAGCCGCTCACGCGCCGCAGGTCCAGCCGGTCCGTGCCGACTGGGGCAACCAGCCGACCTGGGACAACTGGAACAAGGCCCCTGCCAATCCGTGGAACAACCAGCCCACCTGGGACAACTGGAACAAGAAGAGGTAAGCCCAAGTGCCCACCGGGGTGCGTCCGCCATCGGGCGCGCCCCTCGCAATCCCTACACGAAGAATTGGAGACCCATGGAAACCCGCAGCTTCGGCCAGATCGACGTCATCCTCCCCGGCCTCGGCGAGCCAGGCGTCTACCTGTCCAACGTCACCTCACTCGAAGGCGGCAGGGGCACCGTCCAGGACTTCCACTACGCGGACGCAGACCTGCGCGAACTGGACCTGTCCAACGCCCAGCTCCTCTCCGGCCGGGTGACGGGCCTACGAGCACAACGGACCCGCCTCCACGACGTACGGGTCGCCTCCGTCGAATTCGACAGCAGCGACTTCGGCCCGATGCAGTGGACCGACAGCAAACTGTCGCGAGTGGTCTTCCGCAACTGCAAGCTCATGGGCGCCGCTCTGAGCAGCATCACTGCGGAAAACGTCCTGCTCGACAACTGCAAGCTCGACTACGCCACCTTCAACGACCTCCGGGCAACTGGTCCTCTCGTCTTCTCCAAGTGCGTACTGTCCGAAGCCACCTTCACCAACTGCGACTTGAGCCGTACCGTCTTCGACGACTGCACCCTGCGGCTCACCGAGTTCGCACGCGGCAAGTACCAGGGCTGCGACCTGCGCGGCAACGACCTCGCCACGCTCCGAGGCGTCGCGGAACTACGCAAGGTCATCATCGACCGTTCCCAGCAGGCACAGCTCGCCGAGGCGCTCACCGCCGAGCTGGATGTCACCTACGGCGAAGACCTGGGTGGCCGCAGGTAAGCCAGGAGGGGGAGGAACCGTCGTGAACCTGCACATCGCCTTCCGGGAGTACCTCGACCTCCACGAACGCTGCGAGGTCGGCAGCACACGCATAGCCACCCGAGAATCCCAGTACGAAGAGGGGGCAGTCGTCCCCGTCGGTGACTGGCGCCCACTCGACCCCGGCCTGGCGGAGCGACTGAAACCGACCGCATCGATACCGGACAGCAGCTTGGTCGAGCTGGTGCAGCTCCCAACCGACAAGCTATCCGCCCGAGACGAAGTTGCTGACATCCCGCCTCGGCACTGCGTCCTGATTGCTTCCCAGGCCGCAGTGACGTCCAGTACCTGGGCTACGTCACGAGCCCGCCAGAGACACTGACCACCACGGTCAATCCAGCGAGCCAACGGCGCATCGGCCTCCACATCGACAACTGGGACCGCCTTCCCTGCGGGACCAGACACCAATCCCGCCGCCGTCTCTGCCTCAACCTCGGCCCCGGCAACCGCTACCTGCTACTCGGCGACCGCGACACGCAAGACATCAGCCAAGCGATCCACCAAGACCACGAACACCATTGCCCGCACACCGACGACGTACGACGCTACGTCGCCGAAGGCCGCCCCTTCCGATGCATCCGCATACACCTGGCCCCTGGTGAGGGATACATCGTCCCCACGGAGCTGATACCCCACGACGGATCAACCGAAGACCAGCCCCTACCGTCCAACGCCGCCTTCTGGCTCGGGCACTGGCCTCGCGCCACCGACGACTGAGCCGCCACGCGTCGCATCGCTAAAACTGTCGCTGGCCGCAAAGTAGCCACGAAGGAGCTGAAGACGGAGCCAACCCGAAGGCCGATAAGCGCCTAGATCCACTGTCACTCCCCTATGCGAGACTGACGGCCGGTCATGCGGTCGGGGAGGGGACATGGACGACACGCTTCGTGTGCACGCTGTCGACCTGATCAACGCGTCGTGGGGCATGTACCTCCTCAACGAGACACTGGCGGAGACCGTCGGCGCGCTGGTGAACGAACTCGACGAGCAGCACGGCATGGCCGGTGACGACGACGCGGGGCACGCCTTCGCCAAGCTGTACAACAGCGCCGCGAAGACCACGGTGAACCAGCTCGGCGAAGCCACCAACATCATGGGCCGCGGCAGCGAGACCACGCTGAAGGCCGCCAACGACTTCATGGCACACGACAGCCAGGTCGCAGCAGACATGTTGCGCGCCATGGGCCAGATCGGCACCTCCTTGGCCGGTGATGCGGCGAGTTCGCCAGACTGCACCCCGCCACCTCGGAATCGTGGTGAGGACCTACCCGAGGTCGTGGGGGAGACCGGCGCGGTCACCCAGTACGTGGTAGGCGACCGGTTCCGCGGCAGCCCCGAAAAGCTACGTGCGGTCGCTGGCACATGGCGGAAGGCCAAGTCCATCGCGGAAGGGGTCCTGTCCGACGCCCAGGACGCTTGGCGGACAGCCACCAGCCACGCCAATGGGCAAACCGCGGACGCGGTCAACGCCTTCTTCACCGAGTTCGTAGGCAAAGACCACCCACCAGGCAGAGTCGACGAAAACTGCTCCCTGCTGGCGAACCTGCCTACAGCATGCTCCCAACTCGCCAAGGCATGCGAGAACTACGCCGACCACATCCAGACCGCCAGCCACCGCGCCTCCAAGGACGCGATGAAGGACCTCTTCGACAAGAGCGTCATCGACAACCTGCTGGACAGCCCGACATTCGGCGGCAACGGCGAGGACGGCGGCTTGCACGCGGCCGTCAGCTCCGACGACCACATACTCGACCTCGCCAGCGTCGGCCACACCCTCGACAGCACCCAAGCCCGCGTCCCCATACCCAATCCCAGCGGCGACGCACCGCCTCTCCCCGGAATGCCCCTCCTGCCACCGCTGCGGATACCGCTCACCGACATCCCCATACCCGAACTCATCCCCGCCTCCTACAACCCGCCCTCCGGCAACATCCCACGCGCCCCGGCGATCGCGCCCCCGGTCCCGCCGGACCCCCGCTTCCCACCGCTCACGCCCACCCAACGGGCCCAGTTCCAGCAGTGGTTGTCCGGACTACGAGAAGGCGACGTCTCTGGCGGCTTCCCCGAGGACGTGCAATACCAGCTCCGCGTCGCGGGCTACCCGGAATACGAGGTACCCATCCCACCCGGCATCTCCAAACGGGACGACACACTCATGGTCGACGGGATGCGCCCCACCGACGGCATGGCGATCGAAGCCAAACACGTCCGCAACCCGCAGAAGTGCCCGCGCACCCTCGACGCCATCCGCGAATCCCACACCACCGGCAAGAGAGACTTCCTGTACGCCAAGGACCGCGAAGAACTGCGCAAGTACGCCGCAGCCCTCAACGATCCCCGCAACACGGAACTACGCGGCGTGGAGATCGACACCGACTACCAGCCCTCGGTGCCCTACTGGCGATCCATGATGGTCGCCTACGGCGTCAACGGCTACGCCCGTTACGTCCCCTAACACGCGAACGACCCAGGAGAGCACAACCATGCAGCAGGCCGACCTCGGTCAGATCACCACGATGTTCGTCTTCACCCCTGCCGAAGGCTCGACCTGGAGGATGACCTTGGAGAGCTTCGCCTCAGCGCTGCAGCAACGAACCCCGGGCGAGTTCACCCGCGTCTGGGACGACCCCGCCGACGGTGCGTCCGCGCACGTCACCATGTCCTTCACCTACACCCTGCACGAAGAGGAACTCGAAGGAATCGCCTCCGTCCGCACCGAAGGTGTGTCCCTCGTCAACGTCACCGCACAGCAGGCAGCCGAGTTCGTCGACTGGCTACGCCGCGAGGTCGTCCCCACCGGCGAGACAGTGGAGTTCAACACCGAAGCCGGAATGGAATGGGACTTCGACGACGAGATCGTCCCCGACGGACCGCCCCAGACCACCCTTGGGGTCTTTCTTGCTCACATCGCACGCGTCGTAGCCGCTGATCGGGGGGAACTGGGCTGAGGTCCTCCTCGACGGCTGTGCTGGAAGAAGGGGGATGGGTGCCGTGTCCCCGATCTGCCTCGCAGGCACGCCGCACCGCATATGGTCGGGAAGAAGGCATCAATGGCAGCGGCATCTTGCGCTCTTTCCAGTGGTCACCAGGCTAAGGGCGAGTGACCTGTCGGCAGAAGGGCGTACTCACAGGTGTGGCGCACCTCGGCTGACCCGCTTAGCGGGCTTAGCATCACTGCCGTGAAACAGGGGCCCGGACCTATTCAGTCAAAAATTCTCCTCGTACTTAAGAACGCGCGAACGTCGGAACCGTACCCGGTATGGATGACGTGGCATGAGATCGCGCGCCGCACATACGGCTATGTATCCGACCGCAACGTCCTCAACGTTCGCCGCGCTGCATCGAACCTGCATGGCGTTGATTTCCTGTGATACACCGGTGGTAAGCATGCAGGTGCTCGGCTGTGCATGACGCCAGAAGAGGAATGGATTGAGGCACAGGTACTCCGTGTTAAAAATCAACTTCGTTGGTCAGTCGACTATCACAAGTATCGCCGTCCGACCCACGAAGAATTGGTTGAAGCATTCACAAGAGGTCTCTATAACCAGACGATCCTCGCCAACGTCGCCAAAGTGACGGAAATTATCAACGCTACCTGCGGCACGTCGTTCGACCCGTCTGACGTTGCCTGGTGGCGTGTTGGTCTCGAACGGCGTATGAAGGAGGAACACCAGGAACTACTTGCCAGGGTGCACGACCTACTGGCACGTCATGTAGCCGAGAAGCGCCGCCGTGAACGCGAAGCCCGCCTGATCGCAATCCCCATCGATCCCGCTGAGGCACCAGAGCAATGCCCCTGCTGTCAGCAGATACTGACTGAGGAGGCAAAGAACCATTGGGTATCGCGGCATCGCACCACCATCTTCGCGCCCCGTAAGCCTCCGTCACTGCATGAAGCCTTCTGATCCAGGACGTCGCCTTCGCACGGAGTCTCCATGCCGGAGGGGGGCTGTCTACGCGCAGGCATTCAGCCCAAATACCTGGTGTCAGATACCCGCCCTGCGTGAGCGGATGTCGCGTCATCGGTCGCCCGAGGCTGGATCAGCCGTCAGGCCGCAACTCTCTAACCGGCTGAAATTGACCCAAGAAGCATCAGGGGGCACGTGCCGTCACGCTCTGCCTAGGACTTTTAAGCCATTGGTTGCGGGTTCGAGTCCCGCAAGGGAAGGGCCTACCAAGAGCCACAAGATGGTTTGGCTGGACGCCCGCTGGCTCAGTAGGCGACTCCGAGTGTGACAGCGGTGCCGCGCCTCGGGCCAGCGATGCTAGCCCCAAGCGTATTGGTCACGACAAATTTGGACCCTCTTCGACGGTGTCATCCGGACCGGCGACCGTCCACCTCTCGCCATCAAGTTCCACGAAGGGTGCGTCACCGTGGTCAGGGCGCAGACGGGTCACTCTGATGCTGACCCACTGGCCCTTGAGGGGGCGTGGCAGGCCGAGGGCCTCGGCGATCTGAGGGTGATTCAGCTGATGTCCGAGGATAAGGATGCCTTCTCTGCGCAGGTGGCGACGGGCATCGCGCACGCGTTTGGGGGCGTCAGCCTGCATCGTCACCGTCTGTACCGCGGCTTGATCAAGAAGGCGTCCCTGCACGACCCGAAACAGGTTGTTCGTGCGAGCCTGGCCAGCGTTTGGAACGTCGTTGTCGTCAGGTGAGAGGACCTGCGCCAGAGACTGCTGATCGAGATGAAGCAGCACGTTCTCCGGCAGAGGGGCGTCCTTGAAGAGCCATTGGATGGCGCCCCTGCCGGCAGCCGACAATGTCTGCTTGCCGTCTCGGTTCCGTCCTCGGTTCAAGTGCTCGGGGGTGACCTCCAGCACTCCAAGGTCCCAGCGCGATTGCGTGTCGCTGGCACGCACCAGCAGGCACACACGGCCGATGTGCTCGGGGGCTAGGACCCATGTGCTTGTCCAGGTGAACTTCAGCGGCACGCTCGCGATGCTGGCGTGCTTGCGTCCCTTGAGACCCCAAGCCTCCCAGAGGAAGTGCTCCACTCTGCTGCCCAGATAGACCTTCTCGCTCTTTCCCAGTGTGTTCAGGTCGTAGCGGCCCGTCCGTTCCCCGTCCAGCACGCTGTCGAAGGCTGCCCGCAGAGATGCAGCCGTTCGCTCTCGGAGGGCCGGGACGGAGTTCAGGAACCGGATGACGTCTTCGCCGCTGGTGCTGACCTCTCGGGTCGATGATCTGGGAGACCTGTTCTCTGTCGGCGTCTTACGCGGGGGAGGAACGATGCTGGTCCACGACCGGGCCTCTTTCCGAAGGGCAGCAGAGTCTGCCGCAGGGCTCGTGGATGCTGGCGATCTCCCTGAGGCCGCCGCGCGAGTCGCTGCAAGGAGCTCGCGCGCCTCCAGGAGCTGTTTCTCAGCCCGATCTGCCTTGCTTTGCAGCCGGTCCAGCTTCTTTCGTAGCGTGTTGATCTCGTCGAGTGCGGCGATCAGCTTCCGATCCGTTGCCGACGCCCGTCTCCGGGACGCGCCATCGGAAGGGGGCGCGGCGACGCGGGCATCGGCGAGGAGCTCGGTGACTCGCGACGTCAGTTCTTGCCTGCGACCTTCCCCCGCGCATGCAGAAACGATGCTGTAGATCAGGTGCGGTTCGTTCTGTAGTCCTATGCCTCTGAGCCTCTTCGAGAGCGTTTGGTATC
This sequence comes from Streptomyces silvisoli, assembly GCF_029269905.1. Lineage (NCBI taxonomy): Bacteria > Bacillati > Actinomycetota > Actinomycetes > Kitasatosporales > Streptomycetaceae > Streptomyces > Streptomyces silvisoli. The sequence continues at coordinate 161,003 of NZ_JARJBC010000016.1, read as the reverse complement.
CGCGTGGCGGAGGTCCTCCGCGGTGCTCGACTCTCAGCCTCTCAGCGAGTCCGCGCAATCCCAGGCCGCTGCCGTCGATCACCTCGCGGAGCAGCACCACGATCTCGGTCATCGGCTCGCTCAGGTCCTCGACTGGCGCCCACGGGCGCCCCCGTCCTTGCCCGTTCCTCATGATCCCCCTGATTTGATCGCCCAAGTATTGCATTTGATCTACTTGATCAAAAGATCAAACTTCCGGATCGGTGGCGCGCCCCAGCAGGCTGCCCGCGTTGCTGAAACCCCAGTATGTGAAGGGAATCTGATGCGCCAGCGCACTGCAGACCTCTGTGCCTTCGCCACCATCGTCATGGCAGCGGTCACTTTGATCGCCGTTGGACTCCCCTCCGATCAGATCATCGGAGTCACCTCCGCCGTGGCGATCCTCTACTCCGCGTGGCGCCAGGGCAGCGAACGGCCGCCCGCGCGGAGGGCCGACGTCGACGACGAGGTGCAGGAGGAGTAGGGATCGCAGCCCTTCAATCGGCGTACTGCGTGAGCGCTGCGTGAGCGGACGGGACAGGACACGTTGGACAGGACGTCACGCCGATCCAGGCCGCAATGCTCTGACCTGGGTAAACGGGATCCGGTGGCACCTCCCGTCACCCCTCGTCACGATCTTGCAGGCCCTCGTAATGCGTAGGTCAAGGGTTCGATTCCCTTAGGCGGCTCGTAGAGGAACCGCAGGTCAAGCCTTTGACCTGCGGTTTTTCTGTTCTCGTGACCATGGAAATCGCTCAGATCGGGCACTCTCGTTCTATGCATCGCAATGCGTAGGCCAGCGGTTTCGTTGTTAGTGGCGAAGCTGGACGACCGGGTCCCTGACCTGGTCATTTCCCGACGACGGCAGGTCTTGATCGTCCCTGGCGTGCGGCTCCGGTGGACAGGCGGTGGACGAGACTGCACGGGTGCTGAACCTGGGGCAGAGGTAGGGCGGATCAGGGGAGCGAACAGAGGCGAGGCGTTGGTGTACGCTTACAAGTGCGCGGGGCTCCGACGATGTTCAGTTCGCCCTGCGGCTGGTCAGTGGCACTGCGCGGACGGCGCCTGCGTGGCGGCGCACTGCACTCGCCCGTAGGGTGAAGCGCCTACCGGCGGAGGGCGGGCCGCAGTAGTGACCGGGGGCGCCGCCGACGCGTCGACGGGCACAGCGAGTTGGTCCGCAGTCCATCTAATCCAAGAGTTGTTCCGTGCGGTTGCCCTTCGCCCTGCGCGATTGGCCGTCGGTGTGCAGGGGCATGCGGGGCATCGCGCTGGTGCACTGGATGGACCAGGTCCGAAAGCGCCCGAGTCGGTTCTGAACCCGTGCAGGGAATGCGTACGTCGCGGCTTGTCTCAGCGGAGCGGCCGACGGCGACCGGGGTCATCGGTCGGGCCAGGTCCACTCCGGGCGCGGTACGGCGGGGAAGGGCTGCAGCCCGAGGTAGCGCCGGTAGGCGGCGTGGAGCCAGGCGGCCTCGCTCTCGGGAGGGAATGCGAGGTCGGCGAAGGCCACGTCGCCCCGCCTTCCGCATGGCCGTTGGCAGTGGGCGGTCACCTCCGCACGGCCGGACGGAGACCCTATATGCGTGACGGTCACTGTCTGGCCGAGGAGTTGTGCCTGAGCCGGGACGTCGATGACGTCCTCCAGGACGGTCTCCCAGGCAGCTGATTCTTCCTCTTCACCGTAGGCGTCGACGAGGACGATCTCGATCACGCGACCCAGGTCGGACTCGTCCATGGGGATGCCTCTCCTGCTCCTGCGTGTTCGTGGTGACGGCCTGGCGTCTGCCTGGTGGGGGTGGGTGCCAGGCACTGGCCATGCGGCGGGGTGACGCTCGAGTCAGGTACAGGACGGTGAACCGCAGCACTTCTTGTACTTGCGGTCCGAGCCGCACCAGCAGGGCCCGTTGCGCGGTGGGGGCCAGGCCAGGGTGCGTTCGGGGTGGTTGGCGGCGCACCACTCGCCGTAGTCACGACGGGTCTGGCGCTCGGCGGGGTCCTTGCCCGTGCTGCGTGAGTAGGCGTCGTAGTCGTTGAGTGTGCCGTGCACGATGACGGTACGGGCGGCGCCGGCGTCACTGTAGCCCTGCGCTTCACGCTGGAGGAGAGCGCAGTAGTGCGTGTAGTCCTCGCCGTACAGTTCCGTTGCCTCCGGCCAGTGCGCGCGCACGGCCGTGAACTCCGGCTCTGGCCAGTGCAGGATCACCGCGTTGTAGGTCGCGCCGTCGTCCGGCAGGAGGCCACGCTGCCGGGGTACTGCCTCGGCCAGAGCCTCGAAGAGTTGTCGGGTGGCCTGGCGGCTGCGTTCGTCTTCTTCCTCGGCCTGCTCATCCAGCGCGTCCGGTTCCAGCCCCTTCTCCCTGCGCAGTTCGCTGCGGAGGAGGAGCATGCGCGCGTGGGCGCTCGGCAGGATGCCCTCCTCGCTCGCGTCGGCTGGCTGGCAGGAGCGGACGAGGCCCGCGTCGCACCAGGCGATGGCGTCCTCGCTCCGCTGCTGTTCGTCGAGCATGACGGCGACGTCGGCATAGACATCGAGGTCCGGCTCCGCAGCGCTGTCCAGGGCGTCGCGGAGCGCGGCGAGCTGCTCGTCGGCTTCCGTGCTCCGCCCAAGGGCCAACAGCTGCTCCGCGATGCCGACCTGCGCGGCGTGCGCCTGTTCGCCGCTTCGGCCGTGCACTTCGGTGAACAGTTCCAGGGCGCGCTCGTGGTCGCCGTCGAAAGCGTGTTGACGCGCCGCGTCCAGCAGTGCTTGCTCGGCGTCGGAGTTCTCTGCGTGGCGGCGGGCCCAGTCCTCCAACTGTGCCGCGGTGGGCTCCTCGTTCAACTGACCGAGGAAGGACGCGTATTGCGAGTTTCCGGCAGTTGCGGCTGCGCGCATGGTCACCCGGACAGCCTACCCCTTGTACGGAGCGTGCATATGTGCCCGCTGTCCAGGTCTTCGCTCTGTCCACCGGAGGCGATCGAACGAAGCGCTCGGGTAGCGGGGGATTGGCTGCCGATGGCGTCGGACTGTGGCGTCCGCTGGGGGAACCGGCTCGCGGTGTGGAGCCGCGTTGTGCCCGCTCCGAGGTCCAGAGCAACGACGTCGTACTGGTCCGCGCGTTGGGTGCTCAGTGCCCGTGGAGATCGGCGAGCAGCTGGTCGAGGAGGTGTTCCTCCTCGACGCGGATGGTGTGTTGGGTGAGGGCGGGTGCGAGGGCGGGGTCCCAGTGGGTGGGGGCCGGGGTGCCTGTGGTGAGCGGGGTGCCGAGGCCGCGTTCGACGGCGGCCAGGTAGGAAGGGGTGTCGTAGCGCCAGGGTGTGGCGGTCGGCAGGCGCAGGATGCCGGTGGCGATGCGGATGCCGCCCCAGTCGAAGTCGCCGTGGTAGGCGATCGGGTGGCCCTGGCCGGCGATGTGGGTGAGCAGGGTGCGGGCGGCGGCGGACGGGTTGCCTTCCACGCAGACCAGCGGCGGGCAGTCGGGGCCCAGCTCGTCGGCTGCGGCGGCGAGGACGGCGGGGTTCTCGCAGACGTGGACGATGGTGTGTTCGGTCAGGCCGAGTTCGGGCTGCTGTGTGGTGATTTGACGCAGTGTCAGGACACAGGGTTCGCCGCCTTCGCGGGCGGTGGCGAGGATGCGACCGGTGGTGCCGCGGGTGGAACCGGGCAAGCCGAGGACGAGGACCCGGGAGGAGAGGTCGTCCAACGCCACTCCGACCGCGGCCCAGGCGGCTCGGCGGCCCTCGGCACCAGTGGCTGTCCCGGCGGGCAGCGCGGCGAGCGCGCGGACGCCGGAGAGGACGAGCGCGCCCAGCGGGCGGCCGTCGTCCAGGGCGTGTGCGTCGCCGAGGGTGCGGGCGGCGAGGACGGGGAGGGTGAGGCCGTCGGCGGGCAGCGCCGAGAGCACCCGTACCGTGTCGGCGGCGAGCTGCTGTGCGGCTGCGGGGTCGCCTCCGGAGAGGCGTTTGAGTAGGCCGGTGGCCTCCACCTTGGCGCGCCAGGGCGCGAGTTCGACCCGGTCGGCAACGGCCGGGTGGTCGAGTTCGCTCAGGGCCCGTTTCCAGGCGGCCGCGAGGGCGTTGTCCTGGGCCCGCCGGTCGGCCACCGGGCCGGTCAGTGCGACCACCGCCGCGGCGAGGCCGTCCGGGCAGGCCAGCGATTCGCGCAGCACGCGGTCGACCTCGGCCAGTGGCACGGTCAGGGAGCTGCCCGAGCGCAGTCGGCGGCCGAGCAACAACTCGACCGCACGACGTTGTTCGAGGGTGGCGGCCTTGAGCGTGGCGGGGGTGTCCAGGGGCCGCCCGTTGGCGAGCCGGTCACGGGCGCGGTCCAGCAGCCAGGCGGTCTCGGGGCCGCCGAGCAGGCGACGCAGCCGCGGCAGGTCGGTCACCGGCTCACTCACTGTCGAGCAGGGACGGTTGGTCGGTGGCGGTCGCCTGGGCGGGGACGTGTGGGATGGGCCGGGTCTCGCGGGTGCGTGCGGTGCCGTCCCAGCGCCAGGGGGTGACCAGGACGGCGTCGATGCCCTCGCGGCGGCTCAGCTGGGCGATGGCGACGCCGGGCACGGTCGGGTAGCAGGCCCACTCGCGTTCGCTGGTCATCACCACGTCCAGGTCGAACGCGGCGAGTAGGCCGAGGCACTTGGCCCGGGAGTCGTCGTCGACGCCGGCGAACGCTTCGTCGAGGGCGATCAGGCGCGGGGCGTGCGGGCTGCCGGAGGAGTAGTGCGAGGAGGCCGCGGCGAACAACGGGACGGAGGCGGCGAGCACGCGTTCGCCACCGGAGGCGGGGCCGGTGGCGGAGCGCCACTGGCCGTCCTGGCGGCGCTGGATGGTGAAGGCGTGCCAGGCGCGGTAGTCGAGGGCGCGGGTGAGCTGGTCGGCCCAGGAGTCGCCGGGGTTGTTCTCGCGGTCGTGCGCGATCCGGGCCTGGAGGAACTCGCCGACCGTCGCCCGGTCGGCCGGGGTCCAGGCGTCGGAGGACTGGCGTAGCAGACGGGTGCGGACGGCCTCCAGGCCGGGCGGCGCGTCCTTGGCGGGCTGCCAGACCAGGCGCAGGGCCATGCCCGTGGAGGTGGGCCGGGCGGCCAGGTCCTCGTTCATCGCCTGCACCTGCTCCTCGGCGGTGGCGATCAGCTCCTGGAGGGCTCCCGCGACCTCACCGACCAGGTGGTTCTCCAGCAGTTCGCGCTCCTTGGCGGACAGCAGCCGGGTGCGCTGTTCGACCTCCCCGCGCAGCGAGGCGACGAGGGCGGGCACGTCGTGGGTGCGGCCCTGGAAGACCACATCGACGATCATGATGCCGTCGTGCAGGGTCATGCCGACCGAATGGCCGTGGCGGCCGAGGGCGTCGGTGAGCGTCTTGTGCTCGGCGGAGATCCGTTGCTGGATCAGTTCCCAGCGACGCTCGGAGTCGTCGGTGCCGTCGAGTTCCTGGTTGATCGTGCGGGCCAGGGCCACTGCCGGGGTGGGGGCCCAGGGCTCGTCCAGGGGCGGGACGGCGAGTTCGGGAAGAGCCGCGGTGAGCAGGCCGGTGGCGGCGAAGGCGTGGAGGGCGGTCACGGCCCGGTCGCGTTCGGCGGTGGCCTCCTCGATCCGGGCGCGGATCTCGCCGCAGCGTCCCTCGGCGCGGGCGCGGGCGGTCATGGCCTCGTCCCGCCTGCGGCGGGTGGTCCTCTCCTCGGCGTCCCGGGCGGCGATCGCCGCGTCGGTTTCGGCCAGCCGCCGGTACAGCTCCTCGACGCTCGCTCCGACCGTCTCGGCCAGCACTCGGTGACGTTCGGCCGCCGCGTCGGCCGTGCGACGGGCTGCGGTCTCGGCCTCCTCTGCCTCGGCGAGGGCGGTGGCGGCGGTCTCGGCCTCGGCGGCGGACTCAGCCGCGAGGGCGGCGGAACGAGTCCGGGCAGCGGCGGCCGGAAGCAGCGCGGCGAGGGCGGCGGCGTAGCCGGACACGGCGTCGCGGACCTGTTCGAGTTCCGCGCGCGTGGTGGGCAGGCCGGTGTCCAGGGCGTACTCGTGGACCTCGCGGTCGGCGCGTTCCGCGTCCTCTTGGCGGGCTGCGGCCTCCCGCTCGGCCTCGGCCAGGCGGTCCGTCAGGCGGAGTACGGCCTCGGCCTCATGACCGGCGCGGGTGTGTGCCTCGCGCAGTGCGTGATCGGAGGGCTGGGCCTGCTGCTCGGCGGCGAGCGTATTGGCCCGGGCCCGGACGACGCCGCGCTGCTCGTCCAACTCCTCAATTGTGGCGGCGAGTTCGCCGCGCCGTGCGGCCAGCTCGGTGAGCCGGGCGCGGCGGGCGGCCTCCCGGGCGCCTTCGCCGATGTAGTGGGCGACGGGCTTGGTCCAGCGGCCGGTCAGGGCGCCGATCCGGTACCGGCCGCAGGTGGCCACCCAGGTGTGGTGGTCGGTGTCGGCGCCGAGGGCGATCGTGGCGAGGACGGCCTGAACCGCTTGGTCGTCGAGCGCGGCGGCCAACGGATCGGCGCGGTCGACGGCCGGGCGCAGCACGGCGGCGAGGCTGGTGCCGGGGGCCTTGCCGCCGGACAGCAGGGTGGCGTCGTCGGCGTCGAGCAGGGTGCCGTGCGGGGTGAGCCAGGCGTCCAGCAGCCCGGCTGCTTCCAGCGCGGCCTCGATCCCGGCGCGATGCTCGGCCGGTACGGCGTCGGCGAAGTCGACGGCCCGCCACAGCGGCGCTCCCGGACGGTCGGCGCGGGCGCGCGGGTCGCGGGTGTACGCCAGGGGCGGGGCGTCGTGGCCGCCGGATTCCAGGCGGGCGATCTCGTCGTCCACGGCGGCTAGTTCGCGCCGTACCGCGGCGTGTTCGGCGTCGAGTTCGGCCTCGCGGCGGGTGAGCGCGCCCACGGCCGCGCGGTACGCCACGGCGGCGGCCTCGGCCGCCGGGTTGCGTCCGGCCAGGGTGTCCGTCCAAGCCTCCAGGGCCGCCAGGGCCTCGTCGGGGCCGGGCAGGCGCAACTCGGCCGTGCCGGCGGCCCAGGTGCGCCAGGCCGCGGTCAGGGCCGCGCCCTGCTCGGCGACGGCCTGCGCGGCCTCGGCGGACCGCTCGCGGGCGGCTGCGAGGTCGCCGGAGCGGCGCGCGGCCTCGGTCTGCGCCGTACGGGACCGCCCGCGAGCCTGCTCGGCCTCGGCGACCAGCGCCGCCAGGCCGGCGACCGTCTGGCGGCGTTGTGCGACCGCCCCCTCACCCGCCCGGCGGGTGTCGTGGAACGGTGCGTGGTCGCCCTCCAGGGTCCCGGCCACCGGCGCGTGGTCGATTCCTGCCGCTTCGGCGGCGTGGCGTGCGGCGTCGTCGGCCGAGGCCAGGGCGGCCAGGTCGACCTCGTGCTGGGCGTGGGCAGCGGAGGCGCGGCGCTGCCAGTCGTCGGCCTGGCGGCGCGCGGTGCGGCAGGCGCTCGTACGGTCGTCGGCGACAGCGCGCAGGGCTTCGGCGGTCTTCCCGGCCTGTTCCAGTTCGCGGGCGGCGTCCATCTCGGGGCTGCGGACGAGCGCGTCCCGGGTGGCGGCCAGGGTCTCCCGGGCGTCCTCCAGTTCCGCCAGACGCGCCTCCGCCTGCCCCAACTGCTCCTCGGCGCCGGCATGCTCGGCCTCGGCCTCGCCGAGGTCGCGGCCCAGGTGCTCGTACCGGCTGTGCGCGACGCGCAGTACGGACGACTGTCGCTTGGCCGCGATCTGCGCGTAACGGCGATAGTGGGTCAGAAAGTCGGCAGCAGCGCCGGATGCCTCGGCAAGCGCCTCCAGGGCGTGCCGTTCCTCGTCCAGGCCGCGGAACGCCTCCGCGACCTCGCCGACAAGGGCGGGATCGAGCGGCGGCAGTGCCTCGGTGAGTGCCTTGGAGAGCAGCTTCTCGTCGGGTTTCTTCGACAGCTGCGGCTGGCGCAGCTGGATCAGCAGGTTGACCAGAGCCTCGTAACGGCCAGGACCGAGGCCGAACAACTGCTCGTCCACCGCCCTGCGGTACTCGGCCGCCGTGTCGTGGACCAGCCCGTGGCCCTGCATGGCCTCGCGCAGCCGCTCCCGGGTGTACGGCACGCGGGTGGCGGACATCAGCGGCAGCTCCGGGCCGACGCGCAGGGACGTGGTGAAGAACCAGTGCTTGGCGATGCCCCTGCCCTTGACCGCTTTCAGACCGCAGCCGACCGTCCGGTACCGCGGCTCACCGTGCTCACCGATCCGCCCGAACTCCAGCCAGGTGTAGCCCGTGCGTTCGTCGTGCGGGTGTTTGCCGCCCAGGAGCAGGTTCCACTCCATCCGCTTGCCGCGGTCGCCGTCCGGTTCGACCCGGTGCGCGGCGAGCTCGCCGTCCAGGAGGAAAGGCAGGGTGAGCGCCAGCACCTTGGACTTCCCGGTGCCGTTGTTGCCGCGCAGCAGCAGCCTGCCGTCGTGGAAGCGGAACTCCTCGGCGTCGTAGTAGAAGAGGTCGACCAGCCCGGCGCGCAACGGCTGCCAGCGGGTGCGGGTCGGCTCGGGCAGAGGAGCGGTCATGCGCGGGAACGGGCCTTTCGAATGGTCGGGGCGGCCAGGGCGTAGCGGACCAGCGCCGGCTTGGCGGTGACGGTCCCGCCTTCCCGGGTCACCAGGTCGAGGGCGGCGAGCCGGTCGAGAGCCTGGGCGAGCAACTCCGCCGCCGCGGCGGGTTCGGCCACGCCCTTGCGCCAGTACGAGCGGTGCTGCACGGCCAGTCGCCTTACCAGCTCGACGAGTTGCGGCTCGGTGCGGTGGCCTTCGGCGGTGGCGAGGTGGGCGGCGACCAGCAGGGTGGCATGGCCGTCGGTGCCCTGCTCGGGCATCCGCAGGTCGGTCAGCTCGTCCTCCGGGTCGACCATGGCGATCCCCTCGGCGCGCATCTCGGCCACCAGGCCGGTGAGTTCGCTGATCCTGCGGGTGATCGCGTGTCGCTGGGACACCAGGTAGGTGCGCTCGTCCTCCGGCAGCTCGGTGTAGTACACCACCGGGTCGTCCAGCAGCCTGCGGGTGAGCCGGTGGCGCAGTGCCCGCAGCCGCAATTCCTCGGTGTCGGGCGTGACGTCGGAGGTGAGCAGGGTCAGGCGCTGGTCCGGGGCGCCGGTTTCGACGGTGGACGGTCCGCGGGTCGTGGCCAGCAGTGCGGCCAGGACGCGTCGTCGCACGTCGTAGAGGACATCGTTGGATGCCTCGGACAGGTACGCCTCCTCGTCGCCCGCCACCCGGTTCAGGACGCCCCAGTCCAGCAGTAGCCGTACCACGGCCACCAGGTCGGAGCGCTCCTCGCGGCGGTCCATCCCGAACTCGATCCCCGCCGCCACCAGCTCCGGGTCGCCGGCCGCCGTCAGCACGCCGTCGGCGAGTCGGCCGAGGGTGATCTGGGCGTCGGCCCGTTCCAGTACGGCGAGTGCCAGGCAGAGCAGCACGTATCGGCGGCGGGTGAACGGCACCCTGGTACGCGGCGCCCGGGCAGGCCTGGTCGCGTCGTCCAACCGGGCGGGCGACTTGTACAGGCGCGCGGTCTCGGCGTCGACCACGAGCCGCCACCCGGTCTCCTGGGTGAACCACGCCGCCAGCTCGCCCGCGTGTCTGCGGACCAGCCGGAACTCCTCGCTTCTGCTTGTCAGCAATGGCGAGGCGAGCAGTGCGCGGGCGGCCCGGCGCCGCTCGGCCTGGACGTCGGTGTCGGTCATGCCGCATTCCCCGTGGGTGCGAGGTCGATGATCTCGATGATGTGTTCCGGTCCGGAGAGCACGCCGTCCGTGGTCGGAATCTCCACCGTCGTGTCCGGGTCCACGAGCTTCAGCCGGACCTCCATGGTGCCGTCCCCGGTGAGCGCCGAGGACTCGCTCTCGCCGGGCATCCGTGCCGAAAGCGCGTCGCCGAGCACCGCGAGGAACAAGCGGAACGCGTGCGGGTCGAGCCCGTCCGGGCCGGCCAGCTCGGAGAGAAGCACCGGCCCGTCGGTGGCCAACCGGGCCCGGGCAGCAGCGGTCTGGGCGGCCTCCAACTCGACCTGCTCGGCCAGCACCTGCCGCGCCGCCGTACGGTCCGCGACCCGGTTCGGCATGCCGCGCCGCTCGTACGAACCGGTCTCGCGCAGCCGCGGGCTGATCTCCAACGGCGGGGCCTCGGCCCACGGCGTGGTGGCGGCGAGGTCCGCTTCCTGCCAGGCCGTCTCGGTGGCGGCGTCGACCGTCAGATGCCGGGCCGGAGTGAGGGCGAAGGCCGCCCGCCACAGGCGGTGCGCGGCGGCGTCGTCCGGGGCCTGCGCGAAGAACCGGGCCAGCGCCCGGAAGTCGGCCGACCGGTCCGAGCGGCCACCGCGCCGTTCGTTCAGCGCCGCGACGGTGTTGACCAGGCCGGTGATCGCGCTGACCGCCGCACCGCGCAGCAGTTTCGCCTGGGAGGGCTGCCGTGCTGAACGGCTGAGGAACCAGTCGGCCAGGCCCCGCCAGCGGTTCTCCCACGCGGTCAGCGCGGTCTGCGTCGCCTGGGCGCGCGCCTGCTCCGCCTCCGGCTCGTCCGAGTCGGGTACGGCGTCACCGGCCTCCCGACGGGCTGCCGCCAGCAGCAATCGCTCCACACCGGCCGAGTTCAGCCGGGTGAGCAGGTCCGCGATCTGCGCGCCGCGGCCCGCCAGGTCGGCGATGAAGCGCTCGATGTACTCGACCAGCCGGTCCTTGTACGCGATGAACGCCTCCTCGTCACCGTCCTGGAAGTCGATGGTGCGGCGCAGCGAGGCCATGAACGCCTGGGCATTGTCCGCCAGGCTGCCGAACCGCTCCGCGATCTGGAGCAGCAGCAGGTGAGCCTTGGCCGGGTCGGGGTCCTCCGCCTGCGCGAGGACCAGCAGCGAGCCCAGCTGCTCGGCGATGTCCGCCAGCGCCACCGACTGCAACTGGCCGCGCCGGCCGAGCGCCTGCTCGTACACGGCCATCGCGCGCAGCGCGGCCTGACCGTGGCGGGTGAGCTGGTACAGGTAGCGCGCCCGGTGGAAGTCCTCGACCGAAGTCACCCGGCCGGTGTCGGCGTCCGCCCGTAGGTTGCCCCATTCGACCAGCTTCTCCAGCGCCGCGCCGACGGCCTCGACCGACACCGCCGCCGCGTCGTCGGAGCCCTGGCGCAGCTCGGCGGCCACGTCCTCCGGCCGCAGATGGACGATGAACCGCTCCCGCGCCTGCGCGAACACTGCCAGGACCTGGCTGTAGAGAGCGGCGTTCGGCGCCTGCAGATGGGCGAACGGCTGGGGCGGTGGAACATCGGACACGGGCCCAGTTTCCCAGACCCGCCACCTGCTCGGACGGGAACCGGCAACTCGTCGCTGCCGGGCCGCCTTATGCGGTGATCATCGACGCCAGAGGGTCGTCCGGGCCATAGGCGCTCAGGCGAAGGGTGCGGGCTTCGCCACCGGCCAGGGCAGTCGCGTTGGCCAGCAGCAGGTCGAGATCATCCGCGCCGACGTGGAGGAAGCGGCCGGCGAGCGGGTCGAGTTCGCCGGCCGCCAGTCGGACCAGCGCGGTGGTGATGAGGTCCATCGCCGTCCAGTCGGTTCGGCCAGCACACAGCGCCATGCCGAGCGTCATGTCGGTACGAACCATGCCGGGGCTGATGTCGAACACCAGGACCCCGTGCCTTCGCAGAGGTTCCGCGAGCATGCCGGACAGGCCGAGCAGCGCCATCTTCGAGGCGCTGTAAGCGGAGTAGTGCGGCTCGTGCCGCAGGGCGAGGATGGAGTTGATGTTGACCACTCGCCCGCTGGCTCTGGCGATCATTCCCGGCAGCACGGCGCGGCAGAGGTTCACGGTGCCGCGCACGTTGGTCTCGTAGGTACGCCACCACTGGTCGCCGTCGGCCTCCCAGAGCGGCACCTCGTGCCGGTCGACCGCACCCGCGTTGTTCACCAGCAGATCGACGGGGCCGGCCGTGTCCACCGCGGCGCGCACCTGGGCGGGATCGGTGACATCGGCGCGTAGTTCGACGACGGGCACGCCGAACCGGGCGCAGGCGCGGGCGGTTCTGGCCAGTGGCTCCGGGCGGCGACCCAACAGGGCGACCGACATGCCGGCTTCGGCCAGCGCGACGGCGATCGCGCTGCCGATGCCGCCGCCCGCACCCGTGATCAGTGCAAGCCCACGCGTCATGCCGCACCAACCGGCTGGACGATGCCCGCGTCGCGGGATTCCCGGAGAATGGCCTCCCGGTCCCGCCAGTGCGCCCAGAACGCCCCGGTGTAGCCGAGCACGGTCAGGCTGGTCAGGAACGGGTTGTCCGCGTAGTTGTTGTCGTGCTCGCTCGATCCGGACACCGTCGGCAGCATCACCCGGTAGTGGTCGGCGGGATCGATGAGGCTCCACAGCAGGTCGACCGAGCGGTACCACCGCCCGGTCGGGTCGGTGACGGTGCCAGCGTCCTCGGTCAGCTCCGGCGAGAAGTAACACACCAGCCTGAAGTCGCCTCGCTCGTCGAACATGAACTGCCGTTCGTACTCGACCGGGCCGTCGCACATGGACAGCGGCTTGAGCACGATCGGGCCGGTGGCCGTGTTCGACTGGAGGCCCGGCAGGGTGCGCACCCCCGCGCACTCCTCGGCCATCGATATCCCCATCGGCGTGTAGGGGAACAGGCGCAGGCCGAGGGAGAAGGCGGTGACCGTCGCGTCGAGGGCCATGAACGCGTCGACGCATTCGCGGAGGGTCTGCTCGGTTTCGCCGGGCATCCCGAGCAGCGACTCGACCATGGTCAGCATGCCGTTGGCATGGCACAGCCGGACCAGGTTCTCGGTGTCGGCAAAGGTGTAGTAACTGGTGCCCTTCTCGGTGGTCTTCCAGCCGCGCAACAGATCCGGCCGGACGTGGTCGGTGCCGACGTTGACGCCGGCGCAGCCGGCTTCGGCGAGCAGACCGGCGAGTTCGGCGTCGAACGGCGCCGGCTGGCAGTAGACCCACAGCCGGAGTTGGTGCAGCGGGCTGAACCGGCTCGCGTGCTTGCGGCGGACTATCTCGCGCAGCACGTCCTTGCTGTGTCCGATCGCGAGGTTGAACTCACTGTCGGTGGTGTGCTGGTCGAAGATGCCGTGCGCGGCCAGCGACTGCATCTCGTCGACGACGGCGGCAGCGTCGCGACGAGCGAATCGGACACCCTTGGCGTCCGGTTCGACGCAGTGCGAGCATCGGTAGGCGCAGCCGTTCTTGGTGAGGATGCCGGCCATGCCACCCCGCCGGTAGTACTCGAGATTGTCCACCTTGAACGGTGTGCCGGTGCGCCGGATGTAGGTGCCGGTCTGGTCCACCTGCCAGACCCGGGCCTCGTTGTAGCCGGTGTTCGGCAGCGGTTGGGTGCGTGGCCGGGAGGTGAGTACCGGCGGTGGCACGCGGATGACGCCGTCCGGGGTGTTGCGGATCAGCCCGGCGACGGTGTTCGTCGGACGGCCGGTGACGAGCGCGTCGGCCAGGTCGCAGATGATCTCTTCGCCGGGGCCCTTGACGCCGTAGTCGATGCCGAAGTAGTCGACGAGGGCGAAGGGCATGGTGGAGAAGCCGATGCCGCCGCCGATGATCGGCGCGTCGGTCAACCTCCGTATCTCAGCGATGATTTCCCGGTGCTCGCCGATGAACGGGCGCTGCTCGAAGGCGTACACGGTATCGGTGTTGCGGACGGTCACGCCGACGAGCATCGGTGACCTGGTCGCGAAGTAGCCGTCCAGACAGGACTGCCAGTCGTCGCGGTGAAAGGTCAGGTCGATCACCTCCACCGCGAAGCCGGCCCGCTCCAGTGCGGTGGTGAGCACGTCGAGTGCATAGGGTGCGATCGGTGGGTGCACCTTGTTCGGGTTGACCAGCGTGATCAGACCTCTGCTCATCGGAGCTCCTTGCCATGCTCGGTCGCGGCGCCGATGGTCACCGCCGCGAGTGCCTGTTCCGGCACCCGGCCCGACCGCCCGAGCAGCAGGAAGTACCTGCCCAGCTCGTGCAGTTGCCCGATACCGGTCAATCCCCGGTCCCAGCACGCGTTTTCCAGGTCGGCGCACTGCCAGCGCCGTGTGAAGAACTCCTCCACCAGGTCGGTCCGCACGTGTTCGACCTGGAAGTCCGGATGGCGCTGTCGGCGGGCGGCGTTCAACGCACCGGCGGCGGCGGCGCAGTTGCGCGCCAGCCGGACCAACGGCTCGGCGGAGGAGACCAACTCCGGCAGCGTGTGGCCGGTACGTACGCCGGGCGCGGTGCGAAAGGACCGGACGAGAGCGGTGAGCACCAGGTCCCGGCCCGGCCGGGTGGCCAGTTCGTTGTCGGTGAGCCATTCGCGCATGCCCGGGCCGGGCTCGTCTGCGGTGCCCAGTAGACCGGCCGCCCGCGCCGCGGAGAGTGCGCCCGCCGCGTCACCGCCGATGTGGCTGACCGCTGTGTGCCAGTAGATCTGCGGATACGCCGGCAGGAAGAGTTGGAGGAAGCCGAGCGTGTGGTAGTCGCTGACCTGCCGGTCGCCACTCGGTGCCGGAGTGTTCTCCCATCGCCAGTCCGCCAGGTAGACCGTGTCCAGCGTGACCGGCCTCGTGCCGTGCGAGGGGAGGGCGTCGTCCGGCGTGGGATTGTCGAGCACCCAGCGCAGGGCCGATTCGGCGTCGAGCAGTTTCACGTCGGTGTTCCGGGGGTGCTCGGCGAGATAGCCGCGGGCCCGGGTGGCGGCGTCGCGGAGCGGGGTGGCTTCGGTGATCCGCCACAGGGTCCGCCAGCTGCGCTGGGCGAAGGGCAGCTCCGCCGCTCGGGCGAACAACGCGTCGCGTTCCGCGGCGGTGATCGCGACGTCGACGGCGCACCCGAGGCCGTATCGCACCGAGACCAATGGGTCGGACATCTGGCGGTAGCCGTCCTCGCGGCTCAGGTGCGACACCGCGACCTCGTCGTCGGCGGTCACCGTGCCGTCGGCGTACCAGCGGAACACCTGGCCGATGCCGATCATGCCGAACCGGTGCAGTTCGGCCGCGCGCAACGCGCCCATGCTGCTCGTCCCCGCCACCCGGACCCCGGAGTGGATCAGGTGCAGGATCTCCTTGTGCCGCACGGCGGGGGCCTGCTGGAAGAGCCCGTCGATGATCAGCACGGTGTCCCCGGCGGTCACCGGCAGCCGCAGCAGGTCACCGTGTTGGACCGGTGGATGCACCTCGGCCTGCGGCAGCAGGTCGGTGATCCGCTCTGGCGTGATGGTCGGCCCGGCGAAAACGTGCACGGTCATGGCGGTTCAACTCCTGCTCGGCTGGACCGGTCGGGGGCATTCGTCACCGGTGCCGAACCGGAGACCGGGGGCGACGACCCGCACGACGGCCAGCGGTTCATTCGGGGCGGACAGCTGAACGGCCATCACCGGTTGCCCGGTTCGGTCGCTGACCAGCCGGGCGCACCGGGTCAGCTCCTCTTCCATCGAGGCGCACCCGACCCGCTCAAGGCGCTCGACCGCCTGAGCCCAGCTGCCGACCCGGTCGGAGGGGGTGCTGGGTTGTTCTGTGTCCCACCGGTGCGAGCGGTACAGCGCACCGCGTACGTCGTCACGCGTCCCGTTGATGACCGTGAGCCTGCTCTGCGCGGCCTCGGTGATCGCCCGCGACAACGCGACGGCCGGGTCGGTGTGACAGCCGGAACCGGAGTAGATGGACGGGTCCTCCGGGGACCACAGGTAGGCGACGTAACAGGGGAAGTGCGGGTCACGGGTGTTGTCCACCAGCTCCAGCCATGCGCCGGCGCTCTTGATGCGTGCGATCAGCTCGGCGCAGCCGGGGTCGTCGACGGTGTCCGGCGCGATGTGGTCGCGTACTTCGACCGGGCGGTGCAGCAGGTCGGCGGTGCTGTCCCGTTCGACGAGCTCGAACAAGGCGTGCAGTGCCGCTTCTTCGACGCAGTTGCCGCTGGCTAGGCCGTTGCTGGACACCCGAAGCAGCGGCGGCGACCAGGCAGACGAGGCCAGCGAGGAGATCGAGACGCACGGTTGCGGCACCCAGGTGGTCCGCCGGTCGCCGATGATCTCGGCCCGCAGCCAGGTCAACGGCGTGTGCTCGGTCAGCAGGCTGCGGGCGGCTCGTTGCAGGCCGGTGAAGGCGTAGGGCAGGGGTAGTTCGGCCGCCGTGGCGACGATGGGTTCTTCGTCGACATTGGGCAGGTTCTCCGCGTACCACAGTTCGATCGCCTCCATGGACGCGGAGACCTTCGCCGCGGTGTGGGTCGCTCCCTTGCCCTGGCTGACGCTCAGCGTGCTGGCCAGCGGCCGGACCGCGACCCAGGTCGGGATGCCCAGGATGTCGAGACCGGTGACGTCGGCGACCCTGCTGATGCCGCACCGGTCGAACAGGCGGGTCGCCAGTCGCCAGGTCTGCTCCGGTTCACGGGTGCGGTGGGTGCCGGTGAAGAACCGTTTGACGACCTCGTGTTGTGCGGCCGTCATCGAGGCGACACCTTGTCGCCCGCCGCCTTGGCGTCGTCCTTCCACACGCCCTGTGCGTCGTCGGCGCCCTGCTCGGCGCCGTGGTCGGGCATCTCGGACGAGAGGTCGGGCATGCTGGCGGGTTCGGCGAGCACCGGACGGCCGTCGGCGTCGAAGGTGAACCGCTGCGAGCGGAACATGTCGTCCGAGCGCCAGTGCCGCACCACCTCCGCCCGTACCGCGCAGATGGCCATCCCGGACTGCCGTGCGGTGACGAGGTCGTAGGTGTTCGCGACGCCCGAGGCGTACTTCGTGTCGAACAGCGCGCCGATCTCGGTGAGTTCGTCGTGACCAGTGATCTCCGTCGCGGTTCCGTCCAGGATGACCACCTCCTGGGCGCTGCCCAGGTGCACGGTCGCCTTCGCGTTAGCGCGCAGGTTCTTCACCTTCATGCTGGACCCGACGGTGGAGAAGACCACGCCGTCACGCCACCACACGCCCCAGACGGGGACGGTGTGGGGTCGCCCGTCCGAACGCACGGTGCAGATCCAGTAGTCGGCTGCTTCGGCCAACGCGGTCCGGATCGGCATCCAGGCTGCTTCGGCGGTCATGAGGTCCTCCCACGGTGGAGCGGTTGATATGTCTCGATCACGTACTCGACGACGTACTTTTCGGCGTTGGTGGCCAGCGGATCCGGCAGTGGTTCGGTGAACGTCAGCGTCTCGCCGGGCACAGCCATCTCGTGCGGCCTGCCGAGCGGCTGCGCCAGGTCGACGTAGGCCGGTTTGCGCACCGCGGCCCCGGTTCGGGAACGCGCCTGCTGCACGCGGTGGTCCGAGGCCCGGCCGCGCAACACGTCCCACGGATCGGGCAGCGTGGTTTCGCGCACGAACGACCGGCGCGGCACACCCGTGCGCTCGGTCCAGCGCAGCCAGGTCTGCACGTCGGTCCCGGTCGGCAGTTGCTCGCCGGGCACCTTCCACGTTCGCCGGCACAGCACGAGGTCACCGAGGGTCAGCCGGGGATAGTGGCGTACGCCGTCCTGGCCGGTGGTGGAGTCGACGAGATCCCACAGTGCGAGCGTGCTGCCCTGCGACGGCCCCAGTCGGCTCAACCAGCGGAACAGCGGTGGCGCGATGCTCGGCAGGGTCGCGTTGTGCGGTACCGGAAGCAACGTCCGGCCGGGGAAGGCCGTGCTGCGGGCGACCAGCCTGCCGTGTTCGACGCGCACCGTGACGGTGGACAGGTCGACCCGCGCGGCTGGTTCGCATTCCAGGGCGCTGCCCGGATAGGCCAGCGCGGCCGGCAGCAGCAGAGGGTGCTCGTTCGCGGTCGCACCGAACCGGGCCGCGATGTCCGTCGGCACGACGCCCGGTGGCACGGTCTTCGCGACTTCCGCGCGCAGCCGGGCGAGTTCGGCTTCGCCGAGAGTGCCGGCGACCCTGGCCGGGAAGCGGCCGAAGCCGACGCTGATTCCGTTGAGCACGAGTTGGTCACCGACCCACTGCACCGGCCATGCCGCGTTCGTCCACGGGGCCACCTCGGCGGGCAGGGCGTCGGCGAGTTCGCCCAGCCAACCGCCGTCACAGGCGACGGTGGGCAGATCGGGTGCTTCGGCGGCGAGCCTGGCCAGCCCGTCGGCCAGTTCGCCGCGCAGGCGGAGCACTTCGGCCAGCACCGGTTCGGCGGACTTCGCGATCAGTTCGTCCGCTGCCTGCCGACCGGTCTCCACGAACCAGCGGAACGCCGTCAGCAACGGCACCGCTGCGTCGCCGAACCGGGCTCGGAAGCAGACCGCGGCAGCGAGTTGGAAAGGCAGCTCACCGCCGAGCAGTGGCGCGATCCGCTGGACCCGGCCGAGGTCGGCGAGCATTCGCGTGGTCGGCGACGGGCCGTCGGCGGCGTCCACCGCGACCAGGTCCTCGGTGATCAGCAGCCGGTCGCCGCCCTCGTCCTGTCGCCCGCAGGCCTCGGCGAGTCGGCGAACACCGTCACGGGCCCGGCCGGACCGCTCTCGCACGCTCGACGCGGACAGCGGCTCGGACGTGGACGACGACTCGATCGCGTGCAGGGCGCACAACGCGTCATGGACCGCCCGCGCACTCTCGTCGCGGGTGCCTACCGCCTCGGCGGCGACCGCGAGCGTCTCCCGGCCCCAGCCGGGCAGGTACGGGCCGGCCTCGATCAGTCCGTTGTGGATCAACTGACGCAGGGCGTGCGGAACGGTTCCGGACGGGCACAGCTCGGCGAGTCGTGCCGGGGTACGCAGTCGGGCCAGCAGCGCCGCCAACTGTTCGGTGCAACGCGCGCTCCGCTGACCGTCGCCCGCCAGCCAGCTCACCCGGCCGTCGGCGACGGTCGCGCTGGGATTCGCGGTCAGCAGCACCCGCCCGGTCGGCAGCACGGCCAGCCCCGACGTGCCGATCCAGTCACGCACCCAGTCCACCGTGCGCCGGTCGATTCTCACGTGGCTGCTCGGTGGGCGATGCGTGGCTCCGGGCAGCAGCACGGTGGAGTCGGTGAACCGGGCGAACGGGCTCGGCTTGGTGGCGGCCCGCTGCACCAAGCGCAGCAGGGTCAGCGCACGTCGCCGGGAACGTGCCGACATGCTGCCCGGATCGTCGGTCGACACGGCCGACACCAGGCCGGGTACCGACATCTCCACCGACGCGGCGAAGCCGGGGTCGGCCAGCGCCGCACGCAGTGTCCGCCGCGTCGACGCGGCCAACTCGTCGGTGCACCGGCGAAGCGCCTCGGCGCATCGGTCGCGGTCGGCTATGGCCAGTTGGTAGGCCGCAACACCTTCGACCGGTGGTATCGCGGTGAGCGGGCGGACGTTGAACGCGTCGCGCCTGGCGCGCAGCAGCTGCCGTCGCTGGTCCTGGTCCGCCACCGGAACCAGTGGGGCGATGCGGTCCGCTATCGCGCCGCCGATGAGCCGGCAGCGTTCCGCGGCATCCGCCAGCTCCTGTGCCGCGCGCCATACCCCGTCGCCGCCCAGGCCGCGCAGGACGTCGACGGCGACGCGGCAGCGCCGCCGGACCATCACCGGACTGAGCCGGGTCTCCTCGGGCTCGGTCAATCGCGCCACGTCGCCTTCAGCGGCAGGCTGTCCAGGCCACGGTGCAGGAAGTGCGGTGTCCACTGCGGATCTCCCGCTAGGGTCAGCGCCGACCAGCGCCGCGCCGCGGCAGTGAGCAGCGCGGTGCCCTCCAGCCTGGCCAGGTGCGCACCAAGGCAGACGTGCCGTCCCTCGCCGAAGCTCACCCCGGCGAGCTGGCCGGGGGAGCGGCCGGTGGCCAGCAGTTCGTGGTTGGCCGCGCCGAGCATGATCTGGACCGGATCGCCCTTGGCGATCAACTCCCCCTCGACCAGCACGTCTTCCAGTGCCACGCGTGCGGTGAAGGTCAGCGGCGACTCGCCGAGCAGCACCTGGTCGACCACGTCCCCGGCGGCCGCGCGGTCCTCGGCGAGCCGAGCCAGCAGGCCGTCCTGGGTAGCCAGCTTCAGCAGTAGCGCACTGAGCATGTTTCGCGAGGTGTCATGGCCGGCGAGGTACAGGCTGAACACAGTGGCGACGGTCTCGACCCTGCTCAGCAGGCTGCCGTCGGCCGTTGCCGCCAGCACCGAGCCCGCCGACAGCCGCTCCGGCGCGGCCAGCCAGTCACCGACGAGTTCGGTGAGTTCATCGAGCGCGGTGATCGCGGTGTCCACCGCGGCCTGTTCGGCCGCACCGGTACTGAGCCCGCCGCCGGTGCTGATCGCCCGGCAGAGCCGCGAAACCCGCGGGCGGTCCTCGGGTGGTACGCCGACCAGGTCGCCGACCACCGCCACCGGCAGCCGGGAACTGACGGCGGCGACCCCGTCGAACTCCCTTGCCGGACCGATGTCGTCGAGCAGGCCGTGCACGGCCGACGTGATCCGGTTCTCGCGTGCCCGGATCGCCCGTGGTGTGAACGCCGGGGACAGGATCCTGCGCAACCGGTCGTGGTGGGCGCCCTCGGCTTCCAGGAGCAGGCTGCGCACGAACTCACCGTGCTTGCTGCCCTCACCCCAGTTGGCGTCGGCACCCGGGCCCGGCATCCGGAACCTGGTGTCACGCAGCACCATCCGGGCCGCGGCGTAGCCGACGACCAGCCACGTCCGTCCTGGCTCGCTCCACTGCACCGGCCCGCGTCTGTGCAACTTCTCGTACAGCGCGGCCGGGTTGCGCAGCAGCGTCGCGGTCACCCTCGCCCGGGCCGCCGCGTCCGCGCTCACCGCAGCACCTTTCCGCGTTCGCTGTACGCGGCGTCCTCGCCAGCCGTGATCGTCACGCGCTGCGGTACGACGGGTTGGGGTAGCGCGCCGCAGACCTCGCGAACGCGGCGCTCGGTGGTCTCACCGACGACCGTCACGACGATCCGATCGGCAGGACCGCTGCGATCGACCGATACGGCGGCGTCGAGCACCCCGGGCAGGGCGCGCACCGCCGCGGCGACCGCGTTGGGATACACGCTGACGCCATCCACCTTGATCAGGTCGTCGCTGCGGCCGTCGAGGAAGTACCCGGTGCCCGCCGGGTCGAGGTGAGCGAGGTCGCCGGTGCTGACCGCGCCGTCGGCGTTCCGCAGCAGTCTGCCGTCACTGGCAGCGAACCGGGTGTCCGGGCCCTTCGTCCACAGGGTGCCCACACCGTCCGCTCCGACATCGGCCAGCCACACCGGTTTGCCCGGTAGCGGACTGCCGATGTGCCCGTCCTCACGCACCTCGCGACCCACGGTCAGCAGGCCGGTCTCGGTGGAGCCGAGCATGGTCAGGAAGGAGCAGCCGGTGAACCCGGCGCTGATCCGTTCGGCTCGCGCCGCGGTCAGCCCGCCGCCCGCGGGCACGAGCGACAAACCGCGGTAGTCGCCACTGGAAGCGGCGCGTCCGCCGAGCGCGGCCAGCACCGGCGCGGCGAGGCAGACTCCCTTTCGGCCGTCGAGTTCGCGCACCGCCACGTCCCAGCGGTGGGGCGCGAACAGCACCAGATCGCGAGCGCGCAGGATGGCTGGGACGACGGTCATGTAGAAGGCGGCGGCGAAGTCGAGCGCCGAGCAGGCCGCGAAGACCTCGGCGTCGGCGTATTCGGGCATCCCGTCGGCGTACAGCCGTACCGCGTCGGGCAGCGCGGCCGGATCGCCGAACAGCAGCCTTGGCTGGGCCGTCGTACCGGAGGTCGCGGTGGCGTAACTGACGCCGGGTACGGAACCCGGTGGCGAGCAGGACGCCCCCGCCTGCCACAGCACTTCACCGACCGCTTCGCCCGTGCTCCACCGCCCTGGATCGCCGAGCACCCAGCTAGGTGCCGGATCGGCGAGGCCGACCGCGAGCAGGCCGATCACCGAGCGCACCGAGCCGTCCGACGGAACCACCCAGCCGTACGGCGAAGGCGGTAGGTCAGTGGCCAGCTCACGGGCCCGCGCCACCAACTCCGGCCAGCGGTAACGGCCGTGCTCGGTGACCAGGCCGGTTGGCGCGGTCGCCAGTGTGTCGACGGCGGCGCTCAGCCATGGTCGAGAATCGCCCATGTCACCCACTCCCGAATGGTTTGCGGTGGATCGGTCAGGTCGGGCCGCTGGTGCCCCCGCTCTTGCAGCACCGTCGCGGCCACCACGCGCTCGACGGAACTCAGCGGCCGGTCGAGGTCGTGCTCGGCAAGGGCTTCGGTGAGCGCTTCGGTGAGTGCGTCGGTCGGCGGGGCGGCGGGTGCGGTCCAGCCCACCAGCAGTCTGCGCGGCATGTCGAAGCGGATGTGCCGCACTCGTTCGACCTCGGCCTCGGTGAGCGCGCAACCGGGCACGATCCGGTGCAGTGCACCGAACAGTTCCTGTGCCTGGTGCCGGGCCAGCCGGGCGCCGAGACAGCGGTAGGCGCCCCAGCCGAAGGACAGCACCGCCCGCCCGGCGACGGTGCTCTCCGCGCCTTCCGGCTGGGTGTCGAGCCGGTTGGCGTCGGCGATTCGGACTGAGATCACCTGGCCCGCCTCGAACCGGAAGCCATCCAGGTCGATCGGCTCCCGGACCATCCGCTCCAGGGTCTTGAGCGGGGGTTCGGCACGCAGCGCCTCGTCGATCAGAGCGTCGCGCACCTCCACGTTGGCCAGCGCGCCGGGGGTGGTGAGCAACCGGGCAGCCGCGTTTCCCAGCATGCCGGCCACGGTCTCCAGGGAGGCCTGGATGAGCATGACCGTGTTCGCCTCGAAGTCCACATCGGACAGATCGCCGATCTCGCCGCTGTTCCACGCGCCGAGAACCGTTCCGTCGGGAGCGCCGACCCGGGCTGTCGCGATCGCCTCGCGAATGGCCACGAGCGCCGCGTGCCCATCCCGTACCGCCTGGGCCGGATCGGCCACCCTGGACGCGTAGGCGACAAGGGCGAGCCGCTGGCTGAGCTTGTGCAATCGGCTGAACTCGGCCGGTCGCAGTCCGAGCAGGTGAGCGCCGACATCGATGGCGTAACGGAACGCGACTTGCGTCATGAACTCGCAGCCGCCGTCACCGGCCAGGCCGGTGACGATCCGTTCGGCGATCTGCCGCATCGCCGGTACCAGTGCGGCAACGGCGTCCGCGGTGAAGAAGCGACCGAAGGCCTTGCGCAGCGCGGCGTGGCGCTGCGGTGCGGCCTGCAACATGATCCGTTCGGCGAACTCGGCCAGTTCGGCGGCGAGCGGGCGCACCTCGGCGGGCAGCCGAGCCGTCAGCACCGCCATCACCGGCGCGGACTCGACGACACCGAGCCGGTCGTCGCTCAGCAGGCGCACCGCGACGGACCGGTCGGTGACCGTCCAGCCGAGGCCGCCCGGCAGCGCGCTCACCCCCGGCGGGGGCGTCTCAAGGAAATGGGTGGGGCTCATGCCAGACCTCCCTCATCGATGCCTGCGCCGGGTCGACCCCGTTGCGCAGCTGGAAAGCCCGGATCGTCGCGGCACCGGGCAGCCTGCGGTGCAGGTGTCCGAAGGTCATCGGTGCGGTGCCCGGTACGACCGCCTTGACGCAGCGCAGTCCGAGCCTGTGCAGTTCGACGGTGGTGTGGTCGGCGACGATCACCTCCCGGCCCGCCCGCTCACCGACCGCCAGCATGGCTGCCAGGTCGGCCGCGATGTCTCCCTGCGGGGTGAGCAAGCCGGGAACAGGCGACTCGACTGTCGACATCGGCCCGTTCGGCTGCTCAAGTAGGAAGGCGAACCTCTCACGGGCCCGTGGCAGCGCGGCGACCAGCGCGTGGTCGGTCATGTGCCGGACCCGTTCCGGCTGCTCGAATGCTCTGATCAGCTCGTCCTGAGGGCGAGCCCGGTAGTTGACCGAGATGGCCGGTGCCGCGGCGGCCATCTCCTGTACCGCGCCCAGCAGCGCCGAGGAGACGGTGAGCGCGCAGCCTGCGGTGCTCAGCGTCGCGGGCTCGGCCGGATCGTCCGACGTGGACACCAAGATGACCACCGGCACGCCGAACTCACCGACCGCGCGGAAGGCCCGGATCTCCCGGCCGGTGTGATGACGCAGCATGCGCAGCGCGGCGGCCACCCGCTCGTCGACCGGATCGGTGAGATCGAGTTCGGGCAGCGGCGTGCGGGAGTACCACGCGCAAAGGAACGCGTCCCGTTCGGCGATCTCCAGCAAGCTGGCGAGCAGTGCCTCCTCGACGCCCGAGCCGAGTGCGCAACCGTTGGAGTTCTCGTACACGAACGCGGGGCCGGTGTCGGTGCGCTGAGTCGCCCCGTAGTAGGCGACATGGAAGGGCAGCAGGGTCTCCCGCCCGGTGCGCACCGAGTACGCGCGGGCCCAGCCCGTCGGTGTGTGCGGGGTGAACGCGGTGTACTCGAAACCGGCGGTGCGATAGGCATCGTCCTCGTGCAGGCCGAGGTCCCGGGGGTCGACGGCGTTGTCGAGATCGGCGAAGGCGGCCATCCGCACCGGGTCGCGGCCGCCGCAGTGCCAGCCGGCGTACCGTTCCAGCCCTTCCAGCACCGCGCTGGTGCGGGCGGTCGCGTAGTCGTCCGCCCGGCCGATGGCGATCTCGGCGAACCCCCACGCGGTCGGCACGTCCGCCTGTACCGAGGGCAGTGCGGCATTGCCGGCCAGCGCGGGTGCGGTTGCCAGCCCGGACCAGGGATCCAGGTACTCGTCCTCCAGCCGCTCGCTGAACCACGTCGCCTTGAACCGGCGCGTCTGCCCGACACCCAACGCGGGGATCGGCCGGTGCAGTTCCGGCAGCGGTGGTGGGATCGGGGTGCTCGCCGCCACGCAGTGCGCCGACCGGCACAGCGTGTGCGGAAGCACCGGGTGCCAGTCACCGCCGATCCCGCCGATGTCCACCACGTAGGCAGCGCCGCTGCTGCGCGGTCGTTCGCCGGCGTCCAGCCGGTCGAGCTCGTCGGCCAGCACCGCGGCCAGCAGGTTCGGGGTGGCCGGTGGCCACCAGTACTCGCCTGCCCGCGCTGCCAGCGGGCGCAGTTCGGCGTCGGTCGACGCCCCGGCTGGCCGGTCGATCGCACGCACCCGCAACGCGAGGCAGCGGGGGCATCCCACGACGCCCGGCTCGATGATCGGACCGAGCACCAGCCTGCCCCGCATCCCGTGGATCGGCAGGATCGGGACGTCGGCCGCCGGGAGATCCGCGAGGTCGGCGTCCCAGCTCAGGTCGACCAGGACGCCGAGCCGGTCCGCAGGCAGGTGGTCCGCGTCGTCGGTCACCGTTGTGCCTGCACCTGCGGCACGCCGCAGCAGGCGCAGCACATCGGCGTTCGCCGCCATCACCGCCGTCACAGCGATACTCCGACCAAGTGCCCGGAGACCAGCGGCGGCAGGCCGACGGGTCGCACGGTGCGCCCCAGGGCCGAGCAGATCCGGTCCAGTTCCGCTACCGCCGGGTGCCGGGGCTTGGCGGCCGGGACCGGAGCGTCCGTCTCGCCGGACAGCTCGCCGGACAGCTGTACGGCGCCCAGCGCGGCCAGCAGCGCCCGCTCCTGCGCATGCTCGGCGTCGATGCCCGTCAGCGGTCGCCGCCCGGCGGCCTTGGCGCGCCACAGACCGCAGGCGTGCGCCTCCAGCACGACCGGTGGCAGGTCCCCGGCGAGGCCAGCCAACCGGGCCCTCACCTGCCCGCCCGAACCGGGCTCGGCCGGGGCCCAGCCATCGCTGAGTCGCGTGTCGGCCCAGCGCAGCAACGCACGTCCCAGTGCCTCGGAGCGGTCGGTACCGACGTCGAACTGCTCGCCGGTGTGCCCGGCGACGGCGTCGCGCACGGCCAGGAGCGCCGCTTCGTGGCGGGCGTCGGCCATGGTCTCGGCCACGATGAGCGGACCGTCGCCGTGTGCCACGGGCGCGACCCGGCCCGGGGGATTGGTCTCCAACCGCACAGCGGTCAACGGCAGTTGTCGGTATTGCTTGGGGGAGCAGGTGACCAGTGGTCCGAAACAACGCGCGCCGAACACCACATCCGGGTAGCGGCCCTCGCGGGCAACCGGAGCGGGGTCGTCGGCATGTACGTCCGCGGCCGGGCAACCCGGGTCCGGGTCGACCGCCGTCCGCCAGATACTCAGCCGCGTCAGGTCGACGACAACACCCTCGGCGAGCCGATCGACCTCGCGCGTCGCGACGTGCTGGAACAGTTCCTGGCCGAGTACGGCGGCGGCGAGGGCGACCTGGGTGTGGCCAAGCCCGTCGGATGCCGGGAGCGCCACGCAGGGGTGCACCAACTTGCGCCAGGCGCAGCGCAGGCAGGCGGTACCCGAGCCGGGCAGTTGTCCCTTCAGCAGCATCGCTTGGCCTCGCACGACGCCGAGCCACGCACCAACGCCCGCCTCGGCGGCGCGATCGGCCAATGCGAACGCCGCGTCGGCTTCGTCGGCGCCGAAGACACCAACCACTGTCCGGCCCTCCAGACCGGACGAGGAGCCCAGCCGCAGCGGCCTGCCACGCTCCGCGTACTCCTCGGCCAGTTCGCGCAGTTCCGCGTCGGGTTCCCCGTCGACGACGGCGATGTCGGCGAAGCCCGTCTCGGCCAGCGCGGCGGCGAGCACGGTGGCCCGTCGTGCGTCGCCGACCACGGCGACCTGGGCGCTGCGGACGCGCTGCAACGCGGTCTGCGCGTCCGGGGTCATGTGCCGCAGGAACTCCATCTGCTGCGGGAACGCCTCGGCCAGCCGAGGATCCTCCGTGTCCGGTTCACGCCGGAGTACCTGACGGGACTCCAGGGCGCCGATCAACTTCCGTACGTAGTCGACCTGTTCGGGGCGCAGCGACGCGTAGAGCTGCTCCGGCCGCACGCCCCCGTCCAGCAGCGGAGCCAACTGCTGTACCCAGGCGGCGGCGTTCGGGCCGCGCAGGGTGAACGAGCCGGCGGTGGTGCGGATCCAGATGCCGTCACGCACCGGCATGTAGTAGGCGTCGGCGCGAAGCCGCAGCAACGTCTCGGTCATTTCCTGCCCCCCGTCACCCCGGTCGCCGGGTTCATTCCACTCTCCAGGTAGAGCCCGCGCCGGTACCGTCCGACCCCGATCACCAGCAGCGAGGTGAGGCCGCGTTCGGCGAGGCCGAGCGGTTCGTCGAGGTCCTTGCTGACGAACCCGAGTACCGGGTGCGCCGAGTAGCCGTCGCGGCTCGCGGCGACGGCCAGCCGTTGCGCCAGCAGCCCCGCCAGCAGGTGCTGGCCCCGGTAGGCGACCGGGCCGTTCACCCCGTGCTGCGGATCGGCCGCACCGACCAGTACCGCGATCAGCGGCACCTGGCGGAAGTTCATGTAGGAGCCGAACAGGCTCGCCTGCACCACTTCGCCGAACGTACCGGTGGCCAGCTCGGCAAGCTCCCCGTGCGGTAGCGGTAGATAGGCGCCCGGTGCCGTGCCGGTGACCGCGCGGGCCAGCAGCAGACACCGCGGATGGGCGATGCCGCTGCCCGCGCCGGGGACGTCGCAGTCCAGCGGTGCGGCCACCTGCGCCATCCAGCGGGCGACCTCGTGGGGGCCGACCGGTTCGCCGCGGAACTGCTCGCCCAGCGCGGTACGCGCGAGCGCGTCGGCGACCGTGACCGGCTCGTCGGCGACGCTCGGCAGCGTGGCCTGCCGACTGACCGGCAGCTCGTCGACGGGGACCGGCGCGAGGTCCAGCGGCTCACCCGGCCGGCTGGCGAGCAGGCAGGCCGCGTGCATCCGGGTGGCACCCGCTGCCGGGTCCACCCGCTTGCCTCCCCGCCAAGGCAGCACGCCGACACCCGTCGAGGCCCGCTCCGCCGGTGCGGCGTCCGTCTCCCCGGCACCCGGGCCGACGTCCACCACCACGGGCGCGGCCTCGTCAGCGTCGTCGAGACCGAGCTGGGCGAGCAGCAGCCGTTCGTCCACGCCGAACGACACCCGGCAGGGACGTCCCCACTGCCGCGCCACCAGCGCGAACTGACCGAGCACGGCACCGGTGTCCATCGCGGCCAGCCGGTAGGAGAAGTCACCGTACTTGAAGTGGTTCTTCCACAGCGGCACCGTCAACACGATGCGCACGCCGCCGTCGGCACGCCCGATGCCCAGCGGTGGCCGACCCGTCGCCAGCGGCACCAGCGCGTGCCGGGTCGCGTCGTAGTGGTAGACGCCAGCCGGGAGCTGGGCATCGCCGGTGCCGACGGTGACGTAGCACTCGGCGGGAAAGGTCACTCCGCCCGAAGGGACCGCACGCCGCAACTGGTAATGCGGGTCGCGATGCACCGGTGTGGGCTCTTCAGGACTGCTCTTGGCAATGCCCTCCGGGTACCAGCGCACCCCACTCAGGCCGTACCCGGCGTGCAGTAGCGCTCCGAGCCAGGCCAACAGGCCGCGGTCGGCGACCGCGTCAGCCGCGGTCGGGCCACCGCGGAGCAACTGGCGGGGCAGCGGCGGCAGATCGATCCTGGGCAGGTCGTCGTACCAGCGGAACGGACTCGGCACGTTCCGCCAGTCGATCTGCCAGTTCGTCGGATAGATCTCCGCGAAGGTGCCACGCAGCCGCCGGACGAAGGCGTCGACACCGTCCGTGTCCAGCGGTGCGGTTCCGGACGCCGTCGCGGTAGCGGGGTGTGGAGCAGTCATCCGGCGACCTCGGCCTCCGGCCGCACCGAGCGGATCAGCTCGGCCGCGTCGAGGTCGTACTCTTCCTCGAAGGCGCGCGCCACCAGGTAGAACAGCGTGTATCGGTCGGCGAGTTGGAAGCCGAGCCGGAACAGATGCCAGTTGACGTAGGCCTGCGCCAGCCGGGAGGCCAGGAACCGGCGGTCCTCGCGGATCATGCCCTGGTAGTACTGGTTGTCGGCGATGGCCCGGTGGATGCCGGCGACCGGCGGCTCGGGCAGGTCGGCCAGCCACGGCACCTTCGGCCGACGGTACAGCCCGTCCGGCGACGGAGTGAGCTTGGCGACCTCGTTCCTCTTCGGCGTCGCGTAGAGGAAGAACCGGCCTTCGTCGAAGCCCTGCTGGATGAGTGGCAGGTAGCCGCGCAGCGTCGTGACCCATTGGGCGGCCAGCGGCGGCAGCTCGGCGAGGTCACCGTCCGGGTCGCGCATGCCCTCGACGAGGGCACGCAGCCGCGGCCGGAGTTTGTCCCGGTTGGCCTCGTAACGTTGCGCGTGCCGGGCCCTGGTGCCTTCCGGGTCCCGGATGAGCAGCATGTAGCCCTCGAAGGTGGCGAGGTAGGACAGGTAGCCGGCCTTGAAGCCGTGCTTGCCGATGCTCGGCGGTAGCCTGCTGGCCAGCAGCGCACCACTGCACACGAGCATGTCGAACGTCAGGGCCATCCGAAGGGCCCGGTCGCCACGCGTCGCGCGAATGGCGTCCAGTGCCCAGGGGGTGGTGTCGGCCCAGAACGACTCCGCGAGTCCCACCCCGGCCGGGCCGCCGAGCCAGTCGTGTTCCCGGTTGTAGGGCCGGTAGTCGAACAGGTTCTCCCGCGCGGCCGGACCGACGCTCTCACTGATGCGGGCGGACAGCCGCCGTGCCACGGACGGACTGTCGGTGTCGAAACGCAGCCGCAGATACGGCCTGCCTTCGAAGTTCTCCCGGAGGTAGAACCAGCTTCGGGTCTCGCCGAGCTCGACCGAGTGGTCGAGGGTCGGCGCCGCGACATCGAGCAGGAGGTCCTCCTGCACCGACCACGGCACGTTGACCGTCAGATCTCCTTGCGGGCTGCCAGTCGACATCTCGTCAGTCCTTCCTCGCCGCGTCCGCCAGGGCCTGGGGACGGGACACGTTCTCGGTGACCGCACGGTGGGCGAGATAGGCGACGAAGCACTCGCCCTGCGGACGGACGTTCATCCGGTTGTTGGTGGTGTGCAGGTACTGGCAGAGCAGCGCGGCGATCGCGACGAACGGTGGCGCTGACCGCTCCACCTCGGACGGCCATACGCTGCCGTCGGCGACCAGCGGGCGCAGCCGCGCCACCGCTGCGTCCATCGTGCGTTCCCAGTGCTCGCCCAGGCCCTTGCCGATGGGCCTGCCCTCGACAAGGTCGGCGACCAGCGACTGGTACCGGGCTCGTTGGTGGTCGTACTGCCGTGCCCAGGCGGCGAACATCTTCTGCGCATCCGGCAGGTAGCTCTGCCAGCGTTCCTGATAGGACCTCAAGAAGACGGTCCTGGCGTCGTCGTCGAGACCCAGCGACCGGCTGGTGATCAGCAGCAACTGGAGGGCGATGCCCAGTCGGGCGTTGTCGCTGTCGACTTGGCGCAGGACCTGTCCGGTGAGCATGCTGCTCACGTCGAACACGTCCTCGGCGATCGCGACGCCGACCGAGCCACCGTACTTGGCCAGTTCGGGGACGTAGTCGATCCAGCGCAGGGTGTTCGCCGGTTCTGCGGTGCGCAGCTCGGGATCGGCGTCGGATCCGTGTTCGAGCAGGCTCAGCTGGCGCAACGAGGCCAGCAGCCGCTCGGGATCGACATCGGTCGGGCCCGGGTGTTCGGTGAGGTAGCCGGTGAGCCGCTCCTGTGCCCGCGAGCGGACTCGCTCCGCGTGCTCGGCCTCGACCTGCAGCCGGACGCGCAGGTGCGGGCCGCGTTCCCAGTGCCGCAGGAAGAACGCCCTGCGCAGCAGGCCCTGCGACCGCAACTCGTCGAACATCGGCAGGACCGCTTCGGTGACCAGCTGATCGGTGTTGCCGTGGTAGAAGGCGTGGACGGACAGCCAGGTCAGGTCGGTTCCGGTCATCGCGCGGGTCCTGAGGTCTCGATGGTGAACTCCTGGGTGGGCAGCGAATCGAGCTCCCCGGAGGCAGCGCTGCCCGGCTGAGCCGTACCGGCGTTCTCGTCGCCCGGTGCGGGCAGGCATTCCTGCACGGTCAACTCACCCCCGGTGCGCCGCATGGCCCGTTGCCAGGTGCGCACGCTGGTCACGCTGGTGAAGTCGAGGAAGGCCGGCTTGCGTTCGGCCGCGCTGGGGAAACTCACCAGCGTCCGGGTCAGCCGCTCCCGCTCTTCGTCGGACACCACGACCAGCGGGTCGGGGACGGTGAAGGACCGCCAGAAGACCCGCTCCGGCAGGCCGAGTGAGCGTCGCCAGGCCCGTACCGTACGAAACGCGGCCGCATCGTCCACCCGAGTCAGATCAGGCAGTTCGGCGCGCGGGATCTTCCAGGTCCTGCGGGCCAGTACGACGTCGTCCAGACACAGTCTCGGATAGGCCCGTACCTCCGTACTGTGCCCGCCACGCTGGTCGACCCGGTCCCACCAGGCGAGGTTGCCCAGGCTGCCGATGCCGAAGAAGTTCAGGAACCGGTACAGCTGCGGTGCCAGATCGTTGAGCAGGAAGTTCAGCGTCACCAGCCGCAGCGGCGGTCCCTGCTTCCCGTTGCGCAGCAGCAACCGTCCGGTCGCCGGATCGACCTCGGCCCAGCAGTCCTCAAGTGAGATCCCGGGCCCGCCCCAGTCGTTCGGGGTTCCGCATGGGTAGCGCAGATGGGTGCCCAGCAACGACGGGTGCACGTTGGCGTTGATGCCGAGCACCGCGGAAAGGTCGGTGAGTGGGGCGGCAGGGTCGTCGTCGGCCGCGATGTCGGCGCGGACGGCCTCGGTGAACCCGGTGGCCGGTCGCGGTGCCATGGCGTAGGCCGCGCAGAACCGGGAGATCGCCCGCCCGTAGCCGGTGGCGCCGCTGTTGACGACCAGCCGCTCACCGTGCTCGGCCGAGTAGCGCTGCACCTGCCAGTGCACCCTGGGCCAGCGGGACACCCACTGCGGCGCTCGCTCCGAGATCTCGGCCAGCCGTGCACCGTCGAGTGCGGCCTCCGGCCGGGACGGGTCGATCACGGGCTGTCGCAGGATCTCGTCCTGGACGCGCCGCAACTCGCGGGGCACAGGCGCGGTCACGTCCACCAGCCGCGCCGTCAGCAGGGCGCGCAGTTTCGGCGTCGACATCGCCGAGTACAGGGTCAGCAGACGGTGCGGCCCGGGGCCGAAGGCCTCCAGCACCACCTGACCGGCGATCGCCCGTACGTGGGCGTCATCGTCGAACAGGGGTATCAGCCGATGCATCGTGGCCAGTGCTGGCAGGTGCCGCTCCCAGCGGTCGCGGGGTTCGCGCTGCGCGGCGGTGACCACCGAGTCCTCGTAGACGAGAGTCCGTGCCGCGTCAAGTGGCGGCAGCGGCACCTCGCAGAGTCCGGCCAACTCGGCGATGGCGGCACGCGCGGTCTCAAGCAGTTGGGCTCGGGCGTCGGTGTCCTCGCCTCCGAAGCGCGCTTCCACCTCGACCAACCGCTCCACACAGGCACGGAGAATCTCGTCGGCGTCGCGCAGGCACTCCGCGATCCGCGGCAGCGGATCGGGCTCCTGCTCGCCGATGTTCAGGTCACGCGCCAGCACGCCCTGGTCGATCAGGCCCGTCAGTTCACCGTCCGCGCCGGGCAGTTCGGCGCACCGCTTCCGCAGCTCCTGTTCGAGGATCGGTTCGTCAGCCGGTAGCGCGAGCACGGCAGCGAGTACCGGAGACGGTTGGACCCGCACGATCCGTTCCACCGCGGCAGCGGTGTGCGTACCGTCCCGCCCTCTGACGATGAACACGACGCCCTTGGCTGATGCCGCCGCGTAGGGTGCCCGGCGGAGCACGGTGGTACCGGCGAGCGCGGGGTGTGCGGCCAGGGTGCGCTCCACCCAGTTCACCAGCTGACGCGGCAACCGGCACACCGACTGCCGTACATCGGCGCCGGGGTTGTCCGCGGCCGACTCGTCATCGATCAACATCGGCCGGGTGTGGACGAGTTGCCCGAACGGGGACGGCTTCAGCGCGCTCCGGCTGACCAGGTTCACCAGGGTCGCTTCGGTGGTGCGGGCACGCTTGCCGCGCGAGGCGCCTGCGGCCACGTCCGCGGCGAACCTGTCGAGGTTGTGCAGCATGCCGTCCGCGGTGAGCTGTGCGGTGGTGCGCAGCTCACTGCGGGCGGCGACCTCGGCCAGTACCCGTTGTTCGGTCGTCCAGGCCTGGTCGTAGTCGGCCACGAGACGCTCGGCGAGTTCGGCGCGGGTCGCGGCCAGTGCGACGAGTTCGGTGAGTCCGGGTATCCGTGCCGCCTCGGGCAGCTCGGAGATCGGCCGAAGATCGGCTTCGGTCAGTTCTCCGGCCCGGTGCAGAGCCCGGCGCAGGGCCAGAACCTCGCTGCGCTGCCTGCGATCGGCCAGAGTCGGCACCACATCGGTGAGTGCGTCGGCGACCGAGGGGGCGCACGCGGCCCAGGCCTGCTCCACCTGGTTCAGCTCGTCGGCGAGTTCGGCGACCTTCGCCGAGCTGAGTTCACCGAGTACCGACACCGGGATGCCGCAGACGCGGACCACGCCGTGCGGCACGAGACGAGTGTTCTCCTCCGGCCGGCTGGTCACGCCGCACCTCCGTGCGTCACGGTCGTCCGCTCGTCCTGTGCGTCCGGTCCGGTCGGGGTCTGCGCCGCGGGTGGCTTGGTGTCGCGACCGGCGGCACGGGCGGCGGAGCGCCTGCGCTCATGGAATGTGGTGCGCTGCTCGGTGATCCGTGTGGAGAACTCCTCGACCGCTGCGACGAAGGTGCGCGGACTGTCCGGTGGTACGAGGTGTCCCGCGCCGGCGACCACCGCGACGTCGGCGCCCGCCTTGGCAGCCGGCTGCACCGCGAGCCGCTCGTTCTCCAGCAGCGCGCCGTTGATCAGCAGTACCGGCAGACCGAGCCGCTCGATGTCCTCGACCTGCGGCAGCGTCAGGCATCCATCGCTCAGCTCGGCCGTCGTGGCGGTGAGGAGCCGCTCCCACTCGGGCCCGTGCACCTGCGCGAAGTGCGCGCGAGCGCCCTGCTGGTCGGCGGCCATGTCGGTGAACGCCGTAAGCCAGCGACCGAGTGTGCTCGGCCCCACGATCAATGAGTATCCGGACAGTACGACGCCGTGCACCGCACGGCTGCCTTCGGCTGCCGAGGCTCGCAGCGCGACGGCGGCACCGAGGTAGGAGAGCCCGACCACCAGCGGAGGCTGCGGTTGTGCTCGGATCGCCGCCCTGACTCGGTCGATCGCGACCGCGGCCGGATGGCTCGGCAACTCCTCGTCCGTCCCGTGGCCGGGCAGGTCGACCGTGACCACCGGATGGGTCCACAGGCCCTGACATGGTCCGTAGTGCGTGTTCGCCGTGCCCATCAGGCCGTGGACGAGAATCACTGGTCGCAAGTGCCGAGTCCTCTCTGTGTCGCCGCACCGTGTGCTGACGTCGTCGTGGACCGCCAGGGGGCGAGGACCGCCCCCGCCCCGTGCTGGCGGCGAGAGCGGCCCTCGATGGTGCGAGCTAGCTACCTAGCTCAGGAGCTGCAGCTGCAGGTGCAGATGCAGGTGGTGCACGAGGCCGAGATGGCCATGGTGTGGGTCAGGTCGTGCTCGTCGAGCAGCGACTCGTCCAGGTAGTCGCTGATCTCGAGGGTGTCGGTGTCGAGCCCGGTCAGGCCCATGACCCCGAGGTCCGCGTGGATTTCGGCAGGAGCGCTCATTTAATCGACCTCTCCATCACTGGTGTTTACAGACGGCAGGTAGCCGCTGACTTTTGGATGCCTACGGGATCTCGGCGACGCGCTCAAGAATTACCCGGCTCTCGAATGATCGCCAAGCTGAGGCTCATTCGATGAGAGCACGCAGCCATTGATCTGTCTACCGCCGATTCGAATTCGCAAGCGTCATTCCGTGTAGCCGTACCAATGGTGGACATATGTCGATTTGGGCAATCGTCGCTCATACCCTTGACAGGCCCGCGGCCGTCGGTTTGAATCGCCGTCAGTTGGGCGGATTGCGGTTGCTGACGAGTCAGTAGACGCCGTCAGTGCCTTCTTGGGGCAACTGAACCGGTGTAATGCATTCCGCTTATGGCTCTTGACGCGGGGGAGAAGAGCTCTGTACGCCTGTATTGGCTTTCGACGGCCTTCTGCGGTGGCGATGCGAGCCATCGCGGTGATCCTGATCCTCTTCGGCTGTCTCGCCACGACGTCGGCCGGGGATTCCGCTAGCGCCGCCTCGCGGCGACCGCCGGTAGCCGCCGGCACTTCCTGTCGCTCGGTCCGCTTCCCTGCGCACCTGGCCGGTACGGCATCGGTGCAGGTCAGCGGGCTTCTCTGTCTGCCCGCCGACGGCCTGGGCGAGCACCCGCTGCAGATCCTGCTGGCCGGTGCGACCTACGACAAGCAGTACTGGCTGCTGCCGTCGGCGCCCGGCCGCCCGTCCTGGGTGAGCTGGATGGCCGCCCGTGGGCAGTCGACGTTGACCCTTGACCGCCCGGGGACCGGTGACAGCGGTCGGCCACCCGCTGACCTGCTCACGATGGCCAGCGAGGCCGACGTCGTGCATCAGATCGTCGGCCAACTGCGCTCCGGCGTCCGCCACGGCCGTCGCTTCGGTCGAATCGTGCTGGTCGGGCACTCCGTGGGCACCAGCGTCGCCTTGGTGGAGGCGGCCACCTATCACGATGTCGACGGTGTCGTGGCCAGCGGCTTCCTGCACTCCTACGGCCCCAAGCTGGGCACCTTGTTCTCCGACATGCACCCCGCGGCCCAGGACCCCCGGTTCACCGGGGAGACCGAGCCGGACGGTTACCTGACCACGCTGCCCAATACCAGGGCGACCTACTTCTACGATTCACGCGATTCGTCGCCGGTGATCGTCGATCTGGACGAGTTGACCAAATCGACCATGACCACGGGTGAGGAACGCACCATTCCGGCTGCGGCTGACCCGAAAATCTCGCAAGCGATCACCGTTCCTGTTCTTGTCGGGGTCGGCGAGAATGATCAGCTCTTCTGCGGCGGTCCCCTTTCGTTTCCGTGCACAGATGCGTCCGCAATTATCGCGCACGAGCAGCCCTTCTATTCTCCGGCTGCGAATATCGAAGCGTATGTATTGCCCGGGGCGGGGCACGTGATGAATCTGCAGGACAACTCGACGCGGTGGTTCGCCGCGGCGACCGACTGGCTGAACCGCCGGTTTCCCGCCTGACTGACCGACATCATCAAGTTCGCGCTGCCATGGAGTGATCACATGCGCTTCCGAGAATGCGCCGTGCCCGAAGGCACCCGGCTCGCCACGTTCCGGGACGAGACCTCGTACCTGGCCGCGTCGGCTGTCGAGGTCGACCTGCCCGCCGATGTCCCGGTGACCGCGCCGGAGCTGGCCCAGGCTGCGATGGTCCGGCCCAACTTCGTTCCGGAGCGGCTTTTGGCGATCGCCGACGCGCTGATCCACATCCAGGGCGTGCTGTTCAAACCGTTGGGGTTCGAGCCGGTCGCCAACCCCCGCAAGCGTACCCAGCCCGAGTTCGCGGTCGGCAAGCGCTTCGGACCCTGGCAGGTCTACAGCATCCAGGACGACGAGGTGCTGCTCGGCGACACCGACCCGATGTGGGACTTCCGGGTTTCGTTCCTGGTGGCCCCTGGACACGCGCGCCTCGGGGTGGTGCTGCGGGCGCGCAACAAGCCGGGTGAGCTCTACTACCGGGCGGTACGCCGGATGCAGCAGCGCATGCTGCGCGACTCCTTGCAGCGGGGACTGGAGGCGCTGGCGGCCCGCGCGCCGCGCGCCGCGAACACCCCGGACGTCCCTGCCGTTGACGAGGCGCGGTGACCGCCGGGGTCAGCAGTACTGCCGAGTGGATCGCCCACGCCCGGGCCGCGGAGACAGTCCGGGCGGACCGGTTGTTCGCCGATCCTCTCGCGGTCACCTTCACCGAGCTCACCAACGCGCCGTTGCTCGCTGAGTTTCGCGACGCGCCGACACCGCGGTTCGACGTCTTGGCAGTACGCACCCGGTTCTTCGACGACTACCTGATCGCCGCGACCGGACCCGGCGCGCTGCGCCAGGTGGTGCTGCTCGCCGCCGGACTGGACAGCCGGGCCTACCGCCTCGACTGGCCCGCCGGAACAAGGGTCTTCGAGCTCGACCTTCCGGAGTTGTTCGAGGCGAAGGAAGACCTGCTGCGGAAGGCCGACCTGCCGGCCCCGTCCTGCGAGCGGCTGATCGTGTCGGCGGACCTCAGGCAGGACTGGCCCGCGAAGCTGCGAGCGGCCGGGTTCGATCCCGGTACGCCGACCGTCTGGCTCGTCGAGGGACTGCTGTACTACCTGACGGAGGAACAGGCCGACGCGGTGGTGGGTGAGCTGAGCGCGCTGTCCGCGCCGGGCAGCGTCCTCGCACTAGAGCAGGTCAACACGGACACCTACCGGGCCCCGTGGATGCAGGACTGGCTGGCCCAGATGCGGGCCGAGGGGCGAGCCTGGCAGTCCGGCGTCGCCGAACCGGAGCAGTGGCTGGCCGGGCACCGCTGGGAGGCCACCGTCGTCGAGCCATCCGATCTGGACATTGCGGTGGGCAGACGGATACCGCGAACCCCGGCGCGGGACGTGCCCGGAGTGGCACGAACGTGGCTGATCACCGCAGAGCTCAACAGCACACCCGAAAACCAAGGCAATGCGAGGCGACGCGGATGAAGATCAACCTCGCGCTGCGCGGCGGACGGTTCGTGACGCTCGCCGAAGAGCTGGCCGACCGGTTCCGGGACCGCGCAGCCGGTTTCGACGAGCGCGGCGAGTTCCCGCACCGCAACATCGACGAACTGCGCGAGAGCGGCTACCTCGGTCTCACGGTGCCGGAGGAACTGGGCGGTCTCGGCGGTGACCTCACCGACATGGTCGTCGCGCAGGAGCGGCTCGCGGCTGGTTGCGGTTCCACGGCGCTCGTGGTCAACATGCACCTGTCCATGACCGGGCAGCTCGCCAGGGCCTGGCGGAGCACCGGCAACGAACGCGCCGAGGAACTGCTGCGTGGCGCGGCCGACGGCACCGTCTTCCTCGCCGGCGCGACCGCCGAGCCCGGCCACGCGCTCGTGCGGTCCACCGGCAGCAAGGCGCTGCGGGTCGACGGCGGTTACCTGGTGAGCGGAAAGAAGACCTTCGGTACCGGGACTGCAGTGGCGACCCATCTCACCTCGATGGCCGTGTACGAGGACCACCCCGACGGCCCGCAGGTGCTGGTCTTCCGGATCCCCGCCGACGCTCCTGGCCTGACGGTCATGACGGGTACCTGGCACACCTCCGGTATGCGCGCGACGTGCAGCGACAACGTCGAACTGCACGACGTCGAGGTGCCCGACGACGCGGTGTCGCTCCAGTTTCCCGAAGGCCATCTCGACGGCACGCTGCTGCAGACGTTGTGGGGCTGGGCGATGCCCTCCTTCGGGGCCGTTTACCTGGGGATCGCGGTCGGCGCTTTGGAGGAGTGCGTTCGCGACGTACAGCGGCGCGGCTGGCAGCACCGGGCTTTCGCCCAGAACACGATCGCCGAGTGCGAGGTGCTGGTGGAGACCGCGCGCGCGGTGATCGGGCGGACCGCCGAGGAGGTCATGGGCAACAGTCTGTGGACCGCTCTCGACGTCCAGGAGGGCATGGCCCGGGTGATCACGGCCAAGCTGGTCGGCACCAACAACGCGGTGAGCATCGTCGACCGGGTGGTGCAGCTCGTCGGTTCACCAGCGCTGAAGGCCGGTTCACTCTACGACCGCGCGCAGCGCGACGTCCGGGCCGGCACCATGCACCCCTACAGCAACGCGGACGCGCAGGAACTCATCTCCTCGACAGCGCTGGGCCTGCCGGTCGCGCCGGTCAACCCGCCGATGTCGACCGAACTGGCCACTGCGGCGGACACCGCGCCCCACCTCGCCCGCTGAGCGCGGGTCCCGACAGCTCGAAGCAGACTGGAATCCCGGCCGGTCCGACAACCGAAAGTGGGAAAGCATGGACCGCGCGATCGCCGAGCGGCTCGTCGACGACTTCGTCAGTGCCTACAACACGGGCAACCCCGATCTGCTCGACCGCTGCATGGCCGCCGACTACCGCCATCCGAACCCCGCCGTTCCGGACCGGACCGCGTTCAAGGCCGTGGTCGGCCGGTGGTGCCATGCTGTCGCCGACCTCGAACTCACCGTGCGGGACCTGATCGTCGAGGGCGACAAGATCGTGGTGCGGATGACGTTCAGCGGGCGGCACGTGGGCGAGATGCTGGGCATCGCACCCACCGGTCGCACGTTCTCGGTCGGTCTGATCGACATCTTCCTGGTGGAGAACGGTCTGCTGGCCCAGCACTGGGACGAGATGGACCTCCTCGGTCTGTACCGGCAACTGGGCGCGCTGCCGGAAGCCGCCGTCTCCCCGACCAAGAGGTGACGGCATGTCATCCACGGCGCCGTCGACCCGGCTCGACCGCAACGAACTTCCGTTCCCTCCCGATTCGCTCACGCTCGGACAACTCGGCGACGTGCTCCGGCAGGCGAACCGGTATCCCTCCGACGTGTGGCACGCCCGGGCCGTCGAGCTGATCGCCGCGGCCAACGACTGTCGGTCGGCCGAGGTGCTTCTCGGCGCGGGCAGTTCGCAGATACTGGACCTGATCTGGCGGGCGACGGTGGCGCCCGGAGCCGTCG
Organism: Streptomyces silvisoli; assembly: GCF_029269905.1. Classification (NCBI taxonomy): domain Bacteria; kingdom Bacillati; phylum Actinomycetota; class Actinomycetes; order Kitasatosporales; family Streptomycetaceae; genus Streptomyces; species Streptomyces silvisoli. The sequence continues at coordinate 121,686 of NZ_JARJBC010000016.1, read as the reverse complement.
TCGCCTACATGTCGCCGGGCTTCGAGATGTACCCGATCTACACCCGCCGACAGCACGGCGTGCCGATCGAGGTTCCCCTGACCGCGGAACTGGGGACCGACCTCGATCGACTGGCCGAGATCGGCGAGACCGAACGACCGGCGCTGATCGCCGTCATCAATCCGCACAGCCCGAGTGGAGTCCGCGCCCGCGCCGCCGACATCGCGGACTTCGCCGCCCGGGTACCACGCGAGGTCGTCGTCGTGCTGGACGAGGCGTACCGGGAGTTCGACGAGGACGCCGACCCCCGGTCCTCGGCCGAGTTGGCCGTCTCCCTCCCCAACGTGGTGGTGACGCGAACGTTCTCCAAGGCCTATGGCCTGGCCGGACTGAGGATCGGCTATGCCATCGCGAACCCTCAACTGATCGCCAGGATCAGCGAGTTCTCGATGCCTTTCACCGTGTCCGACCTCGCCTGTGCGGCCGCGGTGGAGGCGCTCCGGCAACCCGCTCGGCACGCCGCACGCATGGCCGAGATCCGAGCCGAACGCGCGCGCCTGACGGCCGAACTACGTGCCTGCGGCTTTGACGCCGTCGACAGTGCCACGAACTTCGTGCTCGTCCCCGGGCACCCCGGCTTCGCCGAGCACCTGCGTGCTCTCGGTATCGCGGTGAGTACCTCGGCCATCGGCACCCGTCTGACCGTCGGTGACCACCACGATCGCGCCACAGTGGTCGCCGCCGCGCGGAAGTACGGCAGCCGGCTCGGATCCACCACACTGCCGGCCTGACCTTCCGGCCATGATCGCGCCGGGCCGGGGCGGCCGGGAAGGCGGGCTGCCCGGGGCTGGAGGCTCGTCGTCGCGGTGACGCACGGTAAAATTCAGCCATGGCCAGCCCCGATGTCATCACCGAGCGATCCGATCCCGCGGTCCAAAGGATCATCGACGTCACCAAGCACTCGAGGTCCGTTGTCCGGACGGCGTTGATCGAGGACACGGAGCCTCTCGTGCAGTGCGTTCGCGCGGGGCTGGACTTCATCGAGGTCTACGGGCTGGAGAGCCACCCCGTGCCGAGCGAGTTGCTCGCCGCCTGCCAGGAGCGGAACATTCCGGTCCGGCTGATGGGGTCCTCGATCGTCAATCAGGTGTTCAAGGGCGACAAGAAGCCCAAGACGTTCGGTATCGCCCGGGTACCCAAGCCGTGCCGTCTGGAGGACCTGGCCGGCACGACCGGCGACCTCATCGTCCTCGACGGGGTGAAGATCGTCGGCAACATCGGTGCCATCGTGCGGACGGCCTTCGCGCTCGGAGCCGGGGGCATCGTGCTGGTGGACAGCGATCTGGTGAGCATCGCGGACCGGCGCCTGGTCCGGGCGAGCCGAGGGTACGTGTTCTCGCTCCCGGTCGTCCTCGCGTCGCGGGAGGAGGCGATCGGCTACTTCCGGGACAGCGGTACGCGTCTGATGGCCTTCGGCGCCGACGGAGAACTCGGCGTCGGTGATCTGCGTGGCATCGATGAGCGGCTGGCGCTCCTGTTCGGCAGTGAGAAGACCGGTGCGTCGAGCGAGTTCGAGGGCCTCTCGGTCAACACGGTGTCGATTTCCATGAATCCCGCGGCCGAGTCGCTCAATGTCTCCGTCTCCGCCGGGATCGCGCTGCACGAGCGGGCCCACTGGAACCTCTCCGGCCGCTGAGGAGCCGCACGGCGGCTGGGCGTGGTCGCCGCCTGTCGGGGCGTGGACGGCCGGGGATGGTCACCGCGAGCCCGCTCGGCGGGGCGTCCGGCGCGTCGCGCCGTGACGACCTAGGGTGCGCGAGCCACGGTGGTCAGCGACGGCGAGGTGATCATGGCGCAGCGGGGTGGACGTCGAGAGGTCCGGCGTTCCAACGACCGGCACCAGCGGGAGAAGGACCGGGCACGCGCGTCCCGGGAGGAGCGGCGGGCCACCGGGTCCACCGAGTACGAAACCGGGCTGAGCGCCTGCGATCTCGTCTTCCATGCCGCGTACCGCGCGGTGGAGGCCGACGAGGAGCTTGCCGGTGTGTTCGGGGTGCCGGTCGGGGCCCGGCTGCTGGAGCGGAGCTACCGGACCCGCTACCGCGAGGAGGACGCGCCGTTCAACATCGTGCGTTCCTACCTCCCGCACGACCTCGTGGCGGCCAACCCGGACCTGCTGGACGAGACGAAGGAGCCCTGGCCGGGCGGTACGCAAAGTCAGCTGTACACCGTCGGCATCGAGGTCGACCAGGTCGTGGAGCATGTCACCGCGCGCCCGGCGACCGCCGACGAGGCGGCGGAGCTCGGCCTTCCGGACGGTGCTCCGGTGATGGCGCTGCGAAAGGTGTCCACGGACGTCACCGGGCGGGTGGTGGACGTCTCCGAGGTCGTACTGCCCGGTGACCGCACAGAGTTGGTGTTCACCACCCGCCTGCCAAGGTGGTGACCGCGGCCAAGCTGTCTCCGTCTTCACGGCGGTGCACGCCCCCGCGCGCACCATGGCGCTGTCCCGCGCCGGGGGCGGTACGCGAAGGTGCCGCCCCGTACACCCCGGCGCGCTGGCGCGGAGCTGGAGCACTGGAGTGCCCATGGCCACGGCGACCCCGTGCACCCCGGCGCGCTGTTCGTCCGGCGTGGGTTGCTGTCGGCCCGGGACGGCGGGCGCCCAAGTGGCGCCCGCCGCACCGCAGTCGCGGCGCAGCGCACGCGAGGAGCGGCGGCACCAGGTGCTGATGGCCGCCCTCGGCGCGGCCGGTCTGACGGACCTGGGGCCGGAGGACTCCTCCGCGATGGCCCAGATCGTCGACGCCCTGGACGAGGGCGCCGTGCGCGCGGTCGCGCACTGGCTGGCGCCGGCCAACGGGCAGGCGTGAAAAGGAAAAGGCCCGAGCGCTGGCGACGGGGGATGCACCAACGTTCGGGCTCTACGTGACGGTAACAAGGGTTGGGCCCGTGCGGGAGGCCGCCTGCCAGTCAGAACGGCCAGGTGTGATGGAAATCACGAACTGCCATTCAGTTCCCGCACGGTGGCTCGTACGGCAGACCTGGCAGGTACTTCTGCCAGGTCTCCCTCGTCAGCAGACCCCGGGTGGTCGAACAGACGCGACGCGCGGCCTGGTCGACGTCCAGGCTCCACAGTCGCACGGTGTCGGAACCGCTCGACACCCCGAGCAGACCCCCCTTGGGGCTGAACGACAGGAAGTGACCGGTCTTGGCGTTGGGGCTGATCGATTCGCCGATGGCGGTGGCCGCGGCCGGACGTGACACGTTCCAGAACCGGACCTCGTTGTCGTCACCGCCGCTGGCCAACGTGTGGCCGTCCGGGCTGAACGACAGCGACGCGACCGATTCGGTGTGACCGGTGAGCGGCCTGCCCAGCTGGGTCACCCGGAGCAGATTGGTGACGTTCCACAACCGGACCGTGCTGTCGTCGCTGGCGCTGGCCAGCGTGTGCCCGTCCGGACTGAACGCGAGCGCGTTGATCGGGCCCAGGTGGCCGGTGAGCGGCGCGCCGAGCGGCGTCGGGTGCCGTGGGCCGGTCACGTTCCACAGCCGTACGTCGTCGTCTGCGCTGCCGCAGGCGAGCGTATGGCCGTCAGGGCTGAAGGCCAGTGCGTTGACGTACCCCGCGGGACCGGTGAGCGGCGCGCCGAGCGGTATGGGGTGGGCCGGGTCGGCGATGTCCCACAGCTGCACGCTGTCGTCGTCGTACGCGGTCGCCAGGACACGGCCGTTCGGGCTGAAGGCCATCGCGTTCGCGCCCGCGTAGCGGGTCCGCAGTTCCAGTGGCGGGCCGTAGGGGACCGGACGGGTGGGGTCGGCGACGTTCCACAGCCGGACCGTGTCGCTTCCTGACCGGAACACGAGCGTTCGGCCGTCGGGGGTGAATATCGCCGGCCATTCCCGCTCCCAAATGAGCCCCGGCGTGAACGGTTTGCTGAGCGGTACGGGCCGGGTCGGCTTGGTCACGTCCCACAGCCGGGCGGTGTTGTCGGCCGCCGCGGTTACCAGGATGCGGCCGTCCGGGCTGAACGCGCCGGTCTGGCCGAGGAGATCCGACGTCGGGATCGACCACAACCGGACCTTGCTGTCCCCCGTCCCGGTGGCCAGCGTGCGCCCGTCCGGACTGAAGCCGACGGTGTACATCCCGCTGCTGCTGCCCGCCAGGGGCTCTCCGACCTGGGACGGGTACGCCGGGTCACTGACGTTCCACAGGCTGGCTGTGCTGTCCGAGCTGCCCGCGGCCAGCATGGTGCCGTCCGGGCTGAACGCCACTGACCACACGGGTCCGGTGTGACCGGTGAGCGGTGCGCCGAGGGGTGCCGCGTGGGCCGGGTCGGTCACGTTCCACAGCCGGATGGTGTCATCGGTGCTGCCGCTGGCCAGCGTGCGCCCGTCCGGGGCGAAGGCCACCGAGTGCACCCCCGCGGTGTGCCCGGTCAACGGCTCGCCCAGTGGCTGCGGGTGGGCCGGATCCGCCACGTCCCACAGCCGGACTTTGTTGTCGTCGCCGCCGCTGGCCAGCGTCCGTCCGTCCGGGCTGAACGCCACCGAGCGCACCGCCCCGGTGTGCCCGGTCAACGGGGGTCCCAGCGGCCGTGGTTGCCGCGGATCGCGCACGTCCCACAGCCGGACGGTGTGGTCCTCGTCGGCGGACGCCAGTGTGTGCCCGTCCGGGCTGAACGCGACGAGGTAGATGGTGCCGTCGTGCCCGGCCAGCGGCGGTGCCAGCGGCCGTGGTTGGCGTGGATCACGCACGTCCCACAACCGAATCGTTCCGTCGTCCGAGGAGCTCGCCAGGGTGCGGCCGTCCGGGCTGAAGACCGCGGCGCTCACCCAACTGGTGTGCCCGGCGAGGGGCTTGCCCAGCGGCTTGGGGCGGGTGGTGTCGGCCACGTCCCACAGCCGGATGGTGCGGTCGTAGCTGGCGGTGGCCAGGATGCGCCCGTCGGGGCTGAACGAGGTCAGGTACACCGCGCCGGTGTGGCCGAGCAGTGGTGTGGCCAGAGGCGCGTTCTCGGTGGAGATCAGCCGGCCCGCGACGCCGTGGTCGCCCGGCCGCAAGTGGTGTGCCACCAGGTCGAGTTGGGCGGAAAGCGACGGGTCCACGTTCTGGGCGCGGTCGGCCTCGGCGACCACCTGCTCGAAGACGGCGTCGTCCCGCTGCTGTCGGGCGACCACCGCTGAGACCACCGCCAGCACCGCGAGGACCACCAGCGCCGACACCGCGGCGCGGGCGAGCCAGACGGTGCGCCGTCGCAGCCGGGCGGACGCGGCCAGGAACTCGGCGACGCCACGGGTCAGGAAGGTGTTCCCCGCCGACTGGGCCCAGGCGCGGGCCACCTCCAGGCGGCTGCCCCGGTACAGCAGCGCGGTGTCCTTGTCGGAAGCCTCCCAGGCCCTGCTGTCCTCCTCCAGCCTCTGCCGCAGCAGGTTGTCATGGCGGTCCTCGTCCAGCCAGTCGCGCAGTCGCGGCCAGGCGTGCAGCAGCGCCTCGTGGGTGATCTCCACCGACTCCGCGTCCAGCGTCACCAGTCGGGCGCGTACCAGGGCCTCCAGTGACTCCTCGGTCTTGTCCGGATCGGTGGACTCGTCCGCCAACTGGCGCCGGGTGCCGCGCCTTCGGGTGGCCTGGGTGTCCTCGCCCAGCCGGACCAGCCGGAGCAGCAGCAGTCTGGCCGCGGCGCGCCCGGCCGGGTCGAGGCCGGACCAGGCCCGCTCGGCGGTGGCCGCAACCGCGCCCCGGATGCCGCCCGCGGCCCGGTAGCCGGAGAGCGTCAGTCTGCCCCCCTTGCGTCGCTGCCAGGTGGCGAGCAGGGCGTGTGAGAGCAGCGGCAGTGCCCCGGCTTCATGCGCGTGGCGCGCTCCGTCGGGGCCGGCCTGCCCGTCACCGGCGCTCACTTCCCTGATGATCAGTTCGGCCAGGCCTGGTTCCAGTTCCAGGCCGATCGCCTTGGCCGGGCCGATCACCGCCTCGCGCAGTTCCGTGGTGGTGAGCGGGCCGAGCACCATGTGCCGGTGCTGCAACGCGTCGGCCAGTTCCGGATGTACCAGGCACTGGCCGTAGAAGTCGGCTCGTACACCGAGCACGATCAATACCGGCGCGTCGCCGCCGGGTTGTGCGGGGGAAGCCGCGGCATGGAGCAGTTGGATGAATGCGCGCCTGCTCGATTCATCGCGGCAGAGGGTGAAGGACTCCTCGAACTGGTCGACTATGAGGATGGGGCGGGCGGTGGGCGGCGCCACCCGCCGAGCCCAGGCCGTAACCGATTCCCTTATCTGTTCGGCGAATTGCGGAATATTTGGTTCCGTCGCCTCTGGTGTGCCCGCATCCGGTATGGCGTCGGCCAGTTCGGGTATTCGCCGGGTCAACTCGGCGAGCGGATCGGTGCCCGGCACCATCACCAGTGCGGGACCCGCGACGAAATCCCCTTCGTCCAGTGCCCCGTTGAGCAGCGCCGGTACCAGCCCGGCCCTCAGCAGGGAGGACTTTCCAGCCCCGGATGCGCCCACCAGCATCACCAGGCCGGCGGAATTCCGGGCCGCGCGCAACTGGGCCACCAGGGCGTCCGTCGCCCTTTCCCGGCCGAAGAACCACCGCGCGTCCTCCTGGCGGAACGAGGCCAGTCCACGGTACGGGCAAACGCCCACCTCGGGTGGGGACTGCGGAGGATCGCCGGTTTCCTCCTCGGTGGTCGTCCGGACGCCCACCGCCTGTTCCCACAGGTTCTGCCACTGGGACAGGTCGTACAGGCCCGTGCTCACCGGCGTCGGCGCCAGCCGCCGGGCCTGCGGGATGAGGACGTGCAGCACGGCCGCCAGCGCGGCGTACTGCGCGGGTACGTTGCGGGCTCGCCGCCAGTCGCTGATCCGCTGGGCGGACACCTGTACCGGACGCCCTCGTTCGTCGACCCGTTGAAGGCGGCGGACCGCTTCCGCCACGGTCCTCAGGGGCGGGTTTCCAGCCTCCTTGTACAGCAGCGCGAGTTGTTCCGCGAAGGCCGCGCGCGCCTCCGAACCGGAGCTCAAGGTCTCCTCCGTCGAGTCTCCTGCCGTCCCCCGCCGCCCGTACCGTCCGGACCGGAAAACTGACTCTAGCGCAGTGACCTGCGGCGACGCCGTCCGGCCGGAACCGGAACCGCGGCGCGGAGGCGCTTTGCTGGCAGGATGCGGAACCACGCGACGATCTCGTTCGGCACCGGTCTCCACGAGGGGAGGGACCGGCGCCGAACGAGCGTCCTGGACGCGAAGCCTCCGCTACTTCCGGCCAATGGCCCGAGCGCCCGAAACCGGGTCGCCCCCGCTCGCGCCTCGCGACCGCGTCCACGCCCGCACACGGCCCCCGGCCCACTCGCTGCCCGGCGCCGACGCGTCCGCGCCCGTCTCCGCCGCGCGGTCACCGTGCCCCAACCGCCGTGCCACCAAAGCGAATTCCCGGCACAAAGGCCGAAAACAGCCGCCTCTTTTTTGTCGCCGTGACATACCGGCAGGTATTTGTCAGGTTACCGGGGTGAATCGTGGCCGGAACCTGATGGATTACCGCTCACCTGACGGATTTTTCAAACGCGCATTGGTCGCGGCTCCCGCTCCGGCACACGATCTAAAACCCGCAAGTTGTTCGGCGGCCCGGCTGTGCGAGGCCGGTGCGGCCCGGTACGTGTCGTACTTTCGCTCGTTGAGGGAGCACTGTGGCCATGAGCAATGCCGCCGTTGAATTCCAAGCCCGTCGTGTCCTGCAAATTACCGCTGTCATGGCCGGCGCCGCCGCGATAGCCCGCGGACTGGATGGTTCCTGAGATGGCGAAACCGTATGTGCTGACCGAGCTGACACATTCGGACTCCGCGTCCTCCGCCCACCCCTGTGACGTCGTGGTTCGCACCACGGAAGGACTTGTCGCCGGAACGCGGCATCCCGAATTCGCCGTGTTCCGCGGAGTTCCCTACGCCCGGCCCCCGTTGGGGGCGCTGCGATTCTCCTCGCCGCTGCCACCGGTCGCCTGGGACGGAGTGCGCGACGCCAGACGGTTCGTGCCGCCGTTCCTCCAGCCCGGCGTGCCGGAAAGCCGTGAGGACGCCCTGTACGCCAATGTCTGGACGCCGGATGTGCGCGGATCCCGGCCGGTGCTGGTCTACGTCCACGGCGGCGGCTGGCAGATAGGCGGCGGCGAACTGGCGACGTACGACGGGGCCCGTCCCGCGGTGCGCGGCGATCTGGTGGTGGTGACGTTCAACTACCGGCTCGGCGCGTTTGGTTTTGGCCTACACGAGGATCTCACCGACCCGCGCACCGGCTCGTTCGCCAACTGGGGGCTGCAGGACCAGGTGGAGCTGCTGCGCTGGGTGCGGCGGAACGCCGCGGCCTTCGGAGGCGACCCCGGCAACGTCACGCTGAGCGGTACGTCGGCCGGTGGCGCCAGCGCCTGGCAGCTCGCGCTGCTGCCCCAGGTACGCCCGCTGATCCGCCGGATCGTCCCGCTCAGCCCCTGCCATGTCTGGCAGCCCGCCGTCGGGCTGACCGCCGAGGACTCGCGCACGGTCTACGCGGCCATCGCCCGGCGACTGGGCACCGACGTACGGGGGTTACGGCACGTGCCCGCGGGCGCGCTGCTCGACGCCTGGCAGCGGGTGTTCTCCGGCAGCCCGGCCACGCGCCTCGTGGCGAGCGGACGCGAGTACCGGGGACCGGTGCCGGACGGCCGGTGGATGCGCGGCTTCGACCACCAACTGCCCGCGCCCGACCTGCCGTCGATGATCGTCTACACCCGTACCGAGGGCGCGTTCTTCACCGTCCCCGGCCTGTCAGCCCTTCCGGCGCCACCGGCGCCGCGCGACGAGCCGGAGCTGCGGGCGGCCGTGCGAAGGGTTCTGGAGAAGCGGACGCCCGAGGTCAGCGACCGCCTGGTGGACGACTGTCTGACCGCCTACCGGCAGGCCGCCGCGGCCGAGGGGCTGCCGCGGGACCCGTTGTCCCTGTGGACCGGGATCTGGGGCGACGGGCTGTTCCGGTACCCGATCGTCCGACTCGCCGAACGGGACGCCGGGGAGCGCCAAGCGGCCCAGTACGTCATGGAGTTCGCGCATCCCACCCGGCCGCCCGCGTTCGGCACCCCGCACGAGGCCACATCCAGGTTCTTGTTCGGCACCCACGGCATCGAGGAGAACGCCTGGGCCTACGGAGACGGTCCGTCGGAACGGCGGGTCTGCGACATGTTCATCGACCTCGTGGCCTCCTTCGCCCGCGACGGCGTACCGAGCGCCGCGGGCGTACCGGACTGGCCGGTCTTCCGCCCCGGCCGCCCCACCACGTTGGTTCTCGGCGCCGACGGCACCGCCCAAGCCGACGGCCCCCGCCTGGCCCGGCTGGCCACCACCCCGTACCCGCGCTCACTGCGGTTCTGGGATGACGTCGGCTGGGTGCCAAGGCCCTGACGCGCCTGATGAGGCGCCCTGATACGCGCCGTTCCGGAGGAGACCGTGCCGGTTCGGTGTGGAGCTCTACGGGAGGTCCCCGCATCGCCTCGCGCGACAGGGGGCCGTGCCGGCGGCGCGGCGTCCGTGAAACGCCGCGCCACATAGCACCTCCGCCCTGCGAGACACCTCCGCTTGGGAGACACCAGGAGACACCAGTGGACAACGCTCTTGTCAGCATCCCATCGAGTATCGAATCAATCAGCATCGAATCCATCAGGTCCAAGACCGCCGTTCAGCAGCCCGACTGGTCGGGCGACCAACTCCAGTGGGTCACGGACGAGTTGGCGGCACGTCCGCCTTTGGTCAACGCGTCGGACGTACGCCGACTTCGCACCCTGCTGGCCAGCGTCGCCGCGGGCGAGGCCCGCGTGGTGCAGGCCGGTGACTGCGCGGAGGACCCGGCCGAGTGCACCGCGGGCTATGTCGCCCGCAAGGCGGGCCTGTTGGACGTGCTGGCCGGCGTGATGAAGATGATCACGCACCGGCCGGTGGTGCGCGCGGGCCGTATGGCCGGGCAGTTCGGCAAGCCCCGATCCAAACCCACCGAGCGGGTCGGCGGCCGTGAACTCCATGTCTACCGCGGCCACATGGTCAACAGCCCGGAACCCGACCCCTTTCTGAGAAGGCCCGACCCGCGGCGGCTGCTCGCCGGTTACGAGGCGGCCAGCGAGGCGATGACCCACCTCGGCTGGCTCAACCCGGCCCGCAGGTCCGGCATCTGCCCGCCGGTGTGGACCAGTCACGAGGCGCTGCTGCTGGACTACGAGATCCCGATGCTGCGCCAGGACGAGCACGGCCGCCAGTACCTCGCCTCGACGCACTGGCCGTGGATCGGCGAGCGCACCCGGCAGGTGGACGGCGCCCATGTCGCGCTGCTCGCCGAGGTGGCCAACCCGATCGCCTGCAAGGTCGGTCCCGGCATGTCGTCCGACGAACTGCTGGAGTTGTGCGAACGGCTCGACCCGTGGCGGGAGCGCGGACGGCTCACGCTGATCGCCCGGATGGGCGCCGAGGTCGTCGCCGAACGGCTGCCCCGGCTGGTCAAGGCGGTACGGGCGGCGGGCCATCCGGTGATCTGGCTCACCGACCCGATGCACGGCAACACCGTCACCGCCGCCGACGGTCTCAAGACCCGCTTCGTCGACACCGTGGTGCGCGAGGTGCGGGACTTCCAGTGCGCGGTGCGGTCGGCGGGCGGCATCGCGGGCGGGCTGCACCTGGAGACCACACCGGACGACGTCACCGAGTGCTGCGTCAACGAGTCCGGTATCGACCAGGTCGGCGACAAGTACACGAGCTTCTGCGACCCGCGGCTCAACCCGGGTCAGGCCATATCCGTGGTCTCGGCTTGGGCGGCCTGAGCCACCGGCACGACCGAGCCCACCACACAACTGCCGTTCTGGGAACGGCCGCAGGGAGGTCCACAGCAATGGAGAACAAGGTCGCCCTTGTCACAGGGGCAGCGGGCGGAATCGGTACGGCCGTGGTCCGTGCGCTGGGCGAGCGCGGCGCCGCGGTGGCCGCCGTCGACCGGGACGCCGACGGGCTGCGGGACGTCGTGGAGAAGCTGACCGCCGACGGCCTGCGGGTCGCCGCGTTCCCCGCCGACGTCACCGACAGCGCCCAGGTCGACGCCGTGGTCGAAGCGGTGGAGGCACGGCTGGGTCCGGTGGAGTACCTGGTCAACGCCGCGGGGGTGCTGCGCCTCGGCGAGGTCAGGCACTTCAGCGACGAGGACTGGTCCACCACCTTCGGGGTCAATGTGAACGGCGTGTTCCATCTGTCCCGGGCGGTGGTCAACCGCATGGCACCGCGGATGCGCGGCGCGATCGTCACCGTGGCGTCCAACGCCGCCGGGACACCGCGTACCGAGATGGCCGCCTATGCCGCCTCCAAGGCGGCGGCCTCGATGTTCACCAAGAGCCTCGGCCTGGAGGTCGCCAGGTTCGGTATCCGGTGCAACGTCGTGGCCCCCGGGTCCACCGACACACCCATGCTCAGCTCGATGTGGCACGACGAGTCAGGACCCGCCGGAACCATCGAGGGCCGCCCCGACGCGTTCCGGGTGGGCATCCCGCTGGGCCGGCTGGCCCGCCCGTCCAACATCGCCGACGCCGTCGTGTTCCTGCTGTCCGACCAGGCAGCGCATATCACCTTGCACGTCCTCACGGTCGACGGCGGCGCGGGACTCGGCGCTTAGGCCTGTCCGGCGGATCGTGAGCCGTGGGTCCGCGGCGGTGGCATGGCCGCCGGTCCACATCGTCGTGGCCGTTCGCCGTCGCGGCGGGACTCGTCACCCCCGCGACGGCGACACGGACCCGTACGGCGCGGACCGGCGGCGCCGCGGCGTCCTTCAGCGCTCGCCCGCTCCGGCCGCGGGTACTCACGGCGGCGCCGTGGGCCGATCCGCCGCAGTCTCCAGCTCGCACACCACCACAGCGACTTCAGAAACGAGAGAACGCCATGGCAGGCATACCCGCCATCGACCCCTATCCGATGCCCACCGCGGCCCAACTGCCCGCCAGCACCGCCGAGTGGACGGTCGACCCGGACCGCGCGGTGCTGCTCATCCACGACATGCAGCGTTACTTCCTCAAGCCCTTTCCCGACGACCTGCGGCATGAACTCGTGCGCAACCTGGCCCGGTTGCGGGAGCGGGCCACCGCCCTCGGCATGCCGGTGGCCTATACGGCGCAGCCCGGCGGCATGACCGAGGAACAGCGCGGTCTGCTCAAGGACTTCTGGGGACCCGGCATGCGCACCTCGCCCACCGACCGGGAGGTGGTGGACGCGCTCGCCCCCGCACCGGGCGACTGGGTGTTCACCAAGTGGCGCTACAGCGCCTTCTTCCAGTCCGGGCTGCTGGAGCGGATGCGCGCCCATGACCGCGACCAGTTGGTGATCGGCGGGGTGTACGCGCACGTCGGAGTGCTGATGACGGCGGTGGAGGCGTTCACCAACGACATCCAGCCGTTCCTGGTCGCCGACGCGGTCGGCGACTTCTCGCCCGAGTACCACCGGCTGGCGGTGGAGTACGCGGCGCGGCGCTGCGCCGTGGTCACCACCGCCGATGCGGTCATCGGCCAACTGGACCGCGGAGCCGACCGGTTCGCCCACGCGCTGCGCGGGGCCGCCGTATGAGCGCCGCGGAGGAGCTGTTCCAACAGGTGCTGGCGCCGGCCCCACCGCCGTTCGCGGTGCTGCACCGGCCGGAGTCGACCGGCCCGGAGGTGCTGGAGGTTCTGCTCGGCGAGGTGTCCACCCCGGACACGCTGGCCGCGATACCGCTGTCCGACGGTCCGACCGGCGCCCCGCGCCACGAGGTGCTGGCGATCGTCCCGTACCGGCAGATCGCGGAGCGCGGCTTCACCTCCGCCGACGACGGATCACCGCTGATCGCGATGACCGTCACCGGCCAGGCGACCGTCCCGTCCAGGGAACTGCTGGACCGGATCCCCGACCTGCCGATCCGGCTGGACGGCGGGGACTTCGACGTGGACGACGAGGCGTACGCCGACATCGTCCGCCGGGTGATCGCCGACGAGATCGGCACGGGGGAGGGCGCGAACTTCGTCATCAAGCGCTCGTTCGTCGCCGACATCTCCGACTTCACCCCGCTCAGCGCGCTGGTCTTCTTCCGCCGGCTGCTGGAGCGGGAGTCGGGGGCGTACTGGACGTTCATCGTGCACACCGGCACCAGGACGTTCGTCGGCGCCACACCCGAGCGGCACATCAGCGTGCGCGGCGGTACCGCCGTGATGAACCCGATCAGCGGCACCTACCGCTATCCGCCGTCCGGGCCGACCCTGCCGGAGGTGATGGACTTCCTCGCCGACCGCAAGGAGGCCGACGAGCTGTACATGGTGGTGGACGAGGAACTGAAGATGATGGCCCGGATCTGCGACGGCGGCGGCCGGGTGGTGGGCCCCTACCTGAAGGAGATGGCACGTCTCGCGCACACCGAGTACTTCATCGAGGGGCACACCACCAGTGACCCGCGGGACATCCTGCGGGAGACGATGTTCGCGCCCACCGTCACCGGCTCCCCGCTGGAGAGCGCCTGCCGGGTGATCGGCCGGTACGAGCCGCAGGGCCGCGGCTACTACAGCGGCGTGGCCGCGCTCATCGGCCGCGACGCGAACGGGGAGCGCACGCTGGACTCCGCCATCCTCATCCGCACCGCCGACATCGACGGCGGCGGCCGGATGCGGATCGGGGTCGGCGCGACGCTGGTACGGCACTCCCACCCGGAGTCGGAGGTGGCCGAGACCCGGGCCAAGGCGGCCGGGCTGCTGGCGGCGCTGGAGTCGGGGCCGCGACGGTTCGGGCAACACCCCATGGTGCGGGCGGCCCTTGACCGGCGCAACGCCGGCATAGCCGACTTCTGGCTGGCGGACCGGGCGCAACGCGCCTGTCCCGCGCCTCAGTTGGCGGGGCGGCGGGTGCTGGTGGTCGACGCGGAGGACACCTTCACGTCGATGATCGAGCAGCAACTTCGCTCCATGGGCCTTGAGGTGGCGGTACGGCGCTTCGACGAGCCGTACGCCTTCGACGGCCACGACCTGGTCGTGATGGGGCCCGGGCCGGGCGATCCACGGGAGGAGAACCACCCCAAGATCGCCCATCTGCGTTCCGCCACCGCCCAGTTGCTGGAGCGGCGGCGCCCGTTCCTGGCCGTCTGTCTGAGCCACCAGGTGCTCAGCCTGGCGCTCGGCTTCGACCTGGTGCGCCGGAGGGTGCCCAACCAGGGTGTGCAACGGGAGATCGACCTGTTCGGGAGGCCTGAACGGGTCGGCTTCTACAACACGTTCGCGGCCCGCTGCGACGCGGACCGGGTGGACTGCCCGGGCGTGGGAGAGGTGGAGGTCAGCCGGGATCCGCGCACCGGCGAGGTGCACGCGCTGCGCGGACCGCACTTCGCGTCCATGCAGTTCCACGCCGAGTCGGTGCTGACCCAGGACGGGCCGCGCATCGTCGGCACGCTGCTCACCGAACTGGCGCTGGCCGCGGTTCCGACCTGATGCCAGAGTGCCGCGGCGCCGCTCGGGCGCCGCGGCACGCACAGCGCATTCATGACGCAATCACCTTGGGCGGCGGGGTCGCCGCCACCGTACTTGACAAGGTAGGGGCACAGGCTTTGCCCGGTCTCTCCGGAACGCGGGACGATCGATTTCGCGGGCGGCCTGGAATCCCTTTCGCCTTCACAGAAGGACCAGCCTGCGGAAAACGAGGGGTCAACGATGATTACGACAGGGATAAACCGCGCCGCCCGGTCCACTTCCACCATCGGCATCGTGGGAACCGGTTCCTACCTACCGGCCCATGCGGTGACCAACGCGGAGGTCGGCGAACCGGCCGGGGTGACCGACGAATGGATTTTCGGCAAGACCGGAATACGCAACCGACGCCGTGCGAAGCCGGACGAGGCGACCTCCGACCTCGCGGTGATCGCCGGGCGGGCCGCTTTGGAGAGTGCCGGGATCAGTGCGGCGGACATTTCGCTGGTCATCGTGGCGACCTCCACCCCGGATTCCCCGCAGCCGCCCACCGCGGCCATTGTGGCGGACGAGATCGGGGCCCGCCCCGGCACCGCCGCCTTCGACGTGAACGCGGTGTGCAGCAGTTTCCTGTTCGCGTTGACCACCGCCGAGGGCATCCTGCGCGGCACGGATTCCGAGTACGCGCTGGTGATCGGCGCGGACGTCTACTCGCGCATCCTCGACCCGGCCGACCGGCGCACCGCGATCCTCTTCGGGGACGGCGCCGGGGCGGTGGTGCTGGGCAGGTCCGGCGCCGGCGAGCTGCTGGCGGGCCGACTGGCCGGCTACGGCGCCGAGCGGGACCTGATCCAGGTCCCGGCGGGCGGCAGCCGTATCCCGCCCTCCGTCGAGACGGTGCGGGCCGGGCTGCACTACTTCGCCATGAACGGCCGCGGGGTCCGCGACTTCGTCGCCGAGACGGTGACCGAGGGCATCCGTGACTTCCTGGCGGACACCGGGGTCCCGGCGGCGGACCTCGCGCACTTCGTACCGCATCAGGCCAACGGGCGGATGCTCGAAGACCTCGCACAGCGGTTGGACATTCCCTTCGAGCGCACCCGCACCACGTTCGAAGAACTGGGCAACACCGGAGCCGCGTCGGTTCCGATAACGCTCGATCACGCCGCCCGGGCGGGTGCCGTCGGCACCGGCGACCTGATCCTGCTGGCCGCGTTCGGCGGCGGCATGGCAATGGGCCTGACCCTGCTCAGGTGGTAGTGATCCCACCCTCAAGCGCACCGAAGAACCCGACCTGGTAAGGAGACGGCGATGCTGGACCAGACCCTGGTGGATGAATACCTCAGGCGCATCGGCGCGACGAAGCCGACGTCCGCCGATATTCATGCGCTGCGGCACCTTCAGGAACGCCAGGTGCTGACCGTGCCGTTCGAGAACCTCGACTACCACCTGGACGAGCCCATCTTCATGGACGAGCGGGTGCTGGAGAAGATCGTCCGCAAACGACGCGGCGGCGGCTGCTACGAGGTGAACCCGGCGCTGGCCTTCCTGCTGCGCTCGTTGGGCTTCACGGTCGACATCCTGCCGGGCCGGGTCTACCGGCCGGACGGACTGGGGCCGCTGCTCGGCCACCTGGCGCTGCGGGTGCAACTCGACGAGCCCTGGCTGGTGGACACCGGCTTCGGCCGCAACAGCCGGCATCCGCTGCCGCTGAACTCCCGTGAGGTGCAAAAGGATCCGCACGGCGACTACCAACTGGTGGAGACCGACAGCGGCGCCGTCGACGTGCTGCTGAACGGCAAGCCGCTCTACCAGCTGGAGCAACAGCCGGTCCGCATCGAGGACTTCGGCCCCAGCCTGTGGTGGTACCGCACCGCCCCCGACTCGTCGTTCCTCCAGGCGCTGTTCTGTTCCGTACGGACCGAGAACGGCCTGGTGACGCTGAAGGGCAACCAGCTGACCCGGGTGGACGGCGAGGAGCGCGCCAAGGAGGTGCTGCCCGACGACGCGGCGGTGCTTGAGGCGTACAAGAAGTACTTCGGTTTCGGTCTCGACAAGCTGCCGAGGGAACCGGTGGTCGAGGGCGGCACCACGGGCGTGCGGACGAGCTGAGGGCGGAGCCGAGATGACTGCGACATCCACGGGGGCCGGTCGGAAGGCGGCGGACCAGGACTTCGACGTCCTGGTCGTCGGCGCCGGCCCCACCGGTCTGCTGGCCGCCTGCGAACTGCTGCGGCGCGGGGTGCGGGTGCGGGTGGTCGACCGGGCGCCGGAGCCGATGCGGGCTCCCAAGGCGCTGTCGGTGTGGCCGCGCGCCCTCGACATCCTGGAGGACTGCGGGCTCCAGGACGCTGTGCGCCGCGAGTCGGTGCTGATCAACACGCTGAGCTACTTCTCCGAGCGGCGCCCGCTGGCCTCGTTCGGCCTGACCGAGGACACCGCCTGCCGGGTGCTGCCGCAGCATGTCACCGAGCGGCTGCTCACCGAGCGGCTGCACGCGCTCGGCGGCAAGGTCGAGCGCGGGGTGCGGCTGCTGGCCCTGGACGACGTGGACTTCTCCGGCCGCATCGAGGCCAGCGACGGTGTGACGGCCGTGCTGGAGTACGGCGACGGTGTGGTGGAGCGGGTGCGCGCACCGTTCGTGGTCGGTGCGGACGGCGCGGGCAGCGCGGTGCGCGGCCAGCTGGGCGTCGGCTTCCAGGGCACCACCTACGAGATGGCGTTCGCGCTGATCGACACCCGGATCGAGGGCCAACTTCCGGCCGACGAGTGCCGGTTCTACCAGGCGCCGACCGGTGCGCTGGTGATCGTGCCGATGCCGGGCGGTGTCTTCCGGTTCCTGTCGGTGATGCCGGAGGGCAGGCACGAGGTCAGCGCCGAGATGATGCAGGCGATCATCGACGAGCGCGGTCCGCGCGGGGTGCGGATCAGCGAGCCGGTGTGGCAGGCGGTGTTCCGGGTGCACGCCCGGCACGCCTCCGACTTCCAGCGCGGCCGGGTGTTCCTGGCCGGCGACGCGGCGCACGTGCACAGTCCGGCCGGTGGTCAGGGCATGAACAACGGACTGCAGGACGCGCACAACCTCGGCTGGAAGCTGGCCGCGGTGATCCGCGGCGAGTCGCCGAGTTCGCTGCTGGACAGCTACGGCGCGGAGCGCTCCGAGGCGACCCGGCAGATCGTGCGGGACACCGATCTGCAGACCCGGGCCTGGGTGGCCCATCATCCGGCGAAGGTATTGGCCCGTGACACCGCGTTCCGGTTGTTGGACCGTACGGGGGCGGTGACCAGGCTCTACGCTCCGGTGATGGCCGGGCGGCGGCTGGCGTACCCGCCGGTGCGGGAGACGCAGCGGCCCTCCGGCTGGTCCGGCTGCCGGGTGCGCAGGCGGGTGCCGGGCGCGCTGCGGATCGGCGCGGTGTTCCCGCGGCGGTTGGCGCTGGAGTTGGGCGTGTCGGGGCCGGGGGTGGATCCGCTGGGCTGGACGTTGGCGGTGCTGCCGCCGGCGGACGAGGCCGCCTGGCTGGCCGAGGTCGGCCATATCGCGGCGCGCTGGCCGAACGTACGGGTGGTGCGGCTGCCCCGGCGGGACGCCGCGGTGCAGGCGGACTGCCGCCGAGCCGGTTACTACCTGGTGCGGCCGGACGGACACATCGCCGCGCACGGCCATGAGGGCGATCTGAACCGGCTGGAGGCGGAGTTGGGATCGACCCTCCGCAGAATCTCCACATAATCGCGGAACCGGCAATTGCGTGGCGCGCCGCAAGGCCTGATAGCGGCGCTCCAACTAGCCGACCGAATAAGGGGAGTTGGGGTTGCGGCAAGCAATCTAGACATGTACCGTCTAGATTGTCCGGAAGGGTGGGGGTGTGAAATGGAAAATACCCAACGAGGCCTTACCGCCACTTGATTCTGGATGTCTGATGTCGCTGTCGACGCCCATTGGCGGCGTTTGGTACGGACCTCAATCGAACCTGCCGCAGGCGTGATTGGCGGCACCGCGAACGCGGTCACAACCGCAACATCCCAGGTGTTAGTTTCAGTTTCCGATGTCGAGAGGGAAAGTCATGTCGAGTGACCGCATTCGCGTCGCGGTGATCATTGGCAGCGTTCGCAAGGGACGGCTCGGCCCGACCATCGCGAATTGGTTCACCGGCATCGCCGGACAGCGCGAGGACCTTCAGATAGACCTGGTCGACCTCGCCGACTACGACCTGCCCAACCGGCTCACCGACGAGCCCGGGCCCGAGCTCACCGAGAGCCTGGGCAAGGTCGGCCCGCGGCTGGCCGAGGCGGACGCCTTCGTCGTGGTCACCCCCGAGTACAACCACAGCTACCCCGGCTCGCTGAAGGCGCTGATCGACTGGCACACGGTGGAGTGGCACGCCAAGCCGGTCGGCTTCATCAGCTACGGCGGCCAGGCCGGTGGCATCCGGGCGGTGGAGCACCTGCGGCCGATCTTCTCCGAGGCGCACGCCATGACCATCCGGCAGACCGTCGTCTTCCACCAGCCGTGGGACCAGTTCGACGACAAGGGCGAGCTGCGGAACCCCACCGGCGCGGAGAACGCCGCCAAGGCGCTGCTGGACCAACTCGCCTGGTGGGCCGGGGCGTTGGTGGAGTGGAAGGCGCGGCACCCGTACAGCGGCTGACGTCCGACCGCCGGAGCGGTCTTCCGAGCGCCCTCGGCCGGGGCCCGCGCTGGGGGCGCCGCCCCCGGGATCCCGGGCGGGGGCGCGGGGATTCTTCCGGGGGCTTCGCGCCTGGCCGCCCCCGAGACAAGAGGAGTGGTGGTACTGCCATGAAGGACCCGGCGGCAGTGGCGAGTGGCGGCGATCTGCACCCGTTGATCGCCGAGGGCGTCTCGCCCTGGGTGGAAGGCGTCCACCGGAGCCTGATCGTCTCCGGCTGCCTGGCCCGCCTCATCAAGGACGCCGGGGTCAGAGGAGCCGTCTGCGATCCGGGAACCCTCGCCGAAGCCGTGACCGGTGATCCCGTCTACCGGGACCAACTGGTGCGACTCGCCTACCGCGGCGCCACCGTCGGCGAGGCGCTGCGCGCGCTACAGGTGCACGACGCCCGCGAGGCGTGCGACGAGCTGAACGAGGTCTTCGAGAAGACCCAGGGCCATGACGGACAGGTCTCGGTGGACCTCGACCCGGGGCTGTGCCATGACGCGGCCGCCACCACCAGGGCGGCGGCCGAGCTGTGGCGGGCCCTGGACCGGCCCAACGCGCTGGTGAAGATCCCGGCCACCATCGAGGGGCTCGCCGCGATACGCGACTGTCTGGGCCGGGGGATCAGCGTGCACGCCACCGGGATCTTCTCGGTGGCGCGTTACCGTGAGACGGTCGACGCGTACTTCGACGGGATGGAGCGCGCCCTGGCCGAGGGCGAGCGGCTCTCCGCGATCGCCTCGCTGGCCTCCTTCCCCGTCAGCTGGCTGGACACCGAGGTGGACGTCCGGCTGGACGAACTGCGCGGCCTGGACGAGCCGACCCGGGCCGCCGCCCGTACGGTGCGCGGCACCGCGGCGCTGACCAACGCCCGCCTGATGTACCAGGTCTACGAGGAGCGGCTGGGCAGCGAGCGGTGGCGCGCACTGCGCGCGGCGGGGGCCAGACCGCAGCGGCTGATGTGGTCCGACACCGCGGTGCGCGACCCCGAGCGGCCCGGCACCGGCTACGTGGACGGCATCGTCGCCTGGGGCACGGTCAGCGCCATGACGCTGCCCACCCTGGAGGCGGCGGTACACCACTGCGACCTGCGCGGCGACACGCTGATGGGCGAACAGGACAGCGCTAAGGCGGCGTTGGGCGAACTGGAGCGACTCGGCATCTCGTACGAGACGGTGGTCCGCAAGGCGGCGACGGACAGCGAGGCACGCCTCGCCGCCGCATGGCGCGCACTGCGCGAGGCGGTCGCGACCGGACTGCACATCTGACGCCCGGCCGGCCGGCGGGCGTTGGGAACGCGGTCGCCGGACGGGCTTCTGGGAAAGCCCGTCCGGCGGCTGGGGACGAAGTGCTAGGCGTTCACCGCGGTGTGCCGCGGAAACTCCGTGCCGGTAAGGAGTGTGCACGGCAGCGCCTTGACGGCGGTCTCCTCGAACTCCGCCTCCGCGTCCGACAGGGCGATGATCGCGCCGCCCACCCCGTAGCGGACCCGGTCCGAGGTGACCACCGCGGTGCGGATCACCACGTTGAGGTCGGCCGACCCGGTCAGCGAGAAGTAGCCGATGGCGCCCGAGTAGACCCCGCGCGGCCCGGCCTCCAGCCGGTCGATGATCTGCATGGTGCGCAGCTTCGGCGCCCCCGTCATCGACCCGGCGGGGAACGCGGCCCGTACGCAGTCCACCGCCGAGCTGTCCTCGCGCAGCCTTGCCCGTACCGTGCTGACCAGTTGGTGGACGGTGGCGTAGGACTCCACCTGGAACACCTCCTTGGCCTGGACCGAACCCACCTCGGCGCAGCGGCCGAGGTCGTTGCGGACCAGGTCCACGATCATCAGGTTCTCCGCGCGGTCCTTCTCGTTGGTCATCAGGTCGGCCATCAACCGGGTGTCCTCCATGGGGGTTTCACCGCGCGGCCTGGTGCCCTTGATCGGCTTGGACTCGGCGAGACCGTCCCGGTCGATGCGCAGGAACCTTTCCGGTGAGGCGCTGAGCACGTTCACCTCGCCGAAGCTGAGCAGCGCGCCGAACGACGTCGGGGTGGAGCGGCGCAGCAGCCGGTAGCCCCGCCACGGGTCCAGGGAGCCGTGCGCCTCGGCCATGTTGGTCAGGCACACTTCGTAGGTCTCACCGGCGGCGATCTCCCGCTGGCAGGCGTCGATCAACTCCAGGTAGGCGGGCCGGTCATGGCGCAGCCGCAGCTCGCCGAGTGCCTCCTGGGGTCCGACCCAGCGGGGACGGCGGTCGGCGATCTTGTCCAGTCGTTCCGCGGTGTCGGCCAGCCACTGGCGGGCCGCGCCCTCCTCGCCGTTCTCGGTGAGGGCGAGCAGATAGCTGGTGCCCTCGTGGTGGTCGAAGACCAGGGCGCGGTCGCTGAACACCATCACGGCGTCCGGCTCCTGCGACCGGTGCGCCCGGTCGCCGCCGCACTCCGCCTTCAGCTCGTAGCCGAGGTAGCCGACCCAGCCGAGCGCGAACTCGAAGGGCAGCTCGGGCACTTCGGTTCGGGTGGCCCGTAGGTCCTCGTCGAGCCAGGTGAGGAACTCACCGGTGACGATCTCGGCCGACCGCGGGGAGCGCACGGTCACCGTGCTGCTCCAGATGTCGGCGGTGGCCACCCGGGACAGCGGGCCGCTGGCGTCGCCCATGATCGAGAAGCGGCCGGTGTGGTGGTCCCGGCGGCTGCTGTCCAGCCAGTACGCGTGGTCACCGCCGCGGAACAGCTCGTCGAAGGCCACCTCGTCGTTCCACCGGGTTTCCAACGTCTTGACCAGTACCCGCAGTTGCCGCGGCGCGCGTCGCCCGGCGGGTGCGGTGGCCGGTGCCGGCGCGGCCGGTGCGGTGGCCAGCGGCAGTACGCGGGGCGCGGTGCGGCGGCGGTGGGGCTCGCTCAACCGGCGGAAGTTGTCCAGCAGTTGGTGGCCGTGGCTGCCGCCGATCGACTCGGGGTGGAACTGCACGCCCCACAGCGGGCGCTCCCGGTGCCGGACCGCCATCAGCACGCCGTCCGCCGTCCACGCGGTCGCCTCCAGCACGTCGGGAAGCTGGTCGACGGCGAGCGAGTGGTACCGGACCACCTCGAACGGCGAGGGGATCCCGGCGAACAGCTCGGTGCCGTTGTGCACCACGGGCGAGACCCGCCCGTGGTAGGGCTGCGGTGCCCGCACCACCTGCCCGCCGTGGACCAGCGCCAGCCCCTGGTGCCCAAGGCACACCCCGAGCGTCGGCAGTTGGCCGTGCTCCAGCACCTCCGCGCAGATCCCGAAGTCCGCGCCCCGCCCCGGGTTCCCCGGTCCCGGCGAGATCACCACGTTGTCGAAGTCCCGAAGGTGCCCGATCCGCCACCGCGGATCGTCGTTGACCACGACCTCCGGCTGCCGGCCGTTGACCTCGGCCAGGTAGTGGAAGAGGTTGTAGGTGAACGAGTCGTAGTTGTCGATCAGCAGAGTGCGCACGATGTTTCCCCCGTCGTGTGTACGGTGTTGGGTTGTGGTGTGTACCTGGTTCCTTCACGTACGGATCTGTCGAAGGCTGTGCTTTATCGAGGCCTGACGTCGATCTCAGATCGTCGTTTCGCGGCGGAAGGCCTGTTGCCATCCGTGTGTGCACCGGTACTCCCGGTGCCCTGTGGGACGCTGAACGGGCCTACTGTGCCTGTCCGTGGCAGGAGTAGATCTTGTGGTACTCAGGGAACGCCACGCGGCTGAAGTTCCGAGTGCTTCGCGGCTAAGCGCCGGAGCTGGCCAGTCCCGTCAAGCGGATTGATGACAGCCGCGTTGGCTGGATACGCTCGTTTACCTCCGGCATTGCCTTCCCCCATGAGGTCATTGACTGGCCAACACTTCTCGCGTCGACGAGTTCAACCATTCCTTGGCGGGCCACTCCGCCGGAAGGTGATCCAACAACAGGCTTGGCGAGTGGACATGGTGATCCGGGCACCGTCCGTGTTACGGCCGTGTGGTGCGCGGTCCGCAGATTGCGATCACCACGGGTTGACGCCTGCCGACCGCGATGCGTAACTTCCCGGTCAAGCACGCCATGGCTCACAGCCGTGCAGCCGCGGGGGAAACGAGAGTTGGGGGAATCGTGGCGCAGGACAACGCGTGGGCGGGGACCGGCGCGTACGCGGTACTGGACCTGCTGGCCAGCGAAGCGCCGTTGAATCAGTTTGAGATTCTTGTCTCTGAGGCGCGCCAGAAAGGCGTCAGCGCCGAAGAACTGGCCGCTTTGGAGCGTGCCAAACGCGTCGCGATGACCATCTCGGAGGAACTGGAGCGGCATCGCCAACGGGAGGCCGGGTATTCGGCCTTGGTCGACACCGCCCGCGAGCTGGCCGAACCGCACGATCTGGACAGCATGCTCAAGGTCATTACCAGGCGCGCGCGGCTGCTGCTGGGCATCGACATGTCGTACATCAGCCTCCCGGATGACGAGGACGGATATGTCTATGTGCGCACCTCCGACGGGCACACGTCAACGCTCAACGTAGGCCTGCGGCTGCCGCATGACGCGGGGCTGGGCAGCAGCGTCCTGGCCAACCCCGCACCGTTCTGGACTCCCGACTACCTTAACGACGCCCGGATTCGGCACAGCGAGGTCATCGATCGGGTCGTCAGGGCGGAAGGGCAACGAGCCGTCATGGCCGTGCCGTTGAGCCACGGAACCAAGCCGTTCGGTGCCCTCTACGTCTCCTCTCGTAGCGTGCGGCACTTCACCGCCGACGAGGTCGCCCTGCTCAGCTCGCTGGGAGACCTCGCCGGTGTCGCCATCGAGCGCGCCACGCTGCTCGACCGGTCCGCCGCGGCGGTGGCCGAGCTTGAGGCGCAGAGCGCGCGTACCGCGGCGGTCATGGCCGGAATGCGGGAACTCAGCGACGTACACAACGAGCTGATCGAACTGGTGCTCTCCGGTGGCGACCTGCCCGCGCTGGCCGAGGCGGCCAGCCGAAGACTCGACGGAGCCGTGCGAATATGCGCGGCCAACGGGACGGTGCTCACTACGGCGGGCGACATGCCCGAAGGGGGCAGCAGATCCGTCGTGTTGGCCACCATGGACGCACATACCGCCCACAAGCCGGTGCTGTTGGAGAACGGGCTGTGGGCGGCGCCGATCGCCGCAGGCAGCGAGGATCTGGGCACGCTGCTGCTGCGCCCCGGTCGGCCGATCGCCCCGCGCGACGAACAGTTGCTACGCCTGGTCGCCCAAGCGGCGGCGATCCAGATTCTGCTGCAGAATCGCACCGCCTTCGCCGAAGGCCAGGTCCGCGACGAACTTCTCGATGACCTGCTGGCCAGTCCGCCGCGCCCGCCCCAGCAGTTGGAGAAGCACGCACGACGCCTCGGCATCGACCTCAGCAAACCTCATGTGGTGGTCATCGCGCGGTCTGAGGGTGAGTCCCTGGGCAAGGCCGCCATCTGGGCCTCCTCCTATGCCCACCGTATGAGCGGGCTGAAGAGCATGCGCAACGGCTGCGCGGTCCTTCTGCTGCCTGGTACGGACGCCGGAGCGGCGGCCCGGGCGGTGGGGGAGGAACTGTCGCCGCTACTGGGCCATCCGCTCACAACAGGCGCCGCGGGACCGGTGACCGGGCCGGGGTCCGTGTTCCACGGATACCAGGAGGCACTGCGGTGCCTCGATGCGATGACCTCCCTCGGCGCCATAGGACGCGCCGCTTCCTCGCGTGAACTTGGCTTTCTCGGGGTGCTCCTTTCGGACAACCATGACGTCGAGGGGTACATCGACTCGGCGATCGGACCGGTGCTCGACTACGACCGTCTGCGTTCGACCGAGCTCACGCGCACCCTGGAGGTCTATTTCGAGGCGGGCGGCAGTCCTACCTACGCTGCCAAGAAACTGCATGTGCATCCCAACACGGTGGCTCGGCGGCTGGAACGGATCAGCGAGCTGCTCGGTCCTGAGTGGCAGCAGCCGGAGCGGGCGCTCGAAGTACAGCTCGCGCTCCGGCTTTCCCGGGTGCGCTCCGGCCTGCTACGGCGTGGCTCAACCATCGCCAAGGAACGCTCGGAGGATCAGGACACATAGCTCATCTCCCGCTCCGCCACCGAGGACAGCGCCGCCACCGTGTGGGCGCCGGAGGCCAGGGTGACGTGGCGGTGCCAGCCGCTGAAGGAGCGGCCCGCGTAGTCGCGGATGCCGACCTGGTCGGCGATCTGGGTGAAGTCGCGGTCGACCCTGCGGGTCAGCTTGCTGAGCCGCAGCAGCGCGGCCGGGTGGACCGCCGTGAGGTCGGTCAGCCACAGTTCCGCGGGCATGCTGCGGCCGGTGTCCCACTCGCCCAGCAGCACCAACTCGCCGCCGCGGGCGACCCGTTGCGGGCCGGTGATCCGGGTGGGCCGGAACGGCACCCGCACCCTGATGGCGGCGACCAGACTGGTGCGCATGCCGGTGCCGGGGCCGTGGTCGGACCACATCACCGGCCGGCGCATGTCCTTGATGGACATCATGATCTGGTGGGCAGCCATCGGCTCCGTCGCCCGCGCGGCCATGGTCGGGTCGGCCGGGGTGAGCGGCTGGCTCGGGTTGATGCGGACCAGCAGCGGCGCGCCGCAGGCCCGCAGCTTGCCGATGGTGGACATGGCGTCCGCCTCCCGGGCGTCCATCACCACCGGCCGAACCGGCAGCCCCCAGCCGTGCGCCATGTCCAGGTACGCCTGGACCGCGCAGTCGCCCAGCGTCTCCGCGTCGAGGTCCTCCGGGATGGACGCCCGGTTGCGGCGGTCGGAGTCGTCGATCCACGCCTTGGACAGGTGCAGCCGCCAGTTGACCGGGGCGCTGAAGTCCTCGGTGGCCGCCCAAACGCCCACCGCCTGCTGCGCGTTGAGCACCTGGCCCAGCGCCGCGGAGTAGCGCCGGTCGACGCCCACCGAGTGTTCGCCCGCCTTCGGGGTCACCATGGGCCGTACCACCCAGGCGTGCGGTGGTGTGTCGCGCACCAGGTAGTGGGCGAGCGCACGGCGCACCGGTGCCCAGTCCCAGGTGGAGCTGCACACGAAGTGGTGCAGGCTCTGCTCGGTGGCCTGTCCACCGCTGAGCGCCGCGATGTTCCTTATCGACTTGCGTCCCTTGGCCTCCAGCAGGCCGCGCACGTAGTCCATGCCCTTGCGGCGCTGGTCGCTGCGCGGCAGCGAGGTGAACAGCTCGGCGCACAGCTCGTTCAGTACCGCGTCATAGGCCCGGACATAAGTGGGTTCGGGCGCCTGGCGGCGCAGTGCGCTCGGGAAGGAAGCGATGCCACTCATCGATATCCCCCATCTCGACTCGACGGACAGCCTGGTGAATGCACCTCAACGGTGCGCGTCACGGCTCCGTCCCGCACAGGTGCGCAGAGCACACGGGTGCAACGGGGGATGGTGGTCGGACCACCACCCGGTGCGCACCTGCCGACGTTGATCTCCCGTTATGGCCGCGTGGGGGTGTGCCCGGACCACCATGGGCCGGGCGACGGCCGGTCGGGCGGCTGGACGTGGGGACCTGACACACCCCGCGCGCACCTGCCGACCCGGGCTCGGACCGCCCTCACAATCCATGACCATGCGTGCCGCCTATATCGAGCAGCTCGGACCGCCGGAGGCCATCCGCTACGGCGAGCTGCCCACTCCGCAGCCAGGACCGAACGACGTGCTCGTGGACGTCGAGGTCGCCACCGTCAACCATGTGGACACCTTCGTCCGGTCCGGTGCCTGGCGCACCCCGGTCGAGTTCCCCTTCGTCATCGGCCGGGACCTGGTCGGTAGGGTCGCCGCGGCCGGTCCCGGCGCGCCCGGGTTCGCCGTGGGCGACCGGGTGTGGTGCAACAGCCTGGGCCACGGCGGACGGCAGGGCGCCGCCGCCGAGAAGGCGGTGGTCCCGGCCGACCGGCTCTACCACCTGCCCGACGGGGTGGAGCCGGGCGACGCGGTCGCCCTGGCCCACCCTGCCGCCACCGCCTACCTCGCGCTGTTCACCCACGGCCGGATGCGGGCCGGGGACACCGTGGTCGTCCTCGGCGCCGCCGGTAACGTCGGCGCCGCGGTGGTGGTGATGGCCGCCGAGGCGGGGGCACGGGTCATCGCGGTGGCCGGTCCGCGGGACGCCGAGTACTGCCGTTCGCTGGGCGCCGCGGAGGTCATCGACTACCGGGACCCCGACGTTCCCGGGCGCGTCCTGCGCGCCAGCCCCGGCGGCGTCGACCTGCACGTGGACACGGCCGCGCACAACGACCTGGACGCCGCCGTCGGGCTGTTGGCCAAACGTGGCCGGATCGTGCTGCTCGCCGGCATGCGGACCCGGCCCGTGCTGCCGGTCGGCCCGCTGTATCTCAAGGACTGCTCGGTGGTCGGCTTCGCCATCTCCCAGGCGACCACCGCGGAGCTGTCGGAGGCCGCCACGGCCATCAACCGCCTGCTGGCCGACGGGCGGTTGCGCCCCCGCCGGACGCGGTCGCTGCCGCTCAGCGAGGCGGCCGAGGCGCACCGCGCCGTGGAGGCCGGCGAGGCGCACGGCATCCGGCTGGTCCTGCACACGTAGGCGCCTGCCGCCTGGGGGTCTTTCGATCGGGAGAACGGCCGAACCCCCACCGGGACGTCTTCCGCCGGGGAGTTCAACTCGCCTGCTCCCCCGATTCGTTGAAACCTGACGGACCCGAACCACATGCATTGCCCGTGTGGCACGTCCTCTGGAGGATTGCGGACATGAGTAAATCCATCATCGAAATCTCGCCGCTTTTCGAACTCCGCGCCGACATCGCCGTCTCGGCCACTCCCGACGAGGTCTATTCGGTGGTCAGCGACCTGACCCGCAGCGCCGAATGGAGCCCGGAATGCCGGGGCGGTGAGTGGATATCGGGGGAGCCGCGCACCGTTGGCGCGATCTTCCGCGGGGAGAACGACCGCAGCGAGGACGTGGTCGCCTGGGCGCCGCTGATCCGCGGTGTCTGGTACACCGAATCCAAGGTCGTCGCCGCGGAACCCGGCCGCACCTTCCGCTGGATGATGCTCACCCACGCCCGCGATGACCAGGAGAGCGTCTGGGGATTCGACATCGAGCCGACCGCGGAAGGCTCCCTCCTGACCCACCACTTCCGGATGGGCAAGGCCACCGCCGGAATCCACCACATCGTAGCCGAGCTGGACGAGGAACAGCGCAAGCAGTTCGTCACCGACTGGACCGCCAAGTTGGTGCAGGACCTCGACGACACGCTCAAGCGAATCAAGGACGTCATCGAAAAGCGGTGACGCCGCAGCGCGGTGACGCCGCAGTTCCGGCGACCGCTACCTTCCGAGAGGGCGGGTACATGTTTCTGCAACGAATAGGGAACAAGGGGATACGCCTCGGCACGCTGTTCGAACGGGCGGCGGCCCGGCACCCGGCGAGCCTGGTCATCCTCGACCACGATCTGGACATAGCCCCGGAACTGGGCCGTCGGGCGACGCTGACCGAAGTGGCCGACCTGGTGGACGACTTCGCCGCCCGCCTGTGGGCCGCGAAGGTCCGTCCGGGGGAGCGGGTCGTCGTCCACAAGTCCGACAACTTCGACATCTCGCTGCTGGCCTGCTCGATCGTGCGGGTCGGTGCCGTCCCGGTGCTGCTGTCGCCGAAGCTGGACGGAGTGACCGTCGCCGAACTGCTGCGCAGGGTGGACCAGCCGTTCCTCGTCACCGACCAGGCGAAGCTGGAAAACGACCTTCCGGCCGAGGTGTTCGGTCTTTCCGAGCGGGTGCTGCTCACTTCCGGCAGCTATTCCGGTGCTTTGGAACTGAAATCGCTCGCCGGCGCCGCGCGGGTTCCCGCGATCACCATGCCGCCGGATTACCCGACGCTGATCACGCACACCTCGGGCACCACCGGAACACCGAAACTCGCGGTGCACACCGGCCATACGTTCCAGTCCCGTTACCGCCCGCAGGGCACCATCGTCGCGATGG
The DNA here is from genome assembly GCF_029269905.1 of Streptomyces silvisoli. NCBI lineage: Bacteria > Bacillati > Actinomycetota > Actinomycetes > Kitasatosporales > Streptomycetaceae > Streptomyces > Streptomyces silvisoli. Next base: position 92,647 of record NZ_JARJBC010000016.1, on the reverse strand, counting down.
CTGTCAAGAAGAGCGAACCGATCGCCCTGCACGTCTCGTTCGTGCACTCCCGGATGTTCACCGCGATGCCCATTTCCGTGCTGCAGGGGCATCCGCTGATCGTGCTCCGGGACGACGACCCCAAGAGCGTCGGCGAGATATTCACCCAGGTGCCTCCGGGGTTCATCGAGGCGCACCCCAACACCTTCCTGCGTTGGGAGGTGCTGGCCGACGACCCTGGTAAGCCGCTGGCCAACGTGAAGTATTTCAGCAGCACTTTCGACGCCATCCACCCGCGCACCGTGCACACCCTGCTGGGCGCCTCCGAGCGAAAGCAGCCGCTTTTCGCCCAGGCGTACGGCCAGAGCGAGGTGGGCCCGATCGCCGCCCGTACCTACACCAAGAACCGCGGTGCGGACGCGGACGGCCGCTGCGTCGGGCGGCCGTTTCCCGGAATGACCGGGGTCCGGGTGGTGAGCCGGGACGGAAAGACCCCCACCAAGCAGTCCCCCGGATACATCGAGGTCTCCAGCAACGGCCGCATCGTGACCTACCTCGGCGAGCACGAGCGCTGGGAGAAGCAGGCCGACGAGGGCTGGTGGCGGATGGGCGACCTGGGCTACCGCACCAAGTGGGGTTGTCTGCACCTGCTGGACCGCGAGGTGGACGAGATCCCCGGCATCGAGAGCACGTTGGAGATCGAGGACAAACTCTTCGCGCGGGTACCGGAGTTGATCGAGGTCATCATCGTCCAGGACTCCAAGGGCACCCCGGTCCCCGTGGTGTGCACCAGGGACGACGTGCCGCTGGACCAGATCGCCTGGAAGTCGGCGGTGGCGGACCTGCCGAAGATGGCCCCGCCGGTGCAGTGGCGGCTGGACGACCTGCCGCAGACCGCCACCACGAAGATCAAGCGGCTGGAACTGGCCCGCCTGGTCGAGGAGCAGAAGAACGGCCCGCAGCGGAAGGCGAGTTCAGCCGCGGCCGAGCCCGCCGACGAGAAGAAGAGCGCCTAGCCCCATGCTTCCCCTGCCCAGAAACGGAGTGCCCGCATGAGCAGCAGCCGCCTTGAGGTCTGCGTCGTCGGTGCCGGACCCCGCGGGCTGTCCGTGGTGGAACGGCTGTGCGCCAACGAGCGGAAGGCGCCGTCACACGCCGAGGTGGTCGTGCACGTCGTCGATCCGTCGGCGCCCGGCGCCGGAACCGTATGGCGTCCCGAGCAGTCCCGCCACCTGCTGATGAACACCGTGGCGTCGCAGATCACCGTCTTCACCGACGACAGTTCGCGCATCGCCGGGCCGATCGAGCCCGGACCGACCCTGTACGAGTGGGCGAAGAGTCTTTCCGTGCTCAGCCAGCTCGACAGCTACGACGAGCAGACCCTGGCCGAGGCCGAGCGGCTCGGCCCGGACACCTACCCCACCCGCGCCTTCTACGGCCGCTATCTGCACGACAGCTTCCAGCGGGTCGTGGCCGGCGCCCCCGACCACGTCACCGTCAAGGTGCACCGCTCCCGCGCGGTGGCGATGGCCGACACGCACGGCGTCACCGGCGGTCCGCAGGGCGTCCGGCTGGAGGACGGCACCCGGCTCAACGAGCTGGACGCCGTCATCCTGGCCCAGGGCCACGTACCGGCCCGGCTGACCCCCCGCGAGGCGCGCACCGCCAGCCTGGCCCGCATCCACTACCTGACCTACATCACCCCGGCCAACCCCGCCGACCTCGACCTCAGCGGGATCGAGCCCGGCCAGGCCGTGCTGCTGCGCGGTCTCGGGCTGAACTTCTTCGACCACATGGCGCTGTTCACCGCCGGCCGTGGCGGAACGTTCGTGCGCGAGGGCGGCAAGCTGGTCTACCGTCCCTCGGGCCAGGAGCCCCGGCTGTACGCGAGCTCCCGGCGCGGCGTGCCGTACCACGCCCGCGGCGAGAACGAGAAGGGCGCCTACGGCCGGTACTACCCCAAGCTGCTCACCGCCGAGTACATCGCCGGACTGCGCGAACGCGCCGACAACGGCGAGCCGTTGGTGTTCAGCGCCGACCTGTGGCCGCTGATCTCCCGCGAGGTGGAGAGCGTCTACTACGGCACGCTGCTTGAGGCCAGGGGCAGCGACGCGGACCGCGAGGAGTTCGTCGGGCGGTACCTGGCGCTGCCCGAGGGGCCGAAGCGGGACGAACTGCTCGACGCCTACGGCATCGCGATCGCCGACCGCTGGGACTGGGAGCGGTTGTCCAAGCCCTACCTGGGACGGGAGTTCGCCGACCGGGCCGACTTCGCCGCCTGGCTGCTGGACTACCTCGCCAAGGACGTGGCCGCCGCCCGCCAGGGCAACCTCAGCGGCCCGCTCAAGGCCGCCCTCGACGTGCTGCGCGACCTGCGCAACGAGATCCGGCTCGCCGTCGACCACGGGGGCCTGGACGGCAACTCGCACCGGGACGACCTGGAGGGCTGGTACACCCCGCTCAACGCCTTCCTGTCCATCGGCCCGCCGGTCTCCCGCATCGAGGAGATGATGGCGCTGATCGAGGCCGGGATCCTGGTGATCACCGGCCCCGGCACCCAGATCCGGCTCGACACCACCACCCCGGCGTTCGTGGCCGAGTCCACCATCGTGCCGGGACCGCCGATCCGGTCCACCGCGCTGATCGAGGCCCGGCTGCCCGAGCCCGACCTGCGCCGCACCGACGACCCGCTGCTGCTGCACCTGTTGCAGACCGACCAGGCGGCGCCGTACCGCATCACCGGCTCGCACGGCACCGTGTACGAGACCGGTGGGCTGGCGGTCACCGAGACGCCGTACCGGATCCTGGACGCCCGCGGTCGGGCGCATCCGCGCCGGTTCGCCTACGGGGTGCCCACCGAGTCCGTGCACTGGGTGACCGCGGCCGGGATCCGGCCCGGGGTCGACTCGGTGACGCTGGGCGACTCCGACGCGATCGCCCGTGCGGTGCTGGCGCTGCCACCGGTGGCGCACGTCCCGGCGGCGGTGCGTCCGGTGGTGAGTGACATCGACCTGACCGGCGTGGTCGTATGACCAGGCCGCCGGACGCCCACGCGGACACCGGGCTGCTGTCGCCGGTACGGGCCGGGACCCCGGTCGAGGAGGCGGTCTGCGACCAGGCGTGGCTCCAGGCCATGCTGGACGCGGAGGCCGCGCTGGCCCGCGCCCAGGCCGGGCTCGGCACGCTGCCGCAGAGCGCGGCGGACGCCATCACCACGGTGGCCCGGGCCGAGCGCCTCGACCTGCGGTCCCTGGCGGTCGCCGCACGGGAGACCGCCAACCCGGTGGTCGGCCTGGTCCAGGCGCTCACCCGGATCGTGGCCGATGCCGACCTGACCGCGGCGGAGTACGTGCACCGCGGCTCCACCAGTCAGGACGTCTTCGACACCGGCGCGATGCTGGTCGCCACCCGGGCGCTGCGGATCGTCCGGGCCGACCTGGACCGCACCGCCACCGCGCTGGCCGCTCTCGCGGGACGGCACCGGGACACGCTGATGGCGGGCCGCACCCTGGCGATGCACGCGGTGCCCACCACGTTCGGGCTGAAGGCGGCGGGCTGGCGGCAGTTGGTGCTGGACGCGGACCAACGGCTGGGCCAAGTAATGGAGTCGGGGCTTCCGGTCGCGCTGGGCGGCGCGGCCGGGACCCTGGCCGGGTACCTGGAGTACGCGGCCATCGACGGCGGTGGGCGGCCGGAACCGGGCGAGTACCTCGACCGGCTGCTGGACGCCTTCGCCGCCGAGACCGGGCTCGCCCGGCCGGTGCTGCCCTGGCACTCGCTGCGCACCCCGATCGCCGACCTGGCCGGCGCCCTGGCGTTCACCGCGGGGGCGCTCGGGAAGATCGCGGTCGATGTGCAGTCGCTGACCAGGACCGAGGTCGGCGAGGTGACCGAGCCGACCGCGGCGGGTCGCGGCAGCTCGTCGGCGATGCCGCACAAGCGCAACCCGGTGCTGGCCACCATGCTGCGCAGCGCCGCGCTGCAGGTCCCGGTGCTGGCAACGGGGTTGACCCAGTGCCTGCTGTCCGAGGACGAGCGGTCGGCCGGTGCCTGGCACGCCGAGTGGCTGCTGCTGCGCGAGTGCCTACGGCTCACCGGCGGCGCCGCGCACACCGCGGTCGAGCTGGCCGAGGGGCTGACGGTCCAGGCCGAGCGGATGCGCGAGAACCTGGACCTGACCGGAAGCCAGGTCGTCTCCGAGCGGATCGCGGCGGTGCTGGCACCCCAGTTGGGGAAGGCCGCCGCCAAGCAACTGCTCACCTGGGCGTCCAGCGCCGCGGAGAAGACCGGCCGGCCGCTGCACAGGGTGCTGGCCGAGGCGCCGGAACTGGAAGGCCGGATCACCACCCGCGAACTGGCCGAGCTGTGCGACCCGGCGGCGTACACCGGTGCCGCCGGACCGCTTGTCGACCGGGCGCTACGGGCATAACGCACCTGCCGCTCCCGGGAATTCACGAAAGGCCGAGGAGAGATGACGAACGCACCGTCCCGCTCCGGGCGTCGGGTGGAGCACTGGGACCCGGACGACGAGGACTTCTGGGAGCGCGGTGCCAAGTACATCGCCCGCCGGAACCTGATCGTGTCGGTGCTCTCCGAGCACGTCGGCTTCTCCGTGTGGAGCCTGTGGTCGGTCCTGGTCCTGTTCATGTCCCCCAGGACCGGCCTGGGTTTCACCCCCGGCGAGAAGTTCCTGCTGGTGGTCGTGCCCACGCTGGTCGGTGCCGTGCTGCGGCTGCCGTACAGCCACGCGGTGACCCGGTTCGGCGGCCGGAACTGGACGGTGTTCTCCTCAGCGGTGCTGCTGGTGCCGACCGGCTGTGCGCTGTACTTCGTGCAGCGTCCGGGCACCCCGCTGTGGGTGTTCCTGCTGATCGGCGCGGCGGCCGGGGCGGGAGGCGGCAACTTCGCCTCCTCGATGACCAACATCAGCCACTTCTTCCCCAGGCGGCGCCAGGGCTGGGCGCTGGGCGTCAACGCGGGCGGCGGGAACCTGGGCGTCGCCGTCGTGCAGCTCCTCGGCCTGCTGGTGATCGCCACATCGGGCAGCGGGCACCCGGAGTACGTCGTCGCGGTCTACCTGCCGCTGATCGTGGTCGTCAGCGTGCTCGCCGCGCTGTCGATGGACAACATCCAGGCGGTGCGCACCGCGCCGGGCGCCCAACGGGAGGCCGCCGCCAATCCGCACACCTGGTGGATCTCGCTGCTGTACGTCGGCACCTTCGGCTCGTTCATCGGCTACGGGTTCGCCTTCGGGCTGGTGTTGCAGGACGAGTTCGGCTGCACCGCGCTGCGCGCCGCCTCCTACACCTTCCTCGGGCCGCTGCTCGGCTCGCTGTTCCGGCCGCTCGGCGGGAGGTTGGCGGACCGCCTGGGCGGTGCCCGGGTCACCTGCTGGACGTTCCTGGCACTCGCCGCGGGCACCGGGGCACTGCTGGTGGCCTCGCGGTCGCGGTCGTTCCCGCTGTTCGTCACCGCGTTCACCGCGCTGTTCGTACTGAGCGGGATCGGCAACGGCAGCACGTACAAGATGATCCCCGCGGTCTTCGCCCAGCAGGCGCGGCGGGCGCGTGCGGCAGGCGAGCCCGCGGCGAGCGCGCTGGACCGCGCCAGGCGGCTGTCCGGTGCGGTGATGGGCATCGCGGGAGCGTTGGGCGCGCTCGGCGGCGTCGCCGTCGACCTGGCCTTCCGGGCCGCGTACGACGGGCCGCACGGTAGTGGTACGCCCGCCTTCTGGGGCTTCCTCGGGTACTACGCGGTGTGCGTGGGCGTGACGTGGGCGGTCTATCTGCGGCGCCCGCTGAACGCCCGGCCGTCCGTGCTCGCGGTGGCGCCGGTCGCCTCCGCGGTGGCGGTGCCCGCACCGGTCTCCGGCGAGGCCGACCGTGTCTGAGGCCCGGCGCGAAGTGGCCACCCACTGCCCGTACTGCGCCCTGCAGTGCGGCACCCTGCTCGGCCGGGACGGTGCGGGCGCGGCCGTACGACCGGATCCCGGGTTCCCCGTCAACCAGGGCGGTTTGTGCCAGAAGGGCTGGACGGCGCCCACGCTGCTGACCGTCCCCGACCGGCTGCGGACACCGCTGGTGCGCGGTGCGGACGGGGCGTTCACCCCAGCCGACTGGGACGGCGCGCTCGACACGGTGGCCGAGCGGCTGCGGCGGATACGGCAGCGGTACGGCCCGGACGCGGTCGCGGTGTTCGGCGGGGGCGGGCTGACCAACGAGAAGGCCTACCTGCTGGGCAAGTTCGCCCGGCTGGCACTCGGCACCAGCCAGATCGACTACAACGGCCGCTTCTGCATGTCCTCGGCCGCCGCCGCCGGAACCGCCGCGTTCGGCGTCGACCGCGGCCTGCCGTTCCCGGTGGCCGACCTGGGCCGGGCGGACACCGTCCTGCTCGCCGGGGCCAACCCGGCCGAGACGATGCCGCCGCTCATGCGCCACCTCGGCCGCGCCGAACTGGTGGTCGTCGATCCGCGCCGCACCCCCACCGCCGAGCGCGCCGCACTCCATCTGCAACCCGTACCCGGCACCGATCTCGCCCTGGCGCTCGGCCTGCTGCACCTCGCCGTGGTCGAGGGCCATCGCGACCCGCGCTACGTACGCGACCGCACCACCGGTTTCGAGGCCGCCTGGCAGTACGCCATGACCTGGTGGCCGGAGCGCGTGGAACGGGTCACCGGGGTACCGGTCGAGGCCCAGCGCACCGCGGTACGGATGCTGGCGGACGCGGCACGCGCCTACGTACTGACCGGGCGCGGCGCCGAGCAGCACAGCAAGGGCACCGACACCGTCGCCGCGTTCATCAACCTCGCCCTGGCGCTCGGCCTGCCCGGCCGCGAGGGCAGCGGCTACGGCTGTCTGACCGGGCAGGGCAACGGCCAGGGCGGCCGCGAGCTGGGCCAGAAGGCCGACCAGCTCCCCGGCTACCGGCTGATCGCCGACCCGGCGGCCCGCCGGCACATCGCCGCGGTGTGGGGAGTCGACGCCGAGTGCCTGCCAGGACCGGGCCGCAGCGCGTACCGACTGCTTGACGCGCTCGGCACCCCGGGCGGCCCCCGGGCGCTGCTGGTCTTCGGTTCCAACCCTGTGGTGTCCGCGCCGCGCGCCGCCCACGTCGCCCAACGGCTGGCCGCCCTCGACCTGTTGGTCGTCGCGGACTTCGTGCCGTCCGAAACGGTCGCGCTCGCCGACGTGGTGCTACCGGTCACCCAGTGGGCCGAGGAGGACGGCACCATGACCAACCTCGAAGGGCGGGTGCTGCGCCGAAGGCGGCTGCTGGACCCGCCCGAGGGCGTACGCGGCGACCTGGACGTACTGCACGGCCTGGCGGTACGGCTCGGCGAGCCGCCCGAGCGGTATCCCACCGCACCGCGCGAGGTCTTCGAGGAACTGCGCCGGGCGACCCGAGGCGGCCGGGCCGACTACTGCGGCATCAGCTACGAACGCCTCGACGCCGGGGAGGAGTTGCACTGGCCGTGCCCCGCGCCGGGACATCCCGGTACGCCCCGGATGTTCCTGGACCGCTTCGCGCACCAGGACGGGCGCGCCCGGTTCGCCGCGGTGGACCACCGGGAGTCCGCCGACGCGGTCGGCGACCGGTATCCGCTGTACGGCACGACCGGCCGGGTGCTCGCCCACTACCAGTCCGGTGCGCAGACCCGCCGGGTCCCGGAACTCGGCGCCGCCGCGCCGCAGATGTACGTCGAGGTGCACCCGGACACCGCGGCGCGCGCCGGGCTCGCCGAGGGCGAGCTGGCCGCCGTCAGCTCGGCGCGCGGCCGCACGGTGGCCCGGGTGCGGTTGGTGGCGACGATGCGGACGGACACGGTGTTCCTGCCGTTCCACTATCCCGGCACCGGCCGGGCCAACCTGATCACCGGCGACGCGCTCGATCCGCGTAGCGAGATGCCGGAGTTCAAGGTCTCGGCGGTACGCATCGAACCCCATCCGGGCCCGGCATGACCGGGGTACTGGTGATCGGCAACGGCCCCGCCGCGCACCGCCTGGTGCACCGGCTGCGCCAGCTCGGCCACTCCGGTGGCGTCACGGTGCTCGGCGCGGAGCCGCGTGCCGCGTACAACCGGGTGCTGCTGACCTCGGTACTGGACGGCAGCCTGCCCCCGGACGCCATCGCGCTGCCCCGGCACCCCGACGGCACCCGGGTACGGCTCGGCGTGACCGCCGTCGGCGTCGACCGGGCCCGACGGCTGGTGCTGGCCCGCGCGGACGACGGCCGGGGCATGCTGTCGTACCGGTACGACCGGCTGGTGCTGGCCACCGGGGCGCGGCCCCGGATCCCCGAGGTGGCCGGTGTGCGTATGCCCGGCGGGCGGCTGGCGGAAGGGGTGCGGTGTCTGCGTACGCTCGCCGACTGCGAGCGGATCGGCCCCGGCCAGGTCGCGGTGCTCGGCGCCGGTGTGCTGGGTGTGGAGGCGGCGCTGGCGCTGCGACGGGCGGGGTACGAGGTGACGTTGGCACACCGGCGGGCGCAGCCCATGGGGCGGCTACTGGGCCCGCACGGAGGCGAGTTGCTCGCCGGGCGGCTGCGGGACCTCGGCGTGGAGCTGGAGTTGGGCCACCGAGCCGTCGGGTACGCGCCCGGCAAGCTGCTGCTGGACGACGGGCGGACGCTGCCCGCCGACACCCTGCTGCTGTGCACCGGTGTCACACCCGAGACCGGCCTGGCCCGCGCCGCCGGTCTGGCCGTGGCCTGCGGCGTCGTGGTGGACGACCAACTGCGCACCAGCGACCCGTACGTCCACGCGATCGGCGACTGCGCGGAGCACGCGGGCCGGGTGTCCGGGCTGGTCGAGTCCGCCTGGCAGCAGGCCGACACCCTGGCCCGGGTGCTCACCGGCGAGCGGGTCGGCCACCGCGCGGCCAAGCCCGTCATCCGGCCGCGCACTCCCGGCATCCACATCGCGGCACTGGGGACGCCCGACGGCGGGGGCGCGGAAGTCGTCACGTTCTCGGATCCGGCGCGCGGCCGGTACGCCTCGCTGGCGCTGCGCGAGCAGCGGATCACCGGTGCCGTGCTGATCGGCCTTCCGCAGGCCATCGCCTCGGTGAGCCAGCTCTACGACCGGGACCTGCCGGTGCCCGCGGACCGGTTGGCGCTGCTGCTCGGCACCGCCTCGCGGCGCGGCTCCGGGTCGCTGGAACTTCCGGACGACGCGGTGGTCTGCCTGTGCAACAACGTGATGAAGCGAACGCTGTCCGATGCCTGGCGGGGCGGCGCCCGCGAGCTGCCGGACCTCGCCGCGGCGACCCGCGCAACCACCGGCTGCGGCGGCTGCGCGCCGGACGTACGGCGGCTGTGCGCCGTCCTGGAACGGGAGACGGGATAGCGATGCCGCGCACACTCGTGGTCATCGGACACGGCATGGTCGGCCACCGCCTGGTGACGGAGCTGCGCACCCGGGACCGCGCCGGGGAGTGGCGGATCGTGGTGCTCGCCGAGGAGCGCCGTCCGGCGTACGACCGGCTGGCCCTCTCCTCGTACTTCGACGGCAGGAGCGCGGCCGAACTCACCCTGGCCGATGACGATTTGCTGGCCGATCCGGCGGTGGAACTACGGCTGTCCACCACCGCGACGGCGGTCGACCGCACCACCCGCACCGTAAGGACCACCGACGGCACGGTGATCGGCTATGACGCCCTCGTACTGGCCACCGGCTCACGGCCGTTCGTACCGCCCGTACCAGGGCACGACCTGCCGTGCTGCTTCGTCTACCGGACCCTGGACGACCTCGACGCGATCCGTGCGGCGGCCCGGCCCGGCCGTCCCGGTGTGGTGATCGGCGGCGGTCTGCTGGGCCTTGAGGCGGCCAACGCGCTTCGCCTGCTCGGCATGCGCCCGCAGGTGGTGGAACTCGCGCCCTGGCTGCTCCCGTTGCAGGTGGACGAGGCTGCGGGAGCGCTACTGGCCCGGCTGGTGGCCGGGTCGGGGGTACGGGTGCACTGCGGGACGGCCACCGAGTCCATCGCGCCGGGCCGGGTGCGGCTCGCGGACGGCACGGCCGTCGAGGCGGACCTGGTGGTCTTCTCCGCGGGCGTCCGCCCCCGCGACGAACTGGCGCTTACCGCCGGGCTGGAGCGAGCGGAGCAAGGCGGCTTCCTCGTCGACGACCAGTGCCGCACCGCGGACCCCCACATCTGGGCCATAGGCGAATGCGCCGCGGTGAACGGCCGCTGCTACGGCCTGTCGGCCCCGGGCTACCGCATGGCGGAAGCGGTGGCCGCCCAACTCCTGGGCACCGCGGAAGCCCGCTTCAAGGGCGCCGACACCTCCACCAGGCTGAAGCTCCTGGACGTCCCGGTCGCCAGCTTCGGCGACGCACGCGCCATCACGGCGGGTGCCGTGGAGTTCACCCACGCCACGCCGAACACGTACCGGAAACTGGTCCTGGCCCCCGACGCCAACACGCTACTGGGCGGCATCCTGACCGGCGACACATCGGCCTACGCCCTCTTGCGCACACTGGTCGGACGCGAACTCCCGGCTTCGCCGGAGGAGTTGCTGGGCCTGGCGGGCTGATCCCCTCGACGCGGTTCACGAGCAGGCCAGGCGATGACGGTCCGGCCCTCAGGGGTGACGGTGATCTCGAACCGATCCACGGGCGGCGCTCCGTCCGCGCGCCAGCGCAGGACGTGTTCCTCGATCGCGTCCCACAACGGCGCGGGGCCGCCCTGCCGGACCCGCCACCGCTCTCCGTCCCGCCACAGAGCGGCCCATGAGCCGGAGTCCACATCGATGATGATGTCTTCCGTCCGGTCGTCGCGAGGCAGGGTGATGCGCTGCGCTCGGGGAGCGGCGAGCTGTGCGACGAACCGTGCGGTCCAGTCATCGAGCACGTCCACGCCCAACTGGGCTGGGCGTTCTGCCCCGCACTCCAGATCAGGCAACATTCCCAAGGATGTGGGACGTTGGGGGCGGGCCAGCATGAACGAGATCTGACCGCCCAGGAACCGGCCCACGGCAGTGCCGTCCTCGGCAACGGTGAGCCGCGCCAGTTCGGAGGAGTACAGCCAGCCGCACAAGGTGGCGAGGATGACGCCGCCAGGCCGTGTCTGCTCGATCCACGCCGGAGGCACGGTGAGCACGCCGCACGTGGCGACCACCCGGTCGTACGGCGCAGCGTCCTTGTTTCCGGCCAGCCCGTCGCCCACCACGAGACCGGGGAAGTACCCGCATTCGCCGAGCGCTGTACGGGCCCGGGCCGACACGTCCCGGTCGACCTCGACGGACGTCACGTACTCGTCGCCGAGGCGGTGACACAGCAGCGCCGTGGAGTAGCCGGTACCGGTGCCGATCTCCAACGCCCGTTGACCGTTTTCGACTTGCAGCTCCTCCAGCATGCGCACGACGAGGTTCGGCATCGTGCTGGACGAAGTCGGCGCGCGCATGATCTCGCCGCGGATGTCCGTGGGCACGACCGTGCCCGCGATCTGCGTCACCAGCGACTCGTCCGCGTAGCAGCGCTCAAGCCACCCGGGGCTGTCCGGCAGGACCGGCCGCCACGCGGTGGGTACCGAACCCGGGACCTGCTCGAAGAACCCACCACGCAGGAACACGTGCCGGGGCACGGCTTCGACGGCCCGCCGCCACCGCTGACCCCGAAGGTGGCCGCCTGCCGCCAGGTCGTCGGCAAGTCGTTGGCGCAACTGCTCGTCTGTGCTCACCTGGGTTTCCTCTCCAGCAGGTCGGCCATCGCCGCGACCATGGGCAGACCGGTCTCCGGCTCCAGCCACGCCCATTGGCCCGACGGGTTGCATTCCAGGAACCACCATCGGCCCTGGCGGTCGATCGAGAAGTCGAAGGCGCCGAAGACCAGCCGGAAGTGGCGGAGGTAGGCGAACAGGGCCTCGCGGATGCCCGGCGGCGGTTGTATGACCGAGTACGTGAGCCGACGGTAGTCCGTGCGCCAGTCCAACAGGTCGGAGTCGATACGCACACAGAAGACGTGGCGGCCGATGACGGTGACGCGTGCGTCGGCGACCTTGTCCACCCGGATCTGGAACAGGTGCATGGTGCCGCTGACGCTGTCGTCGATCTCGTCCGCGCCCACCTCCGCGACTTCGACGGTCTGGGCCGTGCCGTCGATCAGGTACAGCGGTACGGACAACGGCTTGTAGATGACCGGACCGTGTGCCCCGACGAACCGGCGTGCGTCGTCGGGCACGTTGGTGACGAGCGTAGGCGGCACGCTGAAGCCGCAACTCGCCGCCGCGGCCAGGCCGGCGGGTTTGTACTCGGCGTCGCCTATGCGGTTCGGGTGGTTGACGTACAGGCAGTCGGGCAGGGACGTCAGGACGCCGCCGAGGCCGTACCGGGCCTGCGCGGCGGCGAAGCGCGCGTCCTGCTCGTTCAGGTGCGGGAAGGCGAAGCCGGAGGGGCGCCGGTAGTACATGGCCCGGACGGCCGGTAACTCGCAGGTACGGGTGGGCGTTTGCACGCTTCCGCGCCACTGACGTGCTTCGCCGCCGATGTGGGCGGAGCAGGACAAGGTGGCGGGGAACTCACCGGAGTCGAACCGCACGACCGGGACACCCCGGCCGTGCAGCTCGTTGATCACAACATCAGCCGTCGGGTCGTCCACGTTGGTGACGACCAACACCGCACGGGATTGGTGAGTCACTGGTCGGTGTCATTCCCGGTGTCCCTGTCCCCGCCACCGCTTCCACCGGGCCCGGCCCCGTCGCTGGGGTTGCCCGTGCCCGTGGGCGGGTTGGTCCCCGAGGAGGTCCCGTGGCCGGGCGCCACGGTGAGGGTGCCATCGGAGGCGTAGTAGCGCGCGGTCTGTGTGACGGCGTCGAGCTCGACACGGCCGTACCGCGGCCCCTCCGCCCCCGGATACGGCACGAGACGGCGCAGACCCCATGGCGCGGGGGTCAGGTGCCCTTGCGGGAGTGGCGTCCCGGTGGGGAACCGGTCGGAGTGGCTGAACATGGGGCTTTCCTTCCTCTCGCAGTTCCGTGAGCCGAATCGGGTGCGCTGTACCCAGGTGCCGTCCGGCAACCGCTTCTCGCCCAGACATGTCTCCACCCAGGCGCCCAGCTGAAGCACGCGACGGATGAACAGGTCGCGGGCCGCGGGATCGTTGCTGAGGCGGCTCCACTCGTAGACCAAGCACACGCGAGGACGGCTGCTGTCGGTGGCCCGCACGGTGTTCAGCAAAGCGCGGAACGCGGGCCTGCGGTCGTTGGTCAAGGCGGAGTCGCCGTTATCCACCCACCATCCACCGAAGCCCCAACCCTGACTACCGACATACGCGGCGCAGGCTTGGAGGCGACGCTCCAACTCGGCTCTGTTTTCGGTCACGCAGCGGTCATAGACGTAGGCAAGCGTGGACTGTTCAGCGGTCAGTGTGGCGACTCGGGGCAGCGACGCGGTCATGCGGATCACGCTACGTGCGCGTGGCACCACGCCCCAGTGACGGAGTCCACCACTCGCCGGGGCGGTGGTCCCGCGACTATGACGTCTTGTCCTAGGCCCTCACAGGGTGGGATCGACGCCCAACCGGGCGGCCAGCGAACGCAGTTCACTCTTCCGGCGCCGATCCGCCTCCAGCATCTCCCGCACTGTCGCCACCGCGAGTACCTGGTACTTGATCCACTCCGGTTGCCCTCCCTCGACGTCGAGGAGCGTCGTCAGGGCGCCGTCGCCGTCTCCGGTCTGGTACTGGGCCTGTGCCACATCGAGCCGGTGCGACGCACGATGGACAGGCCGCGTGATCGCCCCCAGGTCGACCTCCGCAGCGAGGCGCAGCGCCTGGGCGGGCTCGTTGTCCTGCCCGGCCATCGCGATGTTCACCGCCTGCGTTTGCACGTCGACCGGGCTGAACGCTGTCCCGTACGCCCGCGTCGGTCCGGAACGGGTTGCCGCCGCCTGGGCCAGGTTCAGCATTTCGTTCGCCTCGTCGCGCTTGTCCTGCCGCGCGGCCGGTGTCGCGGCGGCAACCAGCAGGTTGCCGTACACGGCCAACTCCGCCGGTTTCGCCCGTCGGAACGACGGCTCCAACGCGTCTGCCTTGCGCTCCGCGATCTGTTGGGCCTGCGTCCAGCGTCCTTGCCGCAGCAGCACCCAGGAAAGGGTTGAGACGCCCATACCCTCCATCAGCGGGTCGGATGCGCGCTGTGCAGCCTCCAGTTGCTTGGCGACCGCCTCGAACGCCCACGCCGTATGCCCAGCCTGCGTCGTCAAAGACGCCGCCAGCTGATAGGCAAGCGCCAACTGCTGCCACACGCGCTCGGCCACCGCTCCGCTGGCGTCCCGGGCTACCGCGCGGCCGTCGCGCAGGATCAGCGGCAGGGCGCCAGACAACTTCGAGTAACGCCCCTGCCAGTACAGGTTGGTGGCCGCACGCACCGAGTCGGTCCACTCATCCAGGCTGGGTGGGTCTTCATCCAGGTCGTCGGCCAGCACGCCGGGCAGCGTGGATACGTCCTGGATGGCGTCGCGCAGGGCGAGCAAACCGCCCTCGTCTGGAACCTCTTGGGTCACCGTGGGCTGGCCCAGTAGTCGCTCAAGTTCGACGTCCAGCGCGGACGCGAGCGCGCGCAGCGTATTGATCCTTGCCGATGAGCGACGGTTCTGTTCCAGCTTCCGGATCGTGTCCACATGGACACCGGCGCGCTCCGCGAGCTGCTCTTGCGTGAGATCGCGGAACTCCCGAAGGTTCGCAAGCCGATCACCAATGCTGGTACTGCGCATGCACGTACACCCCCGCCAGAGGACTTGATCCTCACGGTACGCCGCGCGGCAGAGTTGTAGTACCTCATCGGGCGCAGCGCACCCCGGGCGGCCGGGGTCGGCAACGCGTTGGCACTCGGCCTTATCAACGAGGCGATCGGTCCGCAAAACAACGCTGCGAGGCGGAAGCTGCCCGGGGCCTGGGGGCTTGCCCCCGAAGTGCCGGCAAACGGGCGGGACTTGCGGGCAAGAGTCCGCCCCCGCGCTCCCGGGGGTGTGGAGCGCGAGGGCGGAGGACGGGGTGGAACGGGGGTCAGACCTGGGCCACCTGTTCGCTGGGGAGCTCGGTGAGCTGGTCCGCGGGCTCCACGGTGGGAGCCGTCGCCGTCGGGCGCTTGAAGCCGAAGGCGACCAGGGTGGTGATGGCGATGCCCGCCGCGGCGATGAAGATCGCCTCACGCAGCCCGTGGGTGGTGGCGTTGCGCAGCGCCTGGCCGGTCAGGCCCTTGGTGCCGGAGTTGGCGATGGCGACCAGGATCGCCAGGCCCACCGCACCGCCGACCTGCTGGGTGGTGGAGGCCATACCGGAGGCGATGCCCTGCTCCGACGCGTCCACGCCGATCGCCGCGGCGCCGAACATCAGGGTGTAGCCCGCGCCCTGGCCGAGGCCGAGGACGATCAGCCCCGGGATCAGCACCGCGTAGGAGGCGCCCGCCGACATCGTCAGACCGGTGATCACGGTGCCCACACCGCCGATGACCAGGCTGGCGATCATGATCGCCCGGATCCCGAAGCGGGTGGCGAACCGACCGGCCAGCTGGGCGCCTGCGGAGATGGCGACCATCGGAACCAGGTAGGCGAGACCGGTCTGCAGCGCGCTGTATCCGTGCACGCTCTGGAAGTAGACGGTGAGGAAGTACAGCAGGGTGCCGAAGGTGGCCATGTAGAGGAAGGTGACGCCGACACCCGTGCTCAGGTTGCGGTTGCCGAACAGCCTCAGCGGCATCAGCGGGTCGGAGCTGCGCTTCTCGATGACGAAGAAGGCCAGCAGCAGCGCCACGCCGACGATCGCGGCGGTCACGATGGTGGGCGCGCCCCAACCGGAGACCGGACCCTGGACCAGGGCGAAGACCACCGCGGTCACGCCGACCGTGGCGGTCAGCGCACCGCCGAGGTCGAACTTGCGGCCGGCGGACCGCACGGCGTCCGGCGCGATGAGCGGGAAGGCGAACAGGATCGCGAGGACGGCCAGCGGAACGTTGACGAAGAAGACCGCCTCCCAGCCGAAGGCCTGGGTCAGCACGCCACCGAGCAGTGAACCGAGGATCATGCCGCTGCCACCCGCGGTGCCCCAGACGGCGAAGGCGCGGTTGCGCTCCTTGCCCTCGGCGAAGCTGGTGCCCACCAGCGTCAGGGTGGCCGGGAACAGGAACGCACCGCCCATGCCCTGCACCGCGCGCCCGGCGATCAGCATCGCGGGGTTCACCGCGAGGCCGCCGATCAGCGAGGCGGCACCGTAGAGCGACAGGCCGAGCACGAACATCCGGCGCGGCCCGAACAGGTCGCAGGCCCGCCCGCCGAGTAGCAGGAAGCCGCCGAACGCCACAGCGTACGCGCTGATCACCCACTGCAGGGTCTGCGAGGAGAAGCCGAGCCCGTGGCCGATGTCCGGAAGTGCCACATAAACGATGTTGTAGTCGATGGAGATGATGAGTTGGGCGAATGCCAACAGGGCCAGTAGCAGCCCCAGGTGGCGACGCCGCGGTGCCGTGGAGGCGTCTACGGCTGCAGAAGACATTGCAGTCCCTTTCCCTTGGGAGGAGTGAAGCGGTGGAGACGGGGGTGATCGGTATGTGCGCTGGAGGCAGCGGAGGTCATGGCGTACGGGGCGGCCCGGTGGAGCCTGGGACTGTCGTCGGCGCGTTGGACCACAGGGATAACGGGATATCGGGCATCCAGAATCACCTCCTTCGTGGTGCCTGTCGGGCCGCCCGGCGGCCATGGCGAACTGCGCGGTCAGGTACGTGAGTTGTCGAACCAGCGGCGCACCCGAGCCGGTGCGTGCGGGGTGCTGCGCTCCACGGCGGCCCTGAGGTCGGCCACCGTGCGCGACGCCAGCTCCCGGCGCCAGACGAACTCGGCGGTGCGCATGGCCTGGGAGACCGCGCACGGCTTGCGGTAGCCGTCCAGCGCGTCCAGGTCGCCCGCGGGTCCGCGCTGCCGGATCGCGGTGCATCGGAAGGCCTGTTCGGAGCCTTCGATCGCGGTCACCACATCCATCAGTGTGATCTTCTCCGGGTGCCGCGCGAGCTGGAACCCGCCGCGGGGTCCGGAGGTCGACGAGACGATGCCCGCCCGGCCCAGGGCCTGCAACTGCTTGTTGAGGTAGGCGGTCGGAAGGTTGTAGAAGGCGGCCAGCTTGGCCGCGGTCACGGTCCGCTCCGGCGCCACCCAGGACAGGTTCAGGCAGCAGTGCACTGCCCACTCCACGCCTTCGCTTAGCTTCATATCCTGGATAATGGATGTCCGGAACATCGTCCACAACCTCCTTCCGGAAAGAGTGTCAGGTCGCCACGGGCCTCACGGGACGGCTCAACCGCCTGGCTCAGGAAGCCTGTTCCAGGTCCTCGCGCAGTCGCCGGGCCAGCTCGATGCGCTGGATCTTCGCGGTCGCGGTACGCGGCAGCTCGGACAACCGCATCTCCACGGGGTCGGACATCGGCGCCTGGTCGGCGACCGCCTTCCGCCAGCGGGCGAGGTCCAGCGGACGGTCGTCCTTGGTGCAGACGACGGGAATCGGCTCCTTCTGCGGACCGGGGACGATGACCAGCTCGGTCAGCTCCTCCAGCCGGTGCAGCAGGGTGTCCTCGACCTCAAGGGTGCTGTGGATCGTCGGGATGACGTCGACCTCGCGGTCCAGCAGGTGCAGGCAGCCCCACTTGGTGCGGTAGCCCACGTCGTTGCCGCGCCACCACTCGCCGATCACCTGCTTGTTGAACCGTTCCTCCTCGCCGTAGTACGTCATCGCCCGCCCGGCGGTCCACACGTCGATGTAACCGGGCGTCTCCCGGCTCGGCTTGGCGCCGTTCCGGCTGACCAGGCGGTACTTGCCGAGACCAGGTATGGGGTAGCCCTGGCAGCGGCTGTCCATGGTGAGCGCGTTCTTGCGGGTCACCGTGCGTCCGGCGATCGGACCGCACTCGCTCTGCCCGTACACCTGGAGGAACACCGGGTGGCGGCGCTTGGAGGCGTGCAGGAACTTGTGCATGGTGCTGGGGTGGATCGCGTCGAACGTGGAGTTGAAGAACCGCACGCTGGCGATCGGCTCACGCGGATCGTCGAGTATCGCCTCGCACTCCAGGAAGGAGTTGGGGTGCGTCTCGAAGACACCGGGGCGGTGTTTGACCAGCGCGTCGGCGACCTTGTCCGGCTGGGCGTCCTTGAGGAAGACCATCGGCATGCCGCGCTTGGCCAGCACCGCGAACCCCGGGTACATCCGCGAGTGCACGTAACTGACGTGCATCAGCACCGTCTCCGGCTTGCGGATCATCGACACCACGCGGTTCTGCCACGCCTCGCGCGCACCTATGGAGCGCGCGGTGTGCACAACCAGCTTGGGAATTCCGGTCGTTCCCGAGGTGTGCGTCATCAGCGCCGGCTGGTCGGCGTCCAGCAGCACCGGCTTGCGCTCCGGAGCGCCCGCCAGGTCGGCCATCGACACCGCCAGCGGATGGGAGCCGGTCACCGTGACCACGCGGGCGGTGAGTTCCGGCAACGGCACATCGGCCAACGGCCCGGTGAGCTTGGCCTCGTCGGTCAGCAGCGAGGCCCCCTTGAGCCGGTCCAGCAGCGCGGCCACGGTCGGACCGTCCAGCAGCGGTGACAGCATCACCGGCACCGCGCCGACGCGCGCCGCGGCGCAGGCGTAGACGCAGATGTCGAAGCTGGCGGACTTGTGGATCACCACATGCTCGCTGGGACGCACACCGGCGGCCCACAACCGGTTGGCGATGTCGGCGACATGGCCGGCGAACTGCCCCAGGGTCAACACCTTTCCGACCCCGAGGCTTTCCAGTTCGTGGTCGAGGGTGATGGTCGTGCTGCCATTCTTGACCGCAGCCTGCTCGGCCACGATTCCGAGATAGAGAAGGTTTTTGTTCTTGGAAGTCCTAAACATCTGTCCTCTTCCTCAGCGTGGAACCGGCACACGGTTCGTTGGCACGTAACATGCTGGCAGAGCGCGGCAGTTGGGAGAAAGGAGGGCACAAGAACTCTGTCACCTTGGTCACACCGTCTGACCTGCTGTTTGAGACCCGATCGGGGATAACCGCGGTGAATTCGCGGAACGTGGAAAGCGGGGTCCGCGAACACCTGTCGCGGACCCCGCCCGGGATGCTGGAAATTCGTCCTGGTCAGTCCGTGGAAAGGCCCTTGCGCAGCGCCGTGGCGATTTCGAGCGTGCGCCGGGTCTGGAACTCGATGGCGGCCAGGTTGTCCTCGGTGACGTTCTCCGCCAGATGCCCGGGAACGGCCTGCAGACCGGCGACCGCGCTCACGCCGTACGGATTGCCGTTGGAGGGCGCGAGCTGGATGTCGTCAACCACGCCCGGCGGGACGATGATCGCTCCCCAGTGGTAGAAGACGTTGCTCAGCGACAGGATCGTGCTCTCCTGGCCGCCGTGCTGGGTACCGGTGGAGGTGAACGCGGACATCACCTTGTTCACCAGACCGCGCCGGGCGTGCAGCGCGAAGGTCTGGTCGATGAACTGCTTGAGCGGCGCGGCCAGCAGACCGTAGCGGCCCGGCGTGCCCCACAGCACCGCGTCGGCCCAGTCCAGGTCGTCCACGCTGGCCAGCGCGACCTCCCGGGCCGTCTGCGCGTGCTCCTCCCAGGACTGCGTCCATTCTGTGAAGTCCGGCGCCAGGGACTCGTTGACCAACTCGGGAACCCGGCGAAGGCGCACCTCGGCGCCCGCCTTCTCCGCCGCGCCGGCCGCGGCCACGGCGAGCTTGTGGACGTTGCCGGTGCCCGAGTAGTAGATGATGGCGACATTCGTCATGGCCGTAGTGCTCCTTCACGGAGTGCTTCTCACGAACGGGTACGCCGCGCCGCCGCGACGCGGCCGGCCGGTGATCCAATCCTGTGCCTGGGCGTCGGGGGCGGCCATCCGCGCCATGGAACTTTGTCAACTGGCCGCTCGTTTTGGCCGGTTGCCGCCGCGACGGCCGAGAACCGCCGCTCCCCGGGGCGCGGCGGTTGTCCTGGCCGGTGGTTCAGGGGCGGGCCACCTCGCGTTCGACACCGGGCGGATTGTCGATCGCGTACCGCCAGAATCCGTTGGCGTCCCGCCGCAGCACATCGGTGGCGGTGCCTTCCATCCGTACGTACTCGCCGTTCGGCTTGGTGCCCTCGATGAGGAAGTCGCCGAGGAGCAGCGCGAGATCGTCGTAGACGTAGGCGTGCCGCACGGTGAGCCTGATCGGAATGCCGAGCTTGAGGAAACTGCGGGTGGCGTTGCGCCGGCCGTCGCCGGTCACCACCTCGCCGGGGGTGAGCACCCGTATCGCGGCGGGCTCGAAGAGCTTGTCGATCGTGTCGAGGTCGCCGCGGTTGAATGCGTGCATGAAGACGACCGGCAGTTGTGCGGGGTCGGTTACGTCGGTGACCAGTTCGGCGTCGCCGATGTCACCGATGGGGACGGATCGCGAGGTCATAGCCACTCCTGGAGGGCGCTGCTGAGATGCGCGCGGTCTAACCGCCCGTGCGGGTCAGTCCAGTTGGACGCCGGGAGAGCCCGGCGCGACCGCGGGCGGGGTCGGCAGTTCATCGAGTTCGAAGCCGAAGTACTTCCGGTAGGCGGCGCGGACCGCCTGGTCGTCCGGCAGCACCTCGACGGTCCGCTCACCAGCGCGGGTGCGGGTCAGCCGGTCGCCCTTGAGGGTGACCCGGCCGTCGGTGGTGGGCAGCGAGCAGAACAGGTCGCTCATGAAGGGGGAGTCGGGGCAGGTGCGGAACCACCACAGGGTGGGCCGGAAGTCCTGCAGGCGCACCGGCCGGTCGTCCACCCGGTACAGCGGAACACCGTCGGCGGACACGTCGATCGCGCCGTCCGGCGTACGGGCCAGCCGGTAGTCGCCGTGCGGGTCCGGCTGGACGTCGCCGGAGGCGAGCCGCAGCGGCAGCCGGCTGTTCTTCCGGAAGCCCACGTCGACCAGCCAGGACTCCTCCAGGTCCACCCGCAGCACCAGATGGCCGAGCGGCGAGCCCAGACCGTCCGGACGGCGCACCTGGGCGCCGAGGATGCTGACCCGGTAGCCGAGCGCCTCCAGCAGGAAGCCGAACGACGGGTTCAACTCGTAGCAGCCGCCACCGCGTCGGTCCCGCACGATCTTGTCCACCACCCGCTCGTCCAGCAGGATGTCCCGGCCGAGGTGGTAGTCGAGGTTCTCGAACGGAACCGACAGCACATGGCGTTCCTGCAGTCGGCGCAGCGCGTCCAGGTCCGCGCGCCGCGGCCGGCTCGCACCGATCCGGCTGAGGTACTCGTCCACCATGGCGGCGTCCATCGTCATTGCCCCCTCGTCTTCAGCATGGCCCGGCCCGCCGTCGGGTAGTCGGGCACGGGTACGGGTACGCGGCGGCCGGTCCTGGCGGTCAGGCCGATGACGGCCGCGGTGACCGTCATCAGCGCCGCCAGCACCAGCGCCAGTACGGTCAGGTTCCCTATGGGCGCCGGGAGTTGGGCGCCCACTCCACCGCCGAGGTTGAGCATGAATCCGTAGACCGCTATGGCGGTGGTCTGCGCGGCGCCCGCGCTGCTGCCGATCGTCTGCACCAGGGCGGGGCCGACGTTGGACAGGCCGAGCATGAAGACGAACAGCGCGACTCCCAGCGCGATCACGTCGTCGGCCCACAGCGCGGCGGCCAGCAGCCCCGCCACGGCCACCGCCGAGGCCATGGCCGCCCGCCGGGTGGCGGGGATCCGGCCGAGCAGCGGAGCGATGAGCACCGAGGCGAGCAGCGCGGGCAGTCCGCTGGCGCGCAGCGCGAGCATCGCGCCGTCATGGCCGACGAGTTGCCTGGGCCCGTACAACTGCACCCCGGTGTAGACCGCGGTCAGGCTTCCGGCGACGGTCAACGTGACCAGGTACAGCGGCAGCCGCCGCGAACGCCCGCTTGCCGGTGCCGGACCGGTCGCCGTCTGGCGGGGCGGGCGCGCCGGGTCGGGCAGCAGCACCCTCGCCGTCGCACCGGCGCCGAGCAGGAGCAGCGGCGCGGTGATCCAGAAGACGGCCCGCCAGCCGAACGCGGCCTGTAGCAACTGCGCTTCGACCTGGCCGATCACCACGGTGCCGCCCAGGCAGCAGGACACCGTGGTCAGCGCCAGGGGCAGCCGGCGGGCCGGGATCCGGGCGCTGAGGTAGGAGTACGACATCGGCACGAACGCCCCGGCCAACAGGCCCTGTAACGCCCGGAGCGCCGAGCCGGTGCCCAGGCTGGTGGCGCACGGCACCAGGGCGGTGGCGAACGCCATCGCCGCGGTGCTCACCGTCATCACCGCGCGCCGTCCGTAGCGGTTGGACAGCGGGCCGCTCAGCAGCGAGCCGCACGCGTAGGCGATGGCGAAGGCGGTCGTGGTCCACGCGGCGGACGCCTGCGGGACGCCCCAGGCGGCGCTCATCCGGGGCATCAGCGGGATCGTCACGTACAACTGGCCGACGGCGACCATGCCGACGAGGCTGATGGTGGCCACCGTGGCGGCGAACGGGGCGCGGTGGTCGTCAGCGGTGGCCATGGCGTCAGACGGCCTTGGTGCCGCTGGCTATCGCCGCGGCGATCTCCATCGTGCGGCGGGTCTGGAAGTCGATCGCGGCGAGGTTCTCCTCGTCGGCGTGGCCGACGGCGTTCTTGGTGGTGCTGCTGACGCCGTACGGGTTGCCGTTGTTCGGCTCGTACAGCACCGGTTCGGTGGAGCCGGTGGGGACGATGACCGAACCCCAGTGGCAGATGGCGTTGTGCAGCGCGAGGATGGTGCTGACCTGGCCGCCCTGGTTGGCGGAGCCGGAGGCGAACGCGGACACCGCCTTGTTGAGCAGCTTGCCGGGGATGGAGAGCGCTGACGTGCCGTTGATGAAGTGCATCAACTGCGGTGCGGGCAGGCCGAAGTGGACCGGCGAGCCGAGCAGGATGGCGTCCGCCCACTCCAGGTCCTCGGGCGCGGCGACCGGGATGTCGGCGGTGGCGGCACGGTGTTCCGCCGCGCCGTCGCGGCTGGAGGCGGCGGCCTGCGGGTCCAGTTCGGCGATCTTGCGCAGCCGTACGTCGGCACCCGCCTTGCGCGCGGCGTCGGCCGCCGCCTCGGCGAGCTTGTACGTGCTTCCGGTGGACGAGTAGTAGATGACGGCGACATTGGTCATGTCCGTAGCGCTCCCTCGACGGATCGGCCAGCCGCACTGACCGTTGGCTTGCGGGCCTTCCGATCCTGTGTCAGCGCGTGTGGGGGCGCCAATGAGCGCCCCGGCACTTCGTCAAGTGGGCGCCAGGACACGGGGATTGGGGTGCGCTGCCGCGCCGCGGGGCGCGGTGGGGGCCGCCCGGCCTTGGGTCTCCAGCCGCTGGGGCCGCCGGGCGGGGGGCGGTTCGCGGTGCGCCGCGGGCGTTACGCCGTGTGGCGGCGGTCCTCAGGCGTGCGGTTCGGGTCCGGGCTGGGCTGGGCGGCGGGCTTGTGCTCCAGCGCTTCCTGGGACTGCGCGTCCCGGGCGGCGCCTTCCGCGCCGCCGGTGCTGTCGGCCGGGGCGTCGGCGGGCTTGTCGTCGTCCCTCAGGGCGCGCGTCTCCGACTTCAGGATGCGTAGTGACTTGCCGATGCCGCGCGCGGCGTCCGGAAGCTTCCTGGATCCGAACAGCAACACGAACACCAGCACGACCAGGACGATGTGCCACGGTTCGAGTCCGTTCCTGAACATCCTGCGGCCTCGCTCCCGCCATGGTCACCGCCGGGTGACGCACGGCTGTCCGATTGGGCTTCCTGACTCCGGAGTATCGCCTGTCCGGGCACCAGACCGGAAGCTTTCGCCGGAAAACATCGCCGGAACCCCGGATGGCCCAGCCCGGCCGCCGACCGGCTGGGGAACTACACCCTCGGATGGGAGCGTTGATCTGTTACGGGGACGAGGACGAGGAGGAGGGCACGGCATGACCAGTTTCCTGGACCGGGCCAAGGAGGTCGCCCAGCGCGGGCTGGACGTCGGCAAGGAGAAGGTCGAGGAGGTGCAGGCGCTGCGCACCGGCCATGACCTGTTGCGCAGGCTCGGCGCCGCGTACTACGCCGAGCAGCGCGGATCCGGTTCGCACGAGGCGGTGACCAGCGCCCTGGAGGCGGTGGAGACGCACATCCGCCAGCACGGTGACGCGTTCCTGCGCGGAACCGCGCCGACCGGCTGACGGATCGGAGGTAGGCACGCGCGGCCTATGCCTCGTGCTCCGGCGCACCGCTCATCGCGGCGGCCTTCGCGGGGGCGCGGCGGGCCCGGCGGATCTCCAGGGCGACCGGGATCAGCGACAGCACGACCACCACGCCGATGATCGGCAGCAGGTAGTTGTCGATGTTGGGGATGGCCGAGCCCAGCGCGTTGCCGGCGATGGTGACGCCCAGGCTCCACACCAGGCCGCCGACGACCTGCCACAAGGTGAAGACCTTGGCGGGTACTCCCAGCGCGCCCGCCATCGGGTTGAGCACGGTGCGCACCAGCGGGATGAAGCGGGCCAGCACGATCGCCTTGCCGTAGCCGTACTTCTCCAGCATCTCGCCGGAGCGCTCGACGGCCTCGTGCAGCTTGGGGTTCTTGACCCGGCCCAGTAGGGCGGGGCCGCCGCGGCGTCCGATCAGGTAGCCGGTCTGCGCGCCGAGCAGGGCGCCGACGCCCGCGGCGAGCAGCACCCAGGTCAGCGAGAGGTGGACCGCGGACTTCGCGCTGGTCGTGGTGAACAGACCCGCGGTGAACAGCAGCGAGTCGCCGGGCAGGAAGAAGCCCACCAGCAGGCCGGTCTCGGCGAACAGCACCACCAGGATGCCGATGGCGCCGAAGGACGACAGCAGTGAGTTGGGGTCCAGGACGTTGACGGCCAGCTGCGAGCCGTGGGTCAGGTACATGTGGCGTCCCTCTGCGGAGGTGAAGGTCTACGAGAGTGTAGACGGTCGCGGCGCGGTCTGTGTCGCCTGCGGCGCTGCCGGAGCATACGGGGCGCGGCTGTCCGCCGCGTGACCTCACGGGTGCCGGCCGCCGCGGCGCCGTCGGCCGGTGCCGGGGCGCTTTCGGCGCGGCCGGTTGACGTGGAGTTCCTCACCGCGCCTTGGGCCGCGGGTCCTACTCCGGGAAGGACGGGAGGGACGGGAAGGAGTGGCTGTGGTGGTGCGGGTGGTCCAGGGGCGCGCCCTGGGCCAGCTCGATGTTGGCGTGGAGGTCGTCCGCCGCCTCCAGAGTGCTGACGCCGGAGGCGACCACGCACGCGACCAGCACGGCCGCGATCGCCGCGGCGGGCCGCAGGGCGTTGAACCGCGAGCGCGGCGCGGTCTCCAGCAGCGCGGCGACGCGCCTCGGCACCGGCCCCGCCGAGGCGGCCAGCGCCGCCGCGGGGCGCTGCGGGGCCGGGGCGGCCGACGCGGCCAGCGCCGCCCGGCCCACCGCGCGGGCGGTCAGCCGCCGGTCGCCGACGGCCGCCGCCGCGGACTCGTCCGCCCACCGCTCCAGGTGGAACGACAAAGGCGCCCGCAGCCCGCTCAGGGCGGGATGCAGGCACGCGGCCAGATCGGCGCAGATGATCAGCAGATGGTGCCGCCCGCGCAGGTGCGCACGCTCATGCGCCAGCAGCACCTCCCGCTCCCGCGCGTCCAGCTTGCGCAGCATGCCCGCGGTGACCACCACCCGTCCCGGCCGCCCCGGCAGCGCGTACGCGTCCGCACCCGGATCCGGCAGTACGGTCAGATCGCCCGCGCCCCCGTGCCGCTCGGCGGTGCTCGCCGCCCGCAGCAGGTCCGTGCGGTGCCGCCGCGCGGCCCGGAAGACCGCGTAGGCCGCGACGGCCAGCGCGAGCGCCGCGAGCGCCCCGACGGGCAGGTAGATGGGATTGCTGCGGCGCATCAGCGGCGCCGACATGTGCCCGAGCGCCGCGATGACGGGCAACCGCAGCAGCCCGGCCGCGGTGAGCAGTGCCAGCGAGCCGGTGCTGAGCAGCGCCAGCATCGCGGCCGTCGCCGCGAGCAGCAGCGCGGCGGTGCGTGGCGCGAGGGCGTCGGCCAGCCGCCGGGCGGCCGGTACGGCGAGCAGCGGCGCGAGCAGCGGCGCCCAGACGGCCCAGGTCATCGCGGCCTCCTCGGCTCCGGCGATCCCTTTCGGGTGGACGCGGTGGTCGCCGCCGGTGTGCGCGACGCGTCGGCCTGGGCGAGCAGCAGCCGGAGCACCCGCTCGTCGTCCGGGGAGAGCCGGGAGACGAAGCGGGCGAGGACCCCGTTGCGGTCGTCGCCCTTCTCCAGCTCGCTGTGCATGCGCCGGGCGGCCAGCGCCGCCTCGTCCTCCACCGCCGGGGTGTAGGCGTAGGCGCGTCCGGACCGGCTGCGCACCACCGTGCCCTTGTCGTACAGCCGGGCCAGGATGGTGGCCACCGTCGTACGGGCCAGTGTGCCGCCGAGCGACCGCTGGACCTGTGGTGGAGTCAGCGGGGTGTGGGCCGCCCACAGGGCGGCGAGGACGGCTGCCTCAAGTTCGCCCGCAGGGCGCCGCGCGATGTCCGTCACGGATTCCGTCCCCTTTCCCGTCGACTACAGTTGGCCCACAGTCTACGAGTCTGTAGACATTTGGCGGGCCGTTCCCGGCACGCCGCTCGTCGTCGATTATCGGAGGAATGCCGCCCGTGCTCGCACCGCCCGCCGCCGATGTGGCCCACAGCACCCTCACCACCTTGGCCTTCGACGGCTCACAGGTCGACGGCGGGCTGTACACGGATGTCACGGACTGGGCGCGCACCGCGCCGGGCTGGCTGGACGACATCATCAAGTACTGGTCGGCCTACGGCATCGTGATCTTCGCCGTCTTCATGCTGCTGGCCTGGTGGTCGGCGCGGCGGCAGCCGTCCTGGGCGATGACCCGGGTGCTGGCCGCGCCGGTCGTGGTGGTCGTCGCCTACATCGTCAACGACCTGCTGAAGTCCGTGGTCAAGGAGGTGCGGCCGTGCCAGCAGCTGCCGCACAGCTTCAACCTGGAGGCGTGCGCCGCGCCGGGTGACTGGGCGTTCCCCAGCAACCACACCGTGGTCGCCTTCTGCGCGGCCGTCGCGCTGCTGCTGGTGCACCGCAGGATCGGCTGGCTGGCCGTGCTGGCCGCCGTCGCGATGGGCGCCTCCCGGGTGTACGTCGGTGCGCACTACCCGCATGACGTGCTGGTCGGCGCGCTGGTCGGCACCGTGGTCGCCGCCGCCCTCGTCCCGCTCGTCGGCCGCCTGGCCACCCCCGCGGTGGACCGCGCCCGCGATGGCCGCATGAAGCCGTTCCTGGTGGACGCGTAACAGCAGGACCGGGGGCCTTCGGCCCCCGGTGACGCGAGGCTCCGGGGGCGGAAGGCCCCCGGAGCCTCGCGTGCGACCGGTCCCTCGCCCGAAGGGCGGGGCGTCAAAGCTCCAGCGTCGTCTCGTACTTGCGCAGCCACGAGTCGATGCCCAGCACGAGTTCGGTGCTGGAACGGAAGCCCTCGCCCTCGGTGTTCACCGCCTCCCGCGCGTTCGCCAGGTCCAGCAGCGGGCGTACCGGGGCCTCCTTGTCGGCCAGCAGCTCGCCCAACTCGGCGCGCAGCGCCTGGGTGTAGCGCGGGTCCTGGGTGCTGGGGTACGGGCTCTTGACCCGCTGCGCCACCGACTCCGGCAGCACGTCCCCGGCCGCCGCCCGCAGCAGTGACTTCTCCCGGCCGTCGAAGGTCTTCATCGACCACGGGGTGTTGAAGACGTACTGCACCAACCGGTGGTCGCAGAACGGCACTCGGACCTCGAGCCCCACCGCCATGCTCGCCCGGTCCTTGCGGTCCAGCAGGAACTGCACGAACCGGGTCAGGTGCAGGTAGCAGATCTCCCGCATCCGCCGCTCGAGCCCCGAGTCCCCTTCCCGGTACGGGACTTCGGCCAGCGCCTCCCGGTACCGGGTGCGCCGGTAGCCGGCCACGTCGATCTTGGCCAGCAGCCCGTCGTCCAGCAGCGACTCGCGGGTGCCCGCCTTCGTACCGGCGAAGCTGTTGATGCCCAGCCGGGTGAGCCAGGGGAAGGTGTCGGCCTCGACCGCGTCCCGGTCGTGGAACCACCGGTAGCCGCCGAACACCTCGTCCGCGGACTCGCCGGACAGCGCCACCGTCGACTGCTCTCGGATGGCCTTGAAGAGCAGGTAGAGCGAGGTGTCGCCCTCGCCGAGGCCGAACGGCAGGTCGCGCGCCGTCAGTACGGCGTCCCGGTTGCCGCGGTCCATCAGCGCCGCGGTGTCCAGCACGATGTCCCGGTGGTCGGACCGTACGTGTTCGGCGAGCGCGTGCGCGTACGGGCCGTCGGGCGTGCCGCGCAGGTCGTCCGGCTCGAAGTTCTCGGTCTGTCCGACGAAGTCGACTGAGAACGACCGCACCGGGCCCTGCCCGGCCGCGGCCAGTCCGTGTGCCGACAGCGCGGTGATCACGGAGGAGTCCAGGCCCCCGGAGAGCAGCGTGCACAGCGGTACGTCGGCGATCAGCTGGCGGGCGACGATGTCGTCGAGCAGTTCGCGCACCGTACGGATGGTGGTGTCCAGGTCGTCGGTGTGGTCGCGGGCCTCAAGCGCCCAGTACCGCTTGACGGTCAGCCCGCCGCGTCGCACCCGCAGCACATGGCCGGGCCTGAGTTCCTTCATGCCCTTGTAGATCGCCTGCTCCGGCGTCTTGCAGAAGGAGACCAGCTCGGCCAGCCCCTCGGCGTCCACCACCGGCCGTACCGAGGGGTGGGCGAGGATCGCCTTGGGCTCGGAGCCGAACAGCACGCCGTCCGAAGTCGGGTAGTAGAACAGCGGCTTGATGCCCATCCGGTCGCGGACCAGCAGCAGTTCCTCCGAGCGCGGGTCCCACAGCGCGAAGGCGTACATCCCGTTGAGGCGCTCGGTGAAGTCCTCGCCCCACTCCAGGTAGGCGTGCAGCGCCACCTCGGTGTCGCTGCTGGTGCGGAAGGTGTGGCCGAGGGACGTCAACTCGGCGCGAAGCTCTCGGTAGTTGTAGATCTCGCCGCTGTACGTGGTGACGAGCACGGTGCGTCCGTCGGCCTCGACGGACATCGGCTGCTTGCCGCCCTCGATGTCGATGACGGCGAGGCGGCGGTGCCCGAACGCCGCGTGCCGGTCCAGCCAGACGCCCGAGGCGTCCGGGCCGCGGCAGGCCATGGTCTGCGTCATCGCGTCGAGCGTGGCCCGCTCGCGGGTGAGGTCACTTTCGTAGGAGATCCATCCGGTGATCCCGCACATAGGCGGTCTCCCCTCCTCCGGTCGGCGGCCCCGGGTCCGGGGCTCGGCTCTGCCCCCGTTGGGCGCGATCCCGCGGCACGTCCGGCCACCGGACCACGCTGATCAATGTACGCCCATCTAGTTGTAAGTGCCATCCATTGCCTGAGGCAACGTATAGATCAGGCCACCCCGTCGCCCCGCCGCCGACGCCCGGATGCGGGTGATCCGGCCACGGCTGAGGATGGAGGGGCCCACAGCCGCGGGCGCTACCGCTGACGAGGAGGAACCCGGTGGCCGCCGATCCTCCAGAGCCGCTGGACAGCGAGGTGCTGCGCCAGATCCTGGAGGGCACGGAAGCCGGGATCGTGGTGCTGGACACCGATCTGCGGTACGTCTACGTCAACCCCGCGCTGGCCCGGATGAACGGCGTTCCCGCCGCCGAGCACACCGGCCGGACCATCCCCGACGTGCTGCCCGCCCTGGAGGCCAGGGAGGACGTGCTGCGCCAGGTACTGGCCGACGGCATACCCCGGGAGACCACCTCCAGCGGCCACACCCGGGCCGCCTCCGGCCATGAGCGCCGCTACTGGCACGGCGCCTACCACCGGCTGGAACGCGACGGCGAGGTCACCGGCCTGGTCGGCATAGTGCTGGAGGTCAGCGCCTCCCGGCAGGTCCAGCACGACCTGGAGAAGGCCCGGGAACGGCTCGCCCTGCTGGACACCGCCGCCACCCGGATCGGCACCACCCTGGACATCGACACCACCTGCGCGGAACTGGCCGATTTCCTGGTGCCCGTGCTCGCCGACGCGGTCACCGTCGACGTCATACCCCCCGAGCAGGCGGACGGGGCGTGGCAGTCGCCCCGCGGGACGCTGCGGCTGCGCCGGGCGGCGATCTCGGTGGTGCCCGAACTGCGGGGCGCCGCCGCGGTGTTCGAGGGGCCGGGGGAGTACGTGCGGTTCCGCAGCGGCTCGGCGATACCGCGCAGCATGGAGAGCGGGCGGCCGCTGGTCGACAACCGTTTCAGCCACCCCGAGGGCGGCCGGTCCCCGGCGAACGCCGAGCGCGTCGTCCGCTACCGGGCCGCCGGGATCCACTCCGGCATGGTGGTGCCGCTGGCCGCCAGGGGGCACCCGATCGGCACCGTGACGCTGATGAGGGCCGGGGACACCCCGGACTTCGCCGACGAGGACGTGGTCATCGCACAGGACCTGGCCGGGCGCGCCGCGATCAGCCTGGACAACGCCCGCCGCTACACCCGGGAGCACGGCATCGCCCTGGAACTGCAACGCGCCCTGCTCTCCGAGCCCGCGACCCCGCAGCCCACCGTCGAGGTAGCCTCCCGCTACCTCCCGGCCGGGAGCACCGCCCTGGTCGGCGGCGACTGGTTCGACACCGTCCAACTCTCCGGCGGGCGAACCCTGTTGGCGATGGGCGACGTGATGGGCCACGGCGTGGAGGCGGCCGTCGACATGGGGCACTACCGCTCCATGCTGCGGGTGCTGGCCGCCGCCGACCTGCCGCCGGACCAGATCCTGGAACAACTCGACGCCCTGATCATCGGCACCGGCACCGACCGCCCCGCCACCTGCCTGCTGGCGGTCGCCGACCCGGAGCGGGAGACGGTGACGTATGCCAGCGCGGGCCATCTGCCGCCCGCCGCACTGCACATGGACGGCCACTTCGAACTGCTGCCGGTCCCGCCCGGGCCCCCGCTCGGCACCGGCATCGGCGGCTACGTCCCGGTCGAGCGGCGGGCGCTGCCCGGTCCGGTGCTGCTGTTCACCGACGGCCTGGTGGAGCGGCGCGGCGAGGACATCGACCGCTCGCTGCGCCGGCTGACGGAGCTGGCCGCGCCCGTCGACATCAGCCTGGACGCCCTGCTGGACCGGGTGCTGGCCAAGCTGGTGACCGGCACCGCCGAGGACGACGTGGCGGTGCTCGCCGCCCGGCTGCGCAAGCGCCCGGCCTGACGCCTGACGTGCGGACGCTGACCGGGCGCAGCCGCCGGGCGCGGATCCGGCCGCGCTCAGCCCTCCCGGACCAGCACCGCGGCGGTTCCGTAGGCACAGACCTCGGTGCCCACGTCGGCGGCCTCGGTCACGTCGAAGCGCATCATCAGCACCGCGTTCGCCCCGCGCGCCCTCGCCTGCTCCACCAGGCGCTCCATGGCCTGGTTGCGGGTCTGCACCAGGGTCTTGGTCAGCCCCTTCAGCTCGCCACCGATCATGGACTTCAGTCCGGCGCCGATCTGGCTGCCCAGGTGCCGGGAGCGCACGGTCAGTCCGAAGACCTCGCCGATCACCCGTTCCACGCGGTGACCGGGCACGTCGTTGGTGGTGACCACCAGGACGTCGGACTGGGTGGGCTGGCCGCCGCCGTAGTCATCGATGCTCATGCCCTTGAGCCTGCCCCGCCCGGCGGGCCGCCGCACATGGGGAACCCGCCGTCTCGGGCCTACGTTCATACTGGTGGGGAATTGACCAGTCCGGAAGTGGCAGGAGCCAGTCCGGAGCCCACGACCAGGAGCACGCCACCCGTGACGACTCTCGCCTTGGGCCCCGCCTGGCTCAACCCCCAGCAGCTGATCGAGAACTTCGGCGGCTTCGCGCTGGTCGGGATCCTGCTGGTGGTGTTCGCCGAGTCGGGTCTGCTGATCGGTTTCTTCCTGCCCGGTGACTCGTTGCTGTTCACCACCGGTCTGCTGATAGCCAACGGCCAGTACCTGCACTATCCGCTGTGGCTGGTGTGCCTGCTGGTGGCGGTCGCCGCCGTGCTCGGCGACCAGGCGGGCTATCTGTTCGGCCGCAAGGTCGGCCCGGCGCTGTTCCGGCGGCCGGACTCGAAGCTTTTCAAACAGGAGAACGTGGAGAAGGCGCACGAGTTCTTCGAGCACCACGGCCCGAAGTCGATCATCCTGGCTCGCTTCGTGCCGATCGTACGGACCTTCACCCCGATCATCGCCGGGGTGAGCCGGATGAACTACCGCTCGTTCTTCGTCTTCAACCTCATCGGCGGCACGCTGTGGGGCGCGGGCGTGACCGTGCTCGGCTACTTCCTCGGCCAGATCGCGTTCATCCGTGACAACGTCGAGGCGATCTTCATCGTGATCGTGTTCGTCTCGGTGATCCCGATCGCCTTCGAGTACCTGCGCTCGCGGCGCAAGTCGGCGAAGGCGGCCACAGCGACCGGCGGTGGCCGCCGGGACGCCGGACCGATGCCGGCCCCGGCCCCGCAGCAGCGTGGCCGGCATAGAGCGGCCAAGCGCTGAACCTTGCGGTCTACACGTAGCCTTGTCTGGGTAACCGGCGAAGAGGAGCGGGAAAGGGATCGCAGCAGGTGACGGAGAGCAAGCGGACTGACGGCAGTGTGCTGGGCACCAGCCCGCAGGACGCCAAGCCCGAGTCCGACGAGTCGCGCTCCGCGTTCACCCCGCCCCTGGGAGTGCCGCTCCCGCCCGCACCGGAGCCCGAGGGCTCCGCGTTCCTGCCGCCCACCCGTCCGGCGTCCGCCGCGAACGGCAGCACCACCGGCAACCACACCCTGCCCGCCTTCACGCCGCCCGAGGGCATTCCCGTGGTCCGGCTGCCCAGTGACGCCCCCTGGCAGGACCGGATGCGCGCCATGCTGCGGATGCCGGTCGCCGAACGCCCGGCGCCGGAGCGGGCCGGCAAGCCCGAGTCCGAAGGCCCGTCCGTACCCCGCGTCCTCGACCTGACGCTGCGTATCGGCGAGCTGCTGCTGGCCGGCGGTGAGGGCGCGGAGGACGTGGAGGCGGCGATGTTCGGCGTCGCCCACGCCTACGGACTCGACCGGGTCGAGCCCAACGTCACCTTCACCCTGCTGTCCATCACCCATCAGCCGTCCCTGGTCGACGACCCGATCACGGCCAGCCGCACGGTGCGCCGCCGCGGCACCGACTACACCCGGCTCGCCGCCGTCTTCCGGCTGATCGACGACATCACCGCGCACGAGGCGACCCTTGAGGACGCCTACGGCAGGCTCGCCGAGATGCGCCGCAACCGGCACCCGTACCCCGGCTGGCTGCTGACGCTCGGCGCCGGGGTGCTGGCTGGCGCGGCGAGCATGCTGGTCGGCGGTGGCCCGACGGTCTTCGTGGCGGCGGCCGTCGGAGCGATGCTCGGCGACCGGCTCGCCTGGCTGTGCGCGGGGCGCGGCTTGCCGGAGTTCTACCAGTTCGTCGCCGCCGCGATGCCCGCCGCCGCCATGGGCGTGCTGATGAACCTCTACGGCTCCTACCTGCCGGGCGGCGGCCATGTGCAGTCCTCCGCGGTGATCACCGGTGGGCTGTACGCGCTGATCCCGGGACGGGCGCTGGTGGCCGGGGTGCAGGACGGGCTGACCGGCTTCTACATCACCGCCTCCGCCCGGTTGCTGGAGGTCATGTACCTGATCGTCGGCATCGTCTTCGGCGTGACGATGGTGCTGTACGTCGGGGTGAGCCTGCACGCCCAGCTCAATCCCGACGAGGCCCTGCACACCTATCAGAACGCGCCGGTGCAACTGGTGGCGGCGATGACGCTGACGCTCGCCTTCGCGGTGCTGCTCCAGTGCGAGCGCTCGGTGCTGCCGATCGTCACGCTCAACGGCGGTGTGGCCTGGGTGGTCTACGGGGCGCTGCACTACCAGGCGGGGCTCTCGCCGATCGCCGCGACGGCGGTCGCCGCCGGTCTGGTCGGCCTGTTCGGCCAGTTGCTCTCGCGGTACCGGTTCGCCTCCGCGCTGCCGTACGTCACCGCGGCCATCGGCCCGCTGCTGCCGGGTAGCGCCACGTACTTCGGGCTGCTCGCCTTCACACAGGGGAAGCAGGACGTGGGCGTGGCGTCCCTCGCCAAGGCCGCGGCGCTGGCACTGGCGGTCGCGATCGGGGTCAACCTCGGTGGCGAGGTCGCCCGTATGGTCATCAAGTTCCCGGGCGGCGGCCCGGTGCGCCGCGCCGCCAAGCGCACCCGCGGGTTCTGAGCCGCACCCGCCAACCGGCTGTCAGGGCAGGCGTGTCGCAGGCGTCCGGCACCTGATGAGCCGGTGGTTCCCGCAGTTGGTGAAGGCCCCCGCTCACCTGATGGCGGCGGGGGCCTTCAACGACGGGTCGCGGGGGCCTCAGTGGCCGCCGTGCTCCCGCAGCCGCTTGTAGGAGGCCTCGATCTCGGCCTCCGCCTCGGCGCGGCCGACCCAGCTGGCGCCCTCGACGGACTTGCCCGGCTCCAGGTCCTTGTAGACCTCGAAGAAGTGCTGGATCTCCAGGCGGTCGAACTCGCTCACGTGATGGATGTCACGCAGGTGCTCCACCCGCGGGTCGGAGGCCGGGACGCACAGCAGCTTGTCGTCGCCGCCCGCCTCGTCGGTCATCCGGAACATGCCGATCGCGCGGCACTTGATCAGGCAGCCCGGAAAGGTCGGCTCGTCCAGCAGGACCAGCGCGTCCAGCGGGTCGCCGTCCTCACCCAGGGTGTCCTCAACGAAGCCGTAGTCGGCGGGGTACATGGTCGAGGTGAAAAGCCGACGGTCCAGGCGGATACGACCGGTCTCGTGGTCCACCTCGTACTTGTTCCGCGAACCCTTCGGGATCTCGATCGTGACGTCGAACTCCAAGGCTCCTCCAACATCAGCCATGATCAGCACATACTTCGGATGATTAAGTGTCCCCCACGCAGGTGTGTGGTCGCGAAAGGGGCTGGTCCAGGGTGCGACGACGGGGGCTGGCAGCCGCCCGAACAGCGACCGTTCAGGTGATCCACCGCTGGCGCGGAGGCGTCCGCTAATGATCGGTCGTGACTGGAGCCATAGCAATTCTGACCGTGTCCGGCGCTGGGCGGTCAGCGTGTCCCGCCGCGCGGGTCTGGACCGGGGCGCGGTCCGGGCGGTGGCCGGGTTGCGCCCGGTTCTCGCGGCCGCCCGCAGGGCGACCTTCGAGGGCGGGGCCACGCGGGTGGCGGTCGGCGCGGGGGGCGTCGGGCTGGCCGTCGCGCTGGTCGCCGTCACCGCGGCGGGCCCCTGGGCGGACGGCCAGCGGGTGGCGGAACGGAACTGGGCCGCCGCCCGGGACGGCGCGGGACGTACCGGCCGTACCCCCGCAACGGCGCCCAGCGCGCCCCCGGTGCTGGCCGGGCTCGGGCCAGGCCTCTCGCCGCAGGCCGTACCGCTGCCCACCGGGCAGGGCCTGGACAACGCGCTCTCCCCGCTGTTCGACGACCCGGCGCTCGGCGCGGTGCGGGCCGGAGTGGTGCTGGACGCCGCCACCGGGCGGCAGCTGTACGGCCACGCCCCGGACGCCCCCTCCACGCCCGCCTCCACCACCAAGATCGCCACCGCGGTCGCCGCCCTGCAGAGCCTCGGCGACGACTACCGGATCCCCACCACCGTCGTCCCCGGCGCCGCACCGGGCGGCATCGTCCTGGTCGGCGGCGGCGACCCCACCCTCACCGCGCGGCCCACGCCGCCGGGCACCGACCCGGACGCCACCCCGGCCAGCCTGAGCGACCTCGCCGACGCCACCGCCAGGACGCTCAAGGAGCGGGGCTGGACGAAGGTCCAGCTGAGCTACGACACCTCGCTCTACACCGGCCCGCTGCTGCACCCCATCGGCGTCGACCCCAACATCGCCCCGGTCACCCCGCTCATGGTGGACGAGGGCCGGGTCGACCCCAACTCCACCGAGAACGCCCCCAGGGTCGCCGACCCGGCCGACTCCGCCGCCCAGGCCTTCGCCGGGATGCTGCGCGACCGCGGGATCACCGTGGACGGCGACGTACGGCCGGGCAGCGCGCCCGCGGGCGAGGAGGCCCGGCTCGCCGAGGTGGACTCCATGCCGCTGTCCGCACTGGTCGAGCGGATGCTGACCAACAGCGACAACGACATCGCGGAGGCACTGGCCCGGCAGACCGCGATCAGCCTCGGCAAGCCGGTGAGCTTCACCGGCGGGGCGCAGGCGATCAGCGAGGAACTGGGCAGGCTCGGGCTGCCGCTCGCCGGCACCAGCTTCAACGACGGCAGCGGCCTGGACCGCGACGACCGGCTCACCGCGCAGTTGCTGGCCCGGCTGCTGTACACCGCCGCCGACCCGGCCCACCCGCAGCTGCGGCCGGTGCTCAGCGGGCTGCCGATCGCCGGTTTCACCGGCACCCTCAGCGACCGCTTCAGCGGTGCCACGTCCGACGCGGCGGGCCTGGTGCACGCCAAGACCGGCACCCTCACCGGCGTCAACACCCTCGCCGGGACGGCGGTGGACGCCGACGGCCGCCTGCTGGTCTTCGCGTTCATGGCCTCCGGCACCCAGAACGCCACGAACGCGGTCACCGCGCTGGACCGGCTGGCCGCCACCGTGACGAACTGCGGCTGCCGGTAAGGCGCCGGAGGCAGGGGGGCGGCCCCCAAAAATCAGCGCCGGGCGGCGAAAGCCGCCCGGCGCCACGTACCGTGAAGCCATGACGAGCATCGGTGGTGCGGAGATGGTCGACTGGAACCTCGCGGTGACGACCGCGACCCGGCTGGTACGCCCGGGTCCCGAGGTCAGCCGTGAGGAGGCGCGGACCGTGGTGACCGAACTGCGCCGCCACGCCAGGTCGTCCGAGGAACACGTACGGTCCTTCACGCAGATGTACGGCGCCGGCGGCCCCGACGAGCCGCAGAACGGCAGCCCGGTCCTGGTCGTGGACCGCCCGGGCTGGGTCAAGGCCAACGTGGCGGGCTTCCGGGAGATCCTCAAGCCGCTGCTCGACAAGATGCAGGCGCGCCGCGGCACCCTCCCCGGCGGTGCCGTGCTCGGCGCGGTCGGCGGCAAGGTCACCGGCGTCGAGGTCGGCGCGCTGCTGTCGTTCCTCGCCTCCCGGGTGCTCGGCCAGTACGAGACCTTCGCCCCGGCCACCCGCGAGATGCCCGCCGGTCCGGTGCTCCCCGAGCCCGGCGCGCCGCGCACCGGGCGGCTGCTGCTGGTCGCGCCGAACATCGTGCACGTGGAGCGTGAACTCGACGTGGATCCGCACGACTTCCGGTTGTGGGTCTGTCTGCACGAGGAGACTCACCGCACCCAGTTCACCGCCGTGCCCTGGCTGCGCGACCACATCGAATCGGAGATCCAGGAGTTCCTGTCGCAGACCGACGTCGACCCCGCCACCCTGCTGGAGCGGGTCCGCGAGGCCGCACAGTCGTTCGTCGGCGCCCGTCCCGAGGGCGAGGAGAGCGAGGGCCGCAGTCTGGTCGAGATCGTCCAGACCCCGGCCCAGCGGGAGATCCTGGCCCGGCTGACCGCCGTGATGTCGCTGCTCGAAGGCCATGCCGACTATGTGATGGACGGCGTGGGGCCGGACGTCGTGCCGTCCGTCGCGGAGATCAGGGAGAAGTTCCAGAAGCGCCGTGCCACCGGCGCCGGTCGGCTCGACCAGGCGCTGCGCAAGCTGCTCGGGCTGGACGCCAAGCTGCGCCAGTACCGCGACGGCGAACGCTTCGTGCGCTCCGTGGTCGACGAGGTCGGCATGGACGGCTTCAACCGGATCTGGACCTCGCCCAACACCCTGCCCACCAAGACGGAGATCGCCAAACCGGCGGACTGGATCGCAAGGGTGCATCGTCGCACTGATTCATGAACCCTGAGCGCCCCACAGTTCACCCATCCGAGGGACCATGGCCGATGGGTAGGCGTGCGATGCTCGGGTAGCGCTCCATATCTGTCACCATCTAGCCACGCTCCGTCATCCCCCCGCGGCCCTCCCAAAATCCTCAGGTGGGCTGTGTATTTCAGGAGGAATGGATATGGGTCCCCACCCCGCGGTCGCCGCGATACGCCTGGCGGTCCGCCGCGTACTGCACGACGTGCTCAACGACCTGGCCCGCACCCCCGCCGCAGCCTCCACGCCGACCACCTCCACCGCCGCCGGCTCCCGCGCCCTGATGGACCGGCCGCTGGTCCTCGCGGCCTGTAGCGGCGGCGCCGACTCCATGGCGCTCGCCTCAGCCCTCGCCTTCGAGGCCCGCAAGCTCGACGTACGGGCCGGCGCCGTCACCGTCGACCACGGCCTGCAGAACGGCTCCACCGCCCGCGCCCTCGACGTCGTGCACCGACTGCGCGACCTCGGCCTCGACCCCGTGGAGGCCCTCGGCGTCACCGTCGGCCGTCAGGGCGGCCCGGAAGCCGCCGCCCGCGACGCCCGGTACGCCGCCCTCGACGCCGCCGCCAGCTCACTGGGCGCCGCCGCCGTGCTGCTCGGCCACACCCGTGACGACCAGGCGGAAACCGTCCTGCTGGCGCTCGCCCGCGGCTCCGGCACCCGCTCACTGTCCGGCATGGCCGCCGTCTCCGGCCCCGGCGGCCGCTACCGCCGCCCGTTCCTGCTGCTCGACCGGGAGACCACCCGCAAGGCCTGCGTCGCCCAGGGCATCGACGTCTGGGAGGACCCGCACAACGCCGACCCGGCGTACACCCGCGCCCGGGTCCGGCACGAGGCGCTGCCCGTACTGGAGAAGTCGCTGGGCCGCGGGGTGGTCGCCTCGCTGGCCCGTACCGCCCAGCTGTTCCGGGACGACGCCGACGCGCTCGACCAGTGGGCCGCGGCCGCCACCCGGGAGGCCACGGTGGACGGCGACCCGGACCACGCGCTGGACCCCGCCAAACTCTTCCCGCTGCCCTCCGCCGTACGCCGCCGGGTCCTGCGCCGCGCGGCCATCACGGCGGGCAGCCCGGCCGGATCGCTGTTCTCCCGGCACATCGAGGAGACCGACCGGCTGATCACCGGTTGGCGCGGTCAGGGCCCCATCAACCTGCCCGGGGGCGTCGAGGCCCGCCGGTCGAATGGCAAACTGGTTTTCCGGCGGACGACCGCAGCCGAATGACGTAGCCGGTAGGCCTTGCAGGAAGTAGCGCGGGTGAACGAGAAGGACATGGGCACCGACCTCGAGAAGGTGCTCATCAGCAAGGAAGAGATCGACCTCAAGCTGGCCGAGTTGGCCGCGGAGATCGACAGGGACTACGCCGGGAAGGACCTGCTGATCGTCGGTGTCCTGAAGGGTGCCGTGATGGTGATGGCGGACCTGGCCCGCGCACTGTCCTCCGACGTCACCATGGACTGGATGGCGGTGTCCTCGTACGGCGCCGGAACCAAGTCCTCCGGCGTGGTCCGCATCCTGAAGGACCTCGACACCGACATCGCCGGCCGCGATGTGCTGATCGTCGAGGACATCATCGACTCCGGCCTGACCCTGTCCTGGCTGCTGTCCAACCTCAGCTCGCGCGGCCCGGCCTCGCTGCGGGTGTGCACCCTGCTGCGCAAGCCGGAGGCGGCCAAGGTCGACATCGATGTGACGTATGTCGGTTTCGACATCCCGAACGAGTTCGTGGTGGGCTACGGGCTGGACTACGCGGAGAAGTACCGCAACCTGCCGTTCGTGGGCACACTCGCCCCGCACGTCTACGGCGGCTGACACGCCGACCGGCTGGGCCAGATTTCGGAAACCCGGTGTCGGAGCCGGGGAACCGACCCCGGTTTCCTGCCGTTGGAGCAAGGGAAGAGGGGTTTGTTAACGGTCCTCGGCAGCATCGGGTGACAATGCTGAGGTACCGTCCGAAGGTCGGGTCATAAACCGTCGGGTCATACACCTAGCTAGCGCACATCGGCCGATGGGGCCGAAGTGCTCTCACTGTGGCAGGAGGGACGGGGCGTCGCCGCCCCGCATGGATGGACGTCAAACGCTACTTCCGTGGGCCGGTCATGTGGATCGTGCTGGCCGTCCTTGCCGTGGTCGTCTTGATGCAGGTCGTCGGCTCGACGGGCGGCTACAAGACGGTGGACACCGGCCAGGTCGTCGCCGCGGTCGACCAGGGGCTCGCCCAGTCAGCCAAAATCACCACCGGTGACGAGCAGACCATCTCGGTCCAGCTGAAGCCGGGCGCCAAGGTCGACGGCAAGGACCTCGGCGACAAGATCAAGGCGAGCTACATCGGCCGCCAGGGCGCCGACCTTGCGGCGAAGCTGCAGACCCAGGTCGACGACCACCAGCGCGGCGGCACGCAGCTGCCCGACGGCTACACCATCTCGCCGTCGAAGCAGAATCCGTTCGTCGGTGTGCTGCTCTCGCTGCTGCCCTTCGTCCTGATCGTCGTCGTCTTCCTGTTCCTGATGAACCAGATGCAGGGCGGCGGCTCCCGGGTGATGAACTTCGGGAAGTCCAAGGCCAAGCTGATCACCAAGGACACGCCCAAGACCACGTTCACCGACGTGGCGGGCGCGGACGAGGCGGTCGAGGAGCTCCAGGAGATCAAGGAGTTCCTCCAGGAGCCGGCCAAGTTCCAGGCCGTGGGCGCCAAGATCCCCAAGGGCGTGCTGCTCTACGGCCCGCCCGGAACAGGTAAGACGCTGCTCGCACGCGCCGTCGCGGGCGAGGCGGGCGTGCCGTTCTACTCGATCTCCGGTTCCGACTTCGTCGAGATGTTCGTGGGTGTCGGTGCCTCCCGGGTCCGTGACCTGTTCGAGCAGGCCAAGGCGAACGCCCCGGCGATCGTCTTCGTCGACGAGATCGACGCCGTCGGCCGGCACCGCGGCGCGGGTCTCGGCGGCGGCCACGACGAGCGCGAGCAGACGCTCAACCAGCTGCTGGTCGAGATGGACGGCTTCGACGTCAAGGGCGGCGTGATCCTGATCGCGGCCACCAACCGGCCGGACATCCTGGACCCGGCGCTGCTGCGCCCGGGCCGCTTCGACCGGCAGATCGCGGTGGACCGCCCGGACCTTCAGGGCCGTCTGGAGATCCTCAAGGTCCACCAGAAGGGCAAGCCGGTCGCCCCGGACGTCGACCTGCAGGCCGTCGCCCGCCGCACTCCCGGCTTCACCGGCGCCGACCTGAGCAACGTCCTCAACGAGGCCGCGCTGCTCACCGCCCGTAGCGACCGCAAGCTCATCGACAACAAGATGCTGGACGAGGCGATCGACCGCGTTGTCGCCGGACCGCAGAAGCGGACCCGGATCATGAGCGAGAAGGAGAAGAAGGCGACCGCGTACCACGAGGGCGGACACGCCCTGGTCGCCGCGGCCTGCCCCAACAGCGACCCGGTTCACAAGATCACGATCCTGCCGCGCGGCCGTGCCCTGGGCTACACCATGGTGCTGCCGGACGAGGACAAGTACTCCCAGTCGCGCAGCGAGATGCTCGACCAGCTCGCCTACATCATG
The DNA here is from genome assembly GCF_029269905.1 of Streptomyces silvisoli. Taxonomy (NCBI): domain Bacteria; kingdom Bacillati; phylum Actinomycetota; class Actinomycetes; order Kitasatosporales; family Streptomycetaceae; genus Streptomyces; species Streptomyces silvisoli. Next base: position 51,301 of record NZ_JARJBC010000016.1, on the reverse strand, counting down.
GGCGGCCGGGCGGCCGAGGAACTGGTCTTCCACGACCCGACCACCGGCGCCGCCAACGACATCGAGAAGGCGACCGCCACCGCCCGCGCGATGGTCACCCAGTACGGCATGACCGAGCGGCTCGGCGCGATCAAGTTCGGCACCGACAACTCCGAGCCGTTCCTCGGCCGTGAGATGGGTCACCAGCGCGACTACTCGGAAGAGGTCGCGGGCCTGGTGGACGAAGAGGTCAAGAAGCTGATCGAAAACGCCCACAACGAGGCGTGGGAGATCCTGGTCGAGAACCGCGACGTCCTGGACAACCTGGTGTTGGCGCTCCTGGAGAAGGAGACGCTGAACAAGGAGGAGGTCGCGGAGATCTTCAAGCCGGTGGTCAAGCGCCCGGCGCGCCCGGCGTGGACCGGCTCCTCGCGCCGTACGCCGTCGACCCGCCCGCCGGTGCTCTCGCCGCGCGAGCTGGCGCTGGCCAACGGCGCGGGCACGGCCAACGGCAGCGCCCAGCCCGCGGTCTCCACGGTGAAGCAGCCGCAGGCGCAGCCGACCGACACGGTCGAGCTGCCGGAGGACGGCCCGCAGGGCCCGAGCGACAGCTGACGGTCCCACCGGGGCCCATCGGCCCGGAATGAACGCCGCGCCTCCCAGGTTCTAGCCTGGGAGGCGCGGCATTTCGCTTTGCCAGGTGTTACGTGTAGCAGGAACGAGGCGCATATGACCGACCCGGTGACGCTGGTCGACGCGGCCCCCGCCGGCGAGTTCGACGAGAAGCGGGCCGAGAACGCCGTCCGCGAACTGCTGATCGCGGTGGGAGAGGACCCGGACCGCGAGGGCCTGCGGGAGACCCCGGCACGCGTGGCGCGGGCGTACAAGGAGATCTTCGCGGGCCTCTGGCAGACCCCGGAAGAGGTGCTCACCACCACCTTCGACCTCGGCCATGACGAGATGGTGCTGGTCAAGGACATCGAGGTCTACTCCACCTGTGAGCACCACCTGGTGCCGTTCCACGGCGTCGCGCACGTCGGCTACATCCCCGCCACCAGCGGAAAGATCACCGGGCTGTCCAAGCTGGCCCGGCTGGTCGACGTGTTCGCCCGCCGCCCCCAGGTGCAGGAACGGCTCACCACGCAGATCGCCGACTCCCTGATGGACATCCTGGAGCCGCGCGGCGTGATCGTGGTCGTCGAGTGCGAGCACATGTGCATGTCGATGCGCGGCATCCGCAAGCCCGGCGCGAAGACCACCACCTCGGCGGTGCGCGGCCAGCTGCGGGACCCGGCGACCCGCGCCGAGGCGATGAGCCTGATACTGGCCCGCTAGGGCCGCTGGGGACCTTGGGGCGGTTCCGGCGCCGTCGGCGCGCCCTTGGTCGTTTCGGCGCGGCGTCGGCGGTGATTCCCCGCCACGACGGCTCGTGCCCCCCGCAGCTCCGTCCGTCGGCGTCGCGACGTGCCGCAACCCGCCCAGCCCGGCGGATCCGTCCGAAGGGCGAACGCGCCGCGGCCGGGAGGACGTCCTGTCCTCCCGGCCGCGTTGAACGGTGCGCCCCCGTGGGGGTGGGGTGTTACTGGGTGAGGTGCTGGCTCAGCGCGTCGAGCGCGCTCGGCACCTCCCGGTTCCAGGTGGTGAAGTTGTGACCGCCGCTGGGCAGGATGATCGAGGCGATCTGCATCGGCGGCTTGACCGCCTTCATGAACGCCACCGTGCGGCTGTAGTCCCACTCGCCCTGCTTGCTGCTGGTGACCAGCGCCCAGACCTTCGGGGCGGGCTTGTTCTTCAGCAGCCACATCATGTCGTTCTCGTTCTGCAGCTGCTTGCTGCCGCCGAACAGGTCGCCGGTGGTCGGGTCGTTGTGGGTGTTGTAGTAACCCGACAGCGAGACGGCCGCGGAGAAGGCGTCGGGGTGCCGCATCGACATCTTCAGGGCGCAGTAGCCACCTGTGGAGTCGCCCATGACGCCCCAGTTCTGGGGGGCGTTGCCGACCCGGTAGTTGGCCGAGATGACCTGCCGCAGCTCCTTGGTGAAGAAGGTCTCCACCTGGGGGCCGCCGGGGACGTCCATGCATTCGGTGTCACGCGGGGGCACCACGGTCGGCCGCATCATGACCATGATCATCGGCTGCATCTTGCCCTGCTGGATGTGCTCCGTCGCCGTCTGCGGATACTTCATCCGGGTGATCAGCGACTCGGCGGTGCCCGGGTAACCGGTGAGTATCACCGACGCGGGGAAGTTCTGCTTGCTGAAACCCTTCTGGAAGTACTGCGGCGGCAGGTAGACATAGGCGGGGGTGGTGATGCCGGTCTTGGCACCCTTGATCTGCACCTTGTCGATCCGGCCGGCCTTATCCGGCGACCCGCCGCCCGGCACGCCGACGCCCTGGGAGCCGAGGTGCTCCAGGCCGTCCTTGCCGTTCGTGGCGCCCGCCGTGTAGTCCACGACCTGGCCCGGGTCCTGGTTCGTCCCGAACAGGTCCGCGAACGAGGAGTAGAACCCGAAGTACGAGTTGATCGACAGCCCCAATGCGGCGAGGATCGCCAGCTGGCCACCGAACAGCAGCCCGACGCGGCCCGCTATGGGCTTGACCCCTTGGCGGGACAGCCGTGGCCACAGCCAGATGGTGGCGACGAAGAAGGCCACCGCCAGCACGATGACCAAGACCAGGAGTTTCTTACTAGTGAGACCCATGAGGCGCTTTCCGTTCGGTGGACCGGCCGTCCAGCCCCGCCAAGTGGAACCTCACGGCCAAAGCTCTCGTCCTAGAGGACGCACAGAGCTCGCACGGCCGACGCACATCGGGCCGGAAGATCCATTTATCGGGGCTGGGAGACCGATGTCTGCACACAAAGATGCCGAACGCCTTAAAAGGGTTCCGTCAGGGGGCGGCATCAATGACTGAGTCGTCCGCCACACAGGATTCACGCGCACGCCTCCCGAGGTTCACCCCGAGCAGCAAGGTGCCCGCACTCGTGGGCACCGTAGGCGCCGTGATCGGGCTGCTGGACCTGGCGACCGGGATCATCCCGCAGCTCAGGCACAGCCGGGTGCACACCTGGACGGGCTATCTGCCCGGTGCGGTGAGCAGCATCGCGGCAGCCGCCTCGATCATCCTGGGCCTGTTGATGCTGATGCTCGCGCACGGGCTCAAGCGCCGCAAGCGGCGGGCCTGGACGGCCGCCGTCGTGCTGCTGCCCGCCGGGATACTGGCGGAGGTGCTGCACCACCGGCTGTCGATAGTCGACACCGTCCTGTCGGCGGGTCTGATGGTGGTGCTGCTCACCCACCGCAGCCAGTTCACGGCGCTGTCCGACCCACGTACCCGCTGGCGGGCGGCGTTCAACTTCGTGCTGCTGTCCGTCGTCAGCTTCGGCATCGGACTGCTGATCGTCAGCGCCCACCCGAACTCGGAGATCGGGAACCCGACCTTCCTCGACCGGGTGAAGACCGTCTTGTACGGCCTGTTCGGCTTCGGCGGCCCGGTGCGCTACGCGCACGACCGCACCGCCGACATCGTCGGCTACTCCCTCGGCGGCCTCGGCTTCCTGATCCTGCTCAGCACCGCGTACCTGGTGCTGCGCCCCGAGCACCCGACCGCCGTGCTCAGCCCGGAGGACGAGGAGCAGATCCGCGGCCTGCTGGAGAAGCACGGACGGCGCGACTCCCTCGGCCACTTCGCGCTGCGCCGGGACAAGAGCGTGATCTTCTCGTCGACCGGCAAGGCCGCCATCTCGTACCGGGTGATCTCCGGCGTGATGCTCGCCAGCGGCGACCCGATCGGCGACGTGGAGGCCTGGCCGGGTGCCATCGAGCGGTTCATGGAGGAGGCCAGGGCACACGCCTGGATCCCGGCCGTGGTCGGCTGCTCGGAGACCGGCGGTGAGGTCTGGACCCGGGAGACCGGCCTGGACGCGCTGGAGCTGGGCGACGAGGCGATCGTCGAGACCGACTCCTTCTCGCTGTCCGGCCGGGCGATGCGCAACGTCCGCCAGATGGTCAAGCGCGTCGAGCGCAACGGCTACAGCTGCCGGATGCGCCGGGTCAGCGACCTGGACGAGGAGGAGCGGGCCCGGATCCGCGCCGCAGCCGCCGACTGGCGCGGCACCGACACCGAGCGCGGCTTCTCCATGGCGCTGGGCCGTTTCGGTGACCCGGAGGACGGCAACTGCGTCGTCGTCACCGCGCACAAGACGGTGGAGGACGACCCGTCGCCGCACGGCGACCTCAAGGCCGTGCTGCACTTCGTCCCGTGGGGCGAGGACGGCATCTCGCTGGAGCTGATGCGTCGCGACCGCTCGGCCGACGGGGGCATGAACGAGCTGCTGATCGTGCACGCCCTGCAGAACGCGCCGGAGCTGGGCATCACCCGGGTGTCGCTGAACTTCGCGATGTTCCGCTCGGCGCTCGCCCGCGGTGAGCGGATCGGCGCCGGTCCGGTGCTGCGCTTCTGGCGCGGGCTGCTGGTGTTCCTCTCCCGCTGGTTCCAGATCGAGTCGCTGTACAAGTTCAACGCCAAGTTCCAGCCGGTCTGGGAGCCGCGGTTCATGGTCTTCCCGACCCACCGCGACCTGCCTCGGATCGGGTTCGCCGTGATGCAGGCCGAGGCGTTCATCACCCTGGAGCTGCCCGCCCGGGTACGGCGGTGGATCCCGTTCGTCAGCAAGGAGCCGCAGCGCCGGGACTGCGCGCACCCCGAGCACAAGCGGATGGCCGCGGCGAGTGGTCGCGCCGCCTGACACCCGGGGCTCCTGTGGGCCGGTCTCCCGAAACGGGGGACCGGCCCTACGCTTTGGGGCATGGTGAATGTGCGAGGCCGGGTGGCCGGTCTGCCCGAATGGGACCGGTGCGCGGTGATGGGCGTGGTCAACGTCACGCCCGATTCGTTCTCCGACGGCGGTTTGTGGTTCGACCCCGAACTCGCCGTCAAGCACGGCCTCGACCTGATCGCCTCCGGCGCCGACCTGGTCGACGTGGGCGGTGAGTCCACCCGGCCGGGGGCACGGCGGGTCGAGGAGGCGGAGGAGATCCGCCGGGTGATCCCGGTGGTACGGGAACTGGCCGCCGCCGGGGCGCTGGTGAGCGTGGACACCATGCGGGCGTCGGTCGCCGAGCGCGCCGTCGAGGCCGGTGCGCGGCTGGTCAACGACGTCAGCGGCGGCCTCGCCGACCCGGCCATGGTGCCGATGGCCGCCGCCGCCCGTATCCCGTTCGTGGTGATGCACTGGCGCGGCGCCAGCATCGACATGATCAGCCGGGCGGTCTACCAGGACGTCACCGCGGAGGTGGTGGACGAACTGCGGCAGCGCCTTGACGCCGTGGTCGCGGCGGGCGTCGACCCGGAGCGCGTTGTGATCGACCCGGGGCTCGGTTTCGCGAAGGAGGCCCAACACGACCTGGCGCTGGTGGCGCATCTGGAACGGCTGCGCGAGTTGGGCCGTCCGCTGCTGGTGGCCGCTTCCCGCAAGCGGTTCCTGGGCCGGGTGCTCGCCGGTGACGGGGGCGACCCGCCGCCCGCCCGTGAGCGGGACGCGGCGACCGCGGCCGTCTCGGCCATCGCCGCCCGCGAGGGCGCCTGGGCGGTGCGGGTGCACGACGTGCGGCCGACCGCCGACGCGGTACGGGTTGCCCGGGCGATCGAGGGTGCCGTGTGACCATCGGACCAGACGACCAGCGGGAGGCGGTCGAGCGCGTCAACCAGGACTTCTACGACGCGGTGGAGTCCGGCGACCTGGCGGCTCTGGAGGAGATCCTGCTCGACGGCCCGCTGGCGGACTCGGTGACCGTGGTGCACCCGGGGTGGCCGGTGCTGCGCGGGCGCGGGCACGTACTGCGGTCGTACGCGCTGATCATGGCGAACACCGACTACATGCAGTTCTTCCTCACCGACGTCGAGGTCGCGGTGGCGGGCGACACCGCGCTGGTGACCTGTAGCGAGAACATCCTCAGCGGCGGGCCCGCCCAGCCGGACGGCTCCGCGGGCGAGCTGGTCGGCGGCCTGGTGGTGGCCACGAACGTGTTCCGGCACACCTCGGGCGGCTGGAAGCTGTGGTCGCACCACGGGTCTCCGGTGATGGCCGAGGAGACCGAGGACGAGGAGGACGACGAGTACGGGGACGGTGCCGCGGGCGTCTAGCGGTACGGGTGGTGGCCGTGGGGTGGCCGGCGGTCAGCCGGAACACGGCCAGCCACCCGTTCGAGCCAAGAACTTCCCAATGTAGGAGTGGCCGCCCGAGTGTCGGGTAAGGGCGCCTGCAATGCGGGCGTCGCCTGGCGGTCGGCGCCGCTCCCGAGGCGTCGCACGGCACCCCGTTAGCAAGGGTTGTCGGTGCTCGCAGGTAGATTCGATATGTAGCTTCGACTCGTGGTTCCGACGTGGGGCCTCGAACCGGGCGGGCCCGTACATGATCGGCGGGACCTAAGACCGTTGTCCGACGACCAGCAGGAGTGGTGTCTCGTGGATCGCGTCGCGCTACGCGGCTTGAAGGGCCGCGGGCACCATGGGGTCTTCCCCGAGGAACGGGAGAACGGCCAGGACTTCCTGGTGGACCTGGTGCTCGGGCTCGACACGGCGCCCGCCGCCGCCGAGGACGACCTGACCAAGACCGTGCACTACGGCGTGGTGGCCGAGGAGGTCGTACGGGTCATCGAGGGAGAGCCGGTCAACCTCATCGAGACGCTCGCCGAGCGCATCGCCACCCAGTGCCTGACCCACCCGCCGGTGCGGGAGGTCGAGGTGACCGTGCACAAGCCGCATGCCCCGATCGACGTTCCGTTTGACGACGTGACCATCACCATCCATAGGAGGCGCCCGTGAGTTCCGACCCCACCGTCCAGCCGGTACCCGCCTCCGTGGAGGAGCGCGTCGATGCCGCCGACACGACCTTGCACAACCCCAAATGGGCGGTGGTCTCGCTGGGGAGCAATCTCGGCAACCGGCTGGAGACGCTCCAGGGCGCGATCGACGCCCTCGCCGACACGCCCGGCATGCGGGTCAAAGCGGTCTCCCCGGTCTACGAGACCGAGCCGTGGGGCGTTGAGCCGGGCAGCCAGCCCAACTACCTCAACGCCGTGGTGCTGGTGAAGACCACCCTCCCGCCGGGCTCGCTGCTGGAGCGCGCCCACGCCATCGAGGAGGCGTTCGTCCGGGTACGGGACGAGCGCTGGGGCCCGCGCACCATCGATGTGGACATCGTCTCCTATCAGGACGTGGTCTCCACCGACCCGCTGCTCACCCTTCCGCACCCGCGCGCCCACGAGAGGGCGTTCGTTCTCGTACCGTGGCACGACGTGGACCCGGCGGCCGAACTGCCGGGCCGTGGACCGGTCGAGGAACTGCTGGCGCACGTCGGCCGGGAGGGCGTGACACCGCGCTCGGACGTGGAACTGCGCCTGCCGGAGTAGACGTTGCCCTTCGGGTTGGGGGCGACGTCGTGATGAGGAGACCTTGTTGAAGCAGCTTCGGTTCCGGGTGCTGGGCGGGCTGTTCCTGGTGGCCGTAGTGCTGGGGTGGGCCGGTGCCCGGATGTGGGACTCGCTGGGCACGCTGCCCGGTGTGCCGGCCGCGGCGCCCATCGTGCTCGGGCTGATCGCCGTGGTGCTGGCCGCCGCGGCGCTGTCGCTGCGCGCCAGGCTGCGCGCCCAGCGTGAGCGGCGCCCGGGGGCCAAGGGGGTGGACCCGCTGGTGGCGGCCCGCGCGGTGGTCTTCGGCCATGCGAGCGCCTTGGTCGCCGCCCTGGTGGCCGGACTCTACGGCGGCGTCGGAGCCCTCCTGCTGACCTCGCCGATCGGCACCCCGGCCCGTCACGACCAGGCCGTGTACGCCGGCCTGTCCGTGCTGACCGGCATCGCGGTCTGCGCGGCCGCGATGTGGCTGGAACGCATCTGCCGCCTCCCGGAAGACGACAGCTGACGGAACGAGGGGGGCGGAGCGCCGGGCAGGTCCCGCCGCAACGGCGAGCGACCACGACGGCGCTGACCGGCGTTGCCAGACGCACCCCACCAATTGGCCGACGGGCATGCAGGAGGGAGAAGCCTCCTCACGCTCCCGGCACCGTCTCCAACTCCACCTGGGCCCGGGCCACGTCCCGCAAGCCCGCTCCCACCGAGCGCCGCAGCGCCACGTGCAACCGCCCGGGCGTGAGCACGCCGAGGAACCGGTCGCCGTCGAGGACGGCGATCCATCCCGCGTCATGCTGGAGCATCGCGCTGAACGCCCGCTTCAGGCTGGCACCCACAGGAAGCCACGCCTCCATGCGCCGCGCGTGATCGCGCACCGCCCCCTCCCCGAGCGTGTCGGCGGCGACCCAGCCGTGCAGCGCGCCGTCCCCGTCGAGCACCACCGCCCACCGGGCGCCCTCGTCCGCGAGCCGCCGGGCGGCCTGCGGGGCCGAGTCGTCCAGCCGTACCACGGGCGGCTGTTCGAGGTCATCCGACTCGATGGGAGTGACCGAGAGCCGCTTGAGCCCCCGGTCGGAGCCGACGAAGTCGGCCACGTACGGGGTGGCCGGGGCGCCCAGCACGGTCGCGGGGGTGTCGAACTGCTCGATCCGCCCGCTGCCGTAGACCGCGATCCGGTCGCCGAGCCGTACCGCCTCCTCGATGTCATGGGTGACGAACAGGATCGTCTTTCGCACCTGCTGTTGCAGCCGGAGGAACTCGGACTGCAGGTGCTCGCGGACCACCGGGTCGACCGCGCCGAACGGCTCGTCCATCAGCAGCACCGGCGGATCGGCGGCCAACGCGCGGGCCACGCCGACCCGTTGCCGCTGGCCGCCGGAGAGCTGGTCGGGATAGCGCTCGCCGTGCGTGGCCGGGTCGAGGCCGACCAGGTCGAGCAGTTCGGCGGCGCGCTCGCGGGCCTTGCGGCGCGGCCAGCCGAGCAGATGCGGAACGGTAGCGGTGTTCTCCAGCACGGTCTTGTGCGGGAACAGGCCGACCTGCTGGATGACGTAGCCGATCCGGCGGCGCAGCGCCACCGGATCGAGGGTGGATATGTCCTCGCCGTCGAGGAGGATCCGGCCGCTGGTGGGCTCGATGAGCCGGTTGACCATCTTCATGGTGGTGGTCTTGCCGCAGCCGGACGGACCGACGAGCGTGACCAGTTCGCCCTCGGCGACCTCGAAGGAAAGGTCGTCCACGGCGACGGTGCCGTCCGGGTAGCCCTTGGTGACGTGCTCGAATCGGATCATGCGTCCTCATTGGGTCGGCTCGTGGTGCCGCGATGGCCGGTGCTTTCGACCGTACCCCGCCCCGCCGACACTGCACGCGAGTTGTGAAGGCGGCGTTGCCGCCGTGTGACGGCCCCGGGCGATTGTCGGTGCCTCGGGTTAGGGTCGTCAGACATCGAACGCGGGTGGGTGTGGAAGGGGTGTCGGGCGAAACCAGCGCCCGAACCAGGCATTGGGCCCGCGCTGCGGGATAGACGGGGGAGGTGAGCGAGATGGCCGGTGCGGACTGCTTGGCGGCGAACGACTGGATCTGCGGGGAGTATGTGCGCTCCCGGGCCCAGGAGTTGACCGACGCCACGCTGCAACACGTGTGGATCACCGGCGTCTCGGTGGCGATCGGGCTGCTGCTGGCCTTTCCGCTGGCGCTGGTGGCCCGGCGCTGGCGCCCGGCCGCCGGGCCGGTGCTGGGCTTCACCACGGTGCTCTACACGGTGCCGTCGCTGGCGATGTACTCACTGCTGCTGCCGGTCTTCGGCATCTCGGCCGCGGTGGTGGTCACCGGTCTGGTGCTGTACTCGCTGACGATCCTGGTGCGCAACATACTGGCGGGGCTTGAGTCGGTGCCCGAGGACGCCCGGGAGGCGGCCCGCGGGATGGGGTACGGGCCGCTGCGGCTGCTGTTCGGCGTCGAGCTGCCGTTGGCGCTGCCCGCGGTGATGGCGGGGCTGCGCATCGCCACGGTCTCGGCGGTCTCGCTCACCACGGTCGGCGCCATCGTCGGCTACGGCGGGCTGGGCAACCTCATCTACGAGGGCATGAACAGTCTGTTCAAGGCCCAGGTGCTCACCGCCTCGGCGATCTGCGTGGTGCTGGCGATCGCCGCCGATCTGCTGCTGCTCGGCGCGCAGCGGCTGCTCACGCCGTGGACGCGGGGACGAAGGCCCGCGCGTGCCGGACGCCGAATACGGATGCGAGCCGGGAAGGCGGCGGTGTGATGGGCGCGGTCACCGGAGCGTGGGCCTGGCTGACCACCGGCGCCAACTGGGCCGGAGCGGACGGCGTCTGGCACCGGCTGGGGGAGCACCTGTACCTCACCGCGGTGTGTCTGGTGATCAGTTGTGCCATCGCGCTGCCGGTCGGGCTGCTGCTGGGCCATCTCGGTCGGGGCGGTGCGCTGGCCGTCAACATCTCCAACGCCGGGCGCGCGGTGCCGACGTTCGCGGTGCTGGTGCTGCTGGTGCTCAGCCCGCTGGGGCGGTACGGGCAGTGGCCGACGATCATCGCGCTGGTGCTGTTCGCGGTTCCGCCGGTGCTGACCAACGCCTACGTCGGTATGCGCGAGGTCGACCGGGACGTGGTGGAGTCGGCCCGCGGCATGGGGATGACCGGCGGGCAGTTGTTGGTACGGGTGGAGCTCCCGCTGGCCTTTCCGCTGATCATGACCGGGGTGCGCACCGCCGCGGTGCAGGTGGTGGCGACCGCCACGCTCGCCGCGCTGCCGGGCGGCGGCGGCCTGGGCCGGCTGATCACGGCCGGGTTCAACCGCTATGACACCGCGCAGGTGGTGGCGGGCGCGCTGCTGGTGGCGGTGCTCGCGCTGCTGGTCGAGGGCGCGTTCGCGGTCGCGTCCCGGATCGCCGACCCGCTGCGGCACCGGCGCCGCGTCGGTCGCCGGTTCGTCAACTCCCGTGGAACGCCTAAGAGATGGGTAACCGAATGAGCAAGGGTCTGCGCGGCATACGCGCCGTCGGCGCGGCCTCGGCCGTGGTGGTACTGGCCGCGGGAGTGTCCGCCTGCGGTGGCAAGAGCCTGGAGCAGAACGGCGGCAGCCCGTCCTCCGGGCCCGGCGGCAAGGGCTCGCTGGTGATCGGCTCCGCCGGGTTCACCGAGAGCGCGGTCCTGGCGCAGTTGTACGCGAAGGTGCTCGGCGACGCGGGGTACTCCACGTCGGTCCAGACGCTGAACAACCGCGAGCTGTACGAACCCGCCCTGGAGAAGGGGCAGATCGATGTGGTCCCGGAGTACGCGGCGACGCTGGCGGAGTTCCTCAACGCCAAGGTGAACGGTTCGAAGGCCAAGCCGGTCGCCTCCTCCGACGTGACCGCGACCGTGGCCGCCCTGACCAGGCTCGCCGGGCCGCGCGGGCTGAAGGTGCTCGCCGCCGGCGACGCGGTGGACCAGAACGCGTTCGCGGTGGCCAAGGCGTTCGCGGACCAGCACCATCTGAAGACGCTCAGCGATCTGGGCAGGTCCAAGCTGCCGGTGAAGCTGGCCGCCGGGGACGAGTGCCCGGACCGGCCGTACTGCGAGCCGGTACTGAAGCAGACCTACGGCATCGACGTGACCGGCATCGACCCCAAGGGCGTGGGCACCCCGCAGTCCAAGCAGGCGGTCAAGGACGGCGCCGACCAGTTGGTGCTGACCACCACCACCGACGCGACCCTGGACCAGTTCGGCCTGGTCCTGCTTCAGGACGACAAGAAGGTCCAGAACGCCGACAACGTGCTGCCGGTGGTGAACGCCAAGCACGCGGGATCGCCGCAGATCGCCGAGGCGTTGGACAGGCTGACGAAGGTGCTCACCACCGCCGATCTCACCGCGCTCGACAAACAGGTGGACGCGGAGCGGAAGAAGCCGTCGGATGTCGCCACGGATTACCTCAAATCGAAGGGATTGATCAAGAGTTGAGCAAGATCAATCCGATATGTGACAGAACAGGAAGGGACGAATCGGGCAGTCCCCTCCCACTGGCCTCTTTCGCACGCTAGGTTTCAAGCCATGCCACGTGGACGACACCGCCATTCACCGCCGCTGCACAGGCTCCTTCCCCCGTTGACGGTCGCCGGGTCGGCCACGGCCCTGGCCGTAGGTGCCTGGTTCAGTCCCAGTGGTGAACATGCGGTCGTCCTGCGTGCGCTCGTCACCGCGGCGGCCGCCGCCGCGTGCGCCGGCGCGGTGCTGCTGCGCAGCTGGGACCGCGCCGCGGGCAAGCGGGTCGCCGAGCTGACCGCCGCCCGGGTGCGCGACGAGTGGCGCACCGACGAGCGCATAGCCGAACTGGAAACCGACGTGGAGGAGTCCCGCGAGATCCGCCGCCGACTGGAGAGCGCGCTGCGCGCCAAGCGCGGCGAGCTGTCCCGACTGCGCGGAGAGCACGCGGACCTGCTGCGCCGGTACGCCACCGCCGAGAGCGAGCGGGCCCGCGCCCTGGAGAGCCGCCGCAGGCTGGCGATCGAGGCCGCCGTACCGCGCGGCGCCATCGCCTCCGCGACGCCGTCCGGCGGCAGCTCGGTGTCCCCGGCCGCGTATCTGAAGGCCGCCAACGCGCTGCGCAACTTCGAGCGCAACGCCGCCAGGCAGCGCGCCGCCGAAGCCGCCAAGGCGGAGGACCGGGCCCCGGCCGTGCCGCCGCGGGCCACCACCGCCGAGGACCACGCGCCGCTCCCCGAGCAGCCGCGCCTCGTCCCGGCCTCGGCCGCCGTACTGCCCTACGCACAGGCCCGGGGCACGGCGGCCAAGCGCCCGCAGGGCGGCTTCGACTTCTTCGGCGTGCACAAGACCTCCGCCGCACCCGACCTCGCCGATGTGATCGGTGACGAGGCCTACGCCGAGCACAGGGCGGGCCAGGACCACGACGACGACCCCGAGGTCATCGACCTCACGGCGCACGACGAGACAGAGCAGATCGACGTTCGGGTACTGCGCGCCCAGTAGCCGCGTACCCAAGGCGGCCGAAGGCCCGGCATCCGCTCAGCGGGTGCCGGGCCTTCTCCTTGCGACGGCTACTTGTCGATGTCGCCCACCACGAAGAACATCGAGCCGAGGATCGCCACCATGTCGGCGACCAGCGTGCCCGGCAGCAGCTCGGTCAGCGCCTGGATGTTGTTGTACGAGGCCGAGCGCAACTTGAGCCGGTAGGGGGTCTTCTCGCCCTTGGACACCAGGTAGTAGCCGTTGATGCCGAGCGGGTTCTCGGTCCACGCGTAGGTGTGCCCCTCGGGTGCCTTGAGTACCTTCGGCAGCCGCTGGTTGATCGGCCCGGGCGGCAGCTCGGCGATCCGGTCCAGGCAGGCGTCCGCCAGGTCGAGGGAGTTGTGCGTCTGCTCCAGCAGGCACTCGAACCGCGCCAGGCAGTCGCCCTCGGTGCGGGTGACCACCTTCAGGGTGTCCGCCAACTCCCCGTACGCCAGGTACGGTTCGTCCCGCCGCAGGTCGAAGTCGACGCCGGAGGCGCGGGCGATCGGCCCGCTCACCCCGTACGCGTGCACCGTCTGCGGAGTGAGGTGGCCGACGCCCCGGGTGCGGCCGCGGAAGATCTCGTTGCCCAGCACCAGCCGGTCGAAGACGTCCATCCGGGAGCGCACGTCGGCGATGGCCTGGCGGGCCCGCCCCAGCCAGCCGTTGGGCAGGTCCTCCTTGAGGCCGCCGACCCGGTTGAACATGTAGTGCATCCGGCCGCCGGAGACCTCCTCCATGGCGTTCTGCAACTCCTCGCGCTCGCGGAACGCGTGGAAGACGGGGGTGATGCCGCCGAGTTCGAGCGGATACGAGCCCAGGAACATCAGATGGTTGAGCACCCGGTTCAGCTCGGCGAGCAGGGTGCGCGTCCACACCGCGCGCTCCGGCACCTCCATGCCCAGCATCCGCTCGACGGCGATGACGACGCCGAGTTCGTTGCAGAACGCGGACAGCCAGTCGTGCCGGTTGGCGAGCATGATGATCTGGCGGTAGTCGCGCGCCTCGAACAGCTTCTCCGCGCCGCGGTGCATATAGCCGATGACGGGTTCGGCGTGGCTGATCCGCTCTCCCTCCAGGACCAGCCGCAGCCGCAGTACGCCGTGTGTGGAGGGGTGCTGGGGGCCGATGTTGAGCACCATGTCGGTGCCTTCCGCGGCGCCGCCGATGCCGACCGTCGTCTCCGTCATGGGGACAGTCTCCTACGAGGGCGGCGCGGTGGTGAAAGCCGCCTCCACCGGAACGCCGACCGAGCGCACCAGCCAGCCGAAGTCACCCAGCCCACCCGCGGCCGTCAGCTCCGCGGCCCGGCTCGCCTCGGCCAGCGCGCGCACATAGCCCGCCGGATCGGTGGCGGCCAGGGAAAGCGGCGGCCGTGCCCCGCCGACCCCCAGGTCGCGCAGCGCCTCCCGTTGGGAGAGCAGCAGGCACCCGGTCTCGCCGACCGCCGCGGCGCAGGCGTCCAGCGCCACGTGCGAGGTCAGATCGCACGAGCCGTCCGGCACCGGATCGACCTCCCGCCCGGCGCGGTAGCCGGTCAGGGTGCCGAACGGCGGCCGGGTGGCCCGCTGGTGCGCGTAGTCCACCGCCACCGCGAGCCCCCGGGCCAGCGAGCCGACCGCCTCCGCCCACGCCGCGTCCCGGGGCCGACCGATCTCGGCGCGGGCGCCCGGCGCGCCCGCGATCGGCCACCAGCGGTCGAGCCACTCCGCGTCCGCCCCGGTCACCGGCTCGCCCAGCCGCTGCGCGCCGTCCTCGGCGCGCACCAGGACGTAGCGGGGCACACCGTGCTCGTCGGACTCGGCCACCTCGACGGGGACGTTGTCCAGCCACTCGTTGGCGAACAGCAGCCCGGTCACACCGCGCGGCGGCTCCGCGCACCAGCGGATCCGCGGATCCAGGCCCTCCGGCCGCGCCGCGCGCTCCACGGCGTACGGCGTCAACCGTCCGGACAGCTCGGCCGGTACGCACCCGAGCACCCCGGTCAGCAGCTCGCCGCGTCCGGCGCCGACGTCCACCAGGGCCAGCTCGGCCGGTCCGCCCAGTGCCCGGTCGACCCGCGCGAGCAGTTCCGCGACGGCGGCGGCGTACCTCGGTGAGGCGTGCACGGACGTGCTGAAGTGCCCGGCAGGCCCCTCGGGCCGGTGGAAGAACCCGTTCGGCCCGTACAGCGCCGCCTCCGTCGCCTGCCGCCACCCCTGCCACCGCGTCGTCACCGCTCCACCGTAGGCGGTGACGGTGGATTGATCAGCCATCCACCCTGCGGAGTAGCGGGTGCCGCCCAGGATCGCTCTACCGGTTGACCCCATCACGTATGACCCGTGCCTACGCTGGGTTACGTGCAGCGCCTCTACGACTTCCTCCGCCGTCACCCGACCATGGTCGACAGCTTCTGGGCGTTCGTCCTGCTCGGGTTCGGGGCGCTGCAGATCGTCTCGGAGTCCGGGTCGCGCGGTGAGCGGCTGATGGAGCTTCCGGTCGCGGTGGCGCTGTGCCTGGTCGTGGCGCTGCGTCGCCGGGCGCCGGAGAAGCTGCTGCTGCTGGCCATCGCCACCGGCATCGCGCAGCTGGTCTGGCGCGTCACGCCCACTCTGGCCAACTTCGCGATGCTGGTGATCGTCTACACGGTCGCCTCGGTCGGCGCTCAGTGGGCCCGCAGGCTGGCGCTGGTCGGATCGCTGAGCGCGGCGGGGCTGTACCAGCTGCGGTGGCCGACCAGCGCGGAGACCAGCGGGCATCTGGTCAACATCGCCCTCGCCGTCGTCTTCATGACCATTCCGTTCTTCCTCGCCTGGGTGATCGGCGACAGCCTGCGCACCCGTCGCGCCTACTACGCGCAGCTGGAGGAGCGGGCCGAGCGGCTGCAGCGCGAGCGCGAGGCGCAGTCGAAGGCCGCGGTCGCCGCCGAGCGGGCCCGCATCGCCCGGGAGCTGCACGACGTGGTGGCGCACAACGTCTCGGTGATGGTGGTCCAGGCCGACGGCGCCGCGTACGTGCTGGACGCCTCGCCGGAGCAGGCCAAGCAGGCGCTGTCCACCATCTCGCAGACCGGGCGGCTGGCGCTGGCCGAGATGCGCCGCCTGCTCGGGCTGCTGCGCGCCTCGGACGACAGCGGCGGCGAGTACGTACCGCAGCCCGGCGTGGACCAGCTCGGCGACCTCATAGACCAGGTGCGCGGCGCGGGCCTTCCGGTGGACTTCGCCGTGGACGGCGCTCCGCGACCGCTGTCCAGCGGGGTGGAGCTGACCGCGTACCGCATCGTGCAGGAGGCGCTGACCAACACCCGCAAGCACGGCGGCCCGGACGCGCGGGCCACCGTGCACCTCACCTACGGCGACAGCGATTTGAAGATGCTGATCGAGGACGACGGGCGCGGCGCGCAGCACGAGCTGTACGAGGAGGGCGGCGCCGACGGCCTCGGTCAGGGCCTGATCGGCATGCGGGAGCGCATCGCCATGGTGGGCGGCACGCTGTCCGCCGGGCCGCGTCCTGGCGGTGGCTTCCGGATCAGCGCGGAACTGCCGCTCAAACCAGTTAGCTGACGGCATGTCAGATTTGGTGGAAACAGAGGGATTGAGGGCTGAGGGAATGGCGATCCGGGTCATGCTCGTCGACGACCAGGTACTGCTGCGCACCGGTTTCCGGATGGTGCTCCAGGCGCAGCCGGACATGGAGGTGGTCGCCGAGGCGGGCGACGGCGCGGAGGCGCTGGACGTGCTGCGCGCCGCGGATGTCGACGTGGTGCTGATGGACGTGCGGATGCCGAAGCTCGACGGGGTCGAGGCCACCCGCAGGATCTGCGGCGGCCCCGACCACGACCCGGACGCGGGCGGCCCCCGGGTGCTGATCCTGACCACCTTCGACCTGGACGAGTACGCGTTCGCCGCGCTCAAGGCGGGGGCCAGCGGGTTCATGCTCAAGGACGTGCCGCCCAGCGAACTGCTCGCCGCGATCCGCGCCGTGCACAGCGGCGACGCGGTGGTCGCCCCCAGCACCACCCGGCGGCTGCTGGACCGCTTCGCGCCGATGCTGCCGCCCAGCGGCGACCAGCCCACCACCGCCGAGTTGTCCCGGCTCACCGAGCGCGAGCGCGAGGTGCTGCTGCTGGTGGCACAGGGGCTGTCCAACGGGGAGATCGCCCAGCGGCTGGTGCTGTCGGAGGCGACGGTGAAGACGCATGTCGGCCGCATCCTGACCAAGCTGGATCTGCGCGACCGCGTCCAGGCGGTCGTGCTGGCCTACGAAACGGGCCTGGTCAGAGCCGGCGGCGCCTGACGCTGACCGCCCGCCCTCTTGTCCAGGGCACAACCCGTACAGGGCACAACCCGGCCCGCGAACGCCCGTGCGCAACGGAAAGCGAGGGCCGAGGACGAACGGGTGGGCGGGCGGCAAAGCGGCCCAACCGCGCACCCGCAGCGCACGGCGCGAGGCAAAACGGGTGGGGGGTGGGAGAAACCGTCTCGCGTAGCATGATGAGAGACGTCCGGTACCCCCGCGGACTGGAACGGAAGGCCGCAGCCGAGTGAACACCCACCGAATCACCGAGTCCGCCGAGTCGCGCCCGGCGCGGCTCGCCGTTGGTGTGGTCGGAGCCGGGCGGGTCGGCCCGGCGCTCGCCGCCGCGCTACGACTGGCCGGGCACCGGCCGGTCGCCGTGTCCGGGGTGTCCGAGGCGTCCCGCCGCCGCGCCGAATCACTGCTGCCCGGCGTACCGCTGGTGGAGCCCGCCGAGGTGCTGGCCCGCGCCGACCTGGTCCTGCTCACCGTCCCGGACGACGTGCTGCCCGGCCTGGTCGCCGGGCTGGCCGAGACCGGAGCCGTCCGCCCCGGGCAACTGCTGGTGCACACCTCCGGGCGGTACGGAACCGCCGTCCTCAACCCCGCGCTGCGCGCCGGTGCGCTGCCGCTCGCGCTGCACCCGGCCATGACCTTCACCGGCACCGCCGTCGACGTGCAGCGGCTGGCCGGCTGCTCGTTCGGCGTCACCGCCCCCGAGGAGCTGCGGCTGGCCGCCGAGGCACTGGTGGTGGAGATGGGCGGCGAACCGGAGTGGATCGCCGAGGAGGCCCGCCCGCTCTACCACGCGGCGCTGGCCATCGGCTCCAACCACCTGGTCACCCTGGTGGCACAGGCCCGCGAACTGCTCAGCGCCGCCGGGGTGGCCAACCCCGGCCGGATGCTCGGCCCGCTGCTGGGCGCCTCACTGGACAACGCGCTGCGCTCCGGCGACCAGGCGCTCACCGGCCCGGTCGCCCGTGGCGACGCCGGCACCGTCGCGGCGCACGTCGCCGAACTGCGCAAGGCCGCCCCGCAGGCCGTCAACTCGTATCTGGCGATGGCCCGGGCGACCGCCGACCGGGCGCTGGCCAACGGGATGCTGAAGGCGGAACAGGCCGAGGCGCTGCTCGGCGTGCTCGCCGATGGAGGGAACGTATGACGGAGCTGGTCCACACCTCGCGCGGACTGGACGCGCTGCCGGCCACCGCGTCCGGTGCGCGTGCCGTCGTCATGACGATGGGCGCCCTGCACGAGGGGCACGCCGCCTTGATCCGCGCGGCCCGCGAGCGGGTGCGGGACGGCCAGGTCGTCGTCACCGTCTTCGTCAATCCCCTGCAGTTCGGCCCCAGCGAGGACTTCGACCGCTACCCGCGCACCCTGGACGCGGATGTGAAGGTCGCCGAAAAGGCCGGTGCCGACGTGGTGTTCGCCCCCGGCACCGACGAGGTCTACCCCGGCGGCGAGCCGCGGGTGAGGATCACCGCCGGACCGATGGGCGAGGGCTACGAGGGCGCCTCGCGCCCCGGCCACTTCGACGGCATGCTCACCGTCGTCGCCAAGCTGCTCCACCTCACCCGTCCGGACATCGCCTTCTACGGCCAGAAGGACGCCCAGCAACTGGCGCTGATCCGCCGCATGGTGGCCGACCTCGACTTCGGTGTGGAGATCGTCGGCGTACCGACCGTCCGCGAACCGGACGGCCTCGCCCTGTCCAGCCGCAACCGCTATCTCTCCGACGACGAGCGGCGACGTGCCCTGGCGCTGTCCCGCGCCCTGTTCGCCGGGCGGGACGCGCTCGCCGACGGGCCGGACGCGGTACGCAAGGCGGCCCGCGCGGTACTCGACGCGGCCGACGGGGTGGCGGTGGACTACCTTGCCCTGGTCGACCCGGCGGACTTCACCGAGGTCGCGACCGGCCACACCGGCCCGGCGGTGCTCGCGGTCGCGGCCGGGGTCGGCACCACCCGGCTGATCGACAACGTCCCCCTGGAGTTCGGAGCCCGCCCATGACCGGCATACGGCTGCTCGCCCCGGCGCCCGGCTGGGCCATCGAGGCCGACGTGGTCGTCGTCGGCTCCGGCGTCGCGGGACTGACCACAGCGCTGCGCTGCGCCGCCGCGGGCGCCAGGGTCACCGTGGTCACCAAGGCCAAGCTGGACGACGGCTCCACCCGCTGGGCGCAGGGCGGCATCGCCGCCGCCCTCGGCGACGGCGACACCCCGCAGCAGCACCTGGACGACACGCTGGTCGCGGGCGCCGGGCTGTGCGACGAGCCCGCGGTGCGCGCCATGGTCACCGAAGGTCCGGACGCGGTAAGGCGGTTGATCGCCTCCGGCGCCCGGTTCGACACCTCGCAGGACACCGGCGAGATCCTGCTGACCCGCGAGGGCGGCCACCACCGCAGCCGGATAGCGCACGCGGGCGGCGACGCCACCGGGGCCGAGGTCTCCCGCGCCCTGGTCGGCGCGGTACGGGGCAAGGGCATCGAGACCATCGAGAACGCGCTGGTCCTGGATCTGCTCACGGACGCCGAGGGCCGTACCGCCGGAGTCACCCTGCACGTGATGGGCGAGGGGCAGCGCGACGGTGTGGGCGCGGTGCACGCACCCGCCGTGGTGCTGGCCACCGGCGGCATGGGCCAGGTGTTCTCCGCCACCACCAACCCGCCGGTGTCCACCGGCGACGGCGTCGCGCTGGCGCTGCGGGCCGGAGCCGAGGTCTCCGATCTGGAGTTCGTCCAGTTCCACCCCACCGTGCTGTGGCTCGGCCCGGATGCCGAAGGCCAACAGCCGCTGGTCTCCGAGGCGGTGCGCGGCGAGGGCGCGTACCTGGTGGACGCGGACGGCGTGCGGTTCATGCGGGGCCAGCATGAACTGGCCGAGTTGGCGCCGCGCGACATCGTCGCCAAGGGCATCATGCGCCGCATGCGGGAGACCGGCACCGAGCACATGTACCTCGACGCCCGGCACTTCGGCGCCGAGATGTGGGCGCACCGCTTCCCGACCATCCTCGCCGCCTGCCGTGCCAACGGCATCGACCCGGTGACCCAGCCCATCCCGGTCGCGCCCGCCGCGCACTACGCCTCCGGCGGCGTACGCACCGACCTGCGCGGCCGTACCACCGTCCCCGGTCTGTACGCGTGCGGTGAGGTGGCCTGCACCGGGGTGCACGGCGCGAACCGGCTGGCGTCCAACTCCCTTCTGGAAGGGCTGGTGTTCGCCGAGCGGATCGCCGACGACATCCGGGCGAACCCCCCGACCGCCGGTGCCCCGGTGCCGCCGGGACCGTCCCGCGACCCGCTGCTGGAGCACTCCGCGCGCTACGAGATCCAGCGCGTGATGACCCGCGGCGCGGGCGTGCTGCGCAGCGCCGAGAGCCTGGCGCGGGCGGCCGAGGCGCTGGAGGGGATCCACGCCCAGGCCGTGGAGGACCTGGAGCGGGACGGGAAGACCGCCGAACCCTGCGTGGAGACCTGGGAGGCCACAAACCTCAACCTGGTCGCCCGGGTGCTGGTCGCCGCCGCCCGCCGCCGCGAGGAGACCCGCGGCTGCCACTGGCGCGAGGACCGCCCGGACCGCGACGACACCAACTGGCGCCGCCACCTGGTGGTCCGCCTTACCCCCGAGCGGACGCTGTCCGTGTCGTTGACCGCGACCGCCGACTTCCCCAAGCCCGTCCACAGCAACAGGGAGCCCCGCTCATGAGCACGCCAGACCTGCCACTCCTCCAGATCGGCCGCCCGGGGCAAGTGCCGGTCGACGCCGCGGGAGGCTGCGGTGACGCCTGCGGCTGCGGAGAATCCGAGGTGTACGACGTCGACCCGCTGGAGTGCGGCCTCGACCCCGATCTGGCGCAGCTGCTCGCCGACGCCGGACTGGACCCGGTACAGGTCGAGGACATCGCGCACATGGCGATCGAGGAGGACCTGGACAACGGCGTCGACGTGACGACGGTGGCCACCGTCCCCGAAGACGCCGTCTGCGTGGGCGACTTCACCGCCCGCCAGTCGGGCACGGTGGCCGGTCTGCGGATCGCCGAGGCGGTCCTGTCGGTGGTCTGCACCGACGAGTTCGAGGTCGAACGGCATGTGGAGGACGGCGACCGGGTCGAGGCGGACCAGGTGCTGCTGACCGTACGCACCCGCACCCGCGACCTGCTCACCGCCGAGCGCAGCGCGCTCAACCTGCTGTGCCGGCTCTCCGGCATCGCCACCGCCACCCGTGCCTGGGCCGACGCGCTGGAGGGCACCAAGGCGAAGGTCCGCGACACCCGCAAGACCACTCCGGGCCTGCGCTCGCTGGAGAAGTACGCGGTGCGTTGCGGCGGCGGCGTCAACCACCGGATGTCGCTGTCCGACGCGGCACTGGTCAAGGACAACCACGTGGTCGCGGCCGGTGGCGTCACCGAGGCGTTCCGCGCGGTGCGCACGGAGTTCCCCGAGCTGCCCATCGAGGTCGAGGTGGACACCCTGCACCAGTTGCGCGAAGTCCTCGACGCCGGGGCCGACTTGGTGCTGCTGGACAACTTCACCCCGGTCGAGACCGAGGAGGCGGTCGCGATCAACGCGGGTCGGGCCCTGCTGGAGTCCTCGGGCCGACTGACGCTGGACAACGCCCGCGCCTACGGCGAGACCGGGGTCGACTACCTCGCGGTCGGCGCGCTCACCCACTCCTCGCCGATCCTCGACATCGGCCTGGACTTCAGGGCGGAGCAGGACTGATGCTGCTCACCATCGACGTCGGCAACACCCATACGGTGCTCGGCCTGTTCGACGGCGCGGAGATCGTCGAGCACTGGCGCATCTCCACCGACGCCCGGCGCACCGCCGACGAACTCGCCGTGCTGCTCCAGGGGTTGATGGGCATGCACCCGCTGCTCGGCGACGACCTGGGCGACGGCATCGACGGCATCTCCATCTGCTCGACCGTCCCCTCGGTGCTGCACGAGCTGCGCGAGGTGACCCGGCGGTACTACGGGGACGTGCCGTCGGTCCTGGTGGAACCGGGCGTCAAGACCGGGGTTCCGGTGCTGGCCGACAACCCCAAGGAGGTCGGCGCGGACCGCATCATCAACGCGCTGGCCGCGGTCCATCTCTACGGCGGCCCCTGCATCGTGGTGGACTTCGGCACCGCCACGACCTTCGACGCGGTCTCCGCACGCGGTGAGTACCTGGGCGGCGCGATCGCCCCCGGCATCGAGATCTCGGTGGACGCGCTCGGGGTACGGGGTGCGCAGCTGCGCAAGATCGAGCTGGCCCGGCCGCGCAGCGTCGTCGGCAAGAACACGGTCGAGGCGATGCAGTCCGGCATCCTGTACGGCTTCGCCGGCCAGGTGGACGGCATCGGTGAGCGGATGGCCCGGGAGCTGGCCGACGACCCGGACGACGTGACGGTCATCGCCACGGGTGGCCTGGCTCCCCTGGTCCTGGGCGAGGCCTCCATCATCGACGCCCACGAACCCTGGCTGACGCTGATCGGCCTCCGCCTGGTCTATGAACGCAACGTCTCGGTGACGTAGCCCTCCCGGCGGGCTTTCTGCGTACGGCGGTTTCGGCGCCGCCCGGCTTCTTGGCGCTCGGGGGTCCGAGGGCTTGCCCCCGACAAGGAAACCGCGGCGGCGGTGAGCGACCACGACCGCGGAGTCCGGCGGCAGTCCGCCGCGCCGTCACGGACAAATGCGCGGCATTTGTCCGTTAAGTACGTAAAGTCAGGCCATGCCCACGCCACACGGGTCCCGAGGCGGCATGGCGTTCAGCGCGGACGAGCTGCGTGTGCTCCGGCGCGCCCTCGCCGAGGCCGCCCGCACCGCACCCACCGCGGAACTCCCGGCCGAGCCCGCCCACCGGGCGGGCGCCGTGCACAACTATCTGCGGCTCGCCGAAGCGCTGGACGAGGCGGCTCGCGAGGGCGACCGCCTGCGCTCCTTCCTCCGCGCCGACCTGGCGCGGTACCGGGCGGCCCTGCCCGGCACGGCGGCGGACTACCTGGAGCTGCTCGGTGAGGCGTTGGACAGCGGCTATCTGCCGCGCCCCGAAGACCTCACCGCGCTGGGGGAGTTGTGCGGGCTGCCCTGCGGACCCGCCGAGTCGTACCGGAGGGAAGGTATGCGCCGACGTTGTGAAGACCTCGCCGAACGGGCCGCACGCGCCCGGCTCGACGGCCGTACGCCGCGCCCGAGGCCCGCGGAATGGAGCTGGGCGCGACCGGCCGACCGCAAGCTGCTGGCGCTCCCCGGTGGCCGCCGGGCGGGCGGCCCCGTCGAGGAGCCGCCGCAGCCGCCGCAATCCCCCGACCCGGAGCGGCGGGTGCCCACCCCGGCGGAAATCTGGCCGCCGCGCCGCCGGGACACCACGCCTGAACAGGAACGGCGCGCCATCGGCTGACTTATGGCCCCTCGGGGCCGGACGGGAAAACCCACTGGCCTACTCTGGGAGCCTTGGCACGGTTTCCCGTAGAAGGAGTGAGGCAATCGTGGGCTACGTCTCCGCGCTGGTTCCGCCGATCGTAATGGCGGTGGCCTTCACGTACCTCGTCGTGACGATCATCAAGAACCAGGGTGGTGTCAACAAGTCCAAGGAGGACGCCGCCGTCGACGCGGCGCTCGCCCGCGCCGAGGCGGCCCGCCAAGCCGCTTCAGCGGAGCCCCGGAGTTAATGTCTCGGGGCTCCAATCGGCCCTGAAAATGCCGCATCCGTGACATTTGCCACTACTATTCTGCTGTGGCACGTCGATTGGGCGATCTCGAAGACGCGGTCATGACCAGGGTGTGGCAGTGGAACCGCCCGGTCACGGTCCGCGAAGTGCTGGAAGACTTGCAGCAGGAACGGTCCATCGCCTACACGACGGTGATGACCGTAATGGACAACCTGCATCAGAAGGGCATGCTCCGCCGGGAACACGAAGGCCGCGCCTATCGCTATGAGGCCGTTTCCACCCGGGACGCGTACTCGGCCGCACTGATGCACGAGGCATGGGCCGCGAGCGAGAACCCGGCCGCGGCTCTCGTGCAGTTCTTCAGCATGATGTCGCCGGAACAACGCGAAGCCTTGCGGGACGCGTCCAGGATCGTCCAGCCGGAAGCCGCTCCCGGCGAACCCGCCGGTACCCGGGAAGCGCCCGGGCGATAGCGTCCGGCTATGTCCTCTGCGCCTTCGCCGTCATCGTCCACAACGCCCCGCGCCGCAAATCACGTCACCATCCGCCGGGCCAGGACCAGTGATGTGGCCGCGATCCGGCGGTTGCTCGACGGCTATGTACACGAACGCATCCTGCTCGACAAGCCCACCGTGACGCTTTACGAGGACATCCAGGAGTTCTGGGTCGCCGAACAGGACACCGACGCCGAGGTGGTGGGCTGCGGCGCGCTCCACGTGATGTGGGAGGACCTCGCCGAGGTGCGAACTCTTGCGGTGCGGCGGGACCAGCACGGCAAAGGCGTTGGACACCTGGTGCTCGGCAAGCTCTTGCAGACCGCGCGCTGGCTGGGAGTGCGCCGTATTTTCTGCCTCACCTTCGAAGTCGACTTCTTCACGAAGCACGGCTTCGTCGAGATCGGCGAGACTCCGGTGGACGGCGATGTCTACAGCGAGCTGCTGCGTTCCTATGACGAGGGCGTCGCGGAGTTCCTGGGTCTCGAACGAGTGAAGCCGAACACCCTGGGCAACAGCCGGATGCTCTTGCATCTGTGACCGCCGCACCCCGAGGTGTATTTTCCGCTAGATGTTGCCACCGGCATGGCCCCGCTCCCGGTACGGGTATGTCCGAATCGCGCCATGCGGAACGCGCTACCTCCGTACTGGTGCGCGGTCGACCGCTGCCCAAGGGTTTGAGTTTTTCCGGGAAAAGCGGTTTCCTTTTCTCGTACTGCTTTATCCCGGGGAGTCCCCGGAACCATATCGATGAAAGGGAAGCCCGTGGCACAGAAGGTCCAGGTCCTTCTCGTTGACGACATCACCGGCGGCGAGGCCGACGAGACCGTGACGTTCGCCCTCGATGGCGCGACGTACGAGATCGACCTCACCACGGAGAACGCGGACAAGCTGCGCGGCCTGCTCGCGGAGTACGTGGACGCGGGCCGGAAGACCGGTGGCCGCAGCCGTGGCCGTGGCCGGACCGTGCGCGCCGCCGCCAGCAGCAGCCAGGACACCGCCAAGATCCGCGCCTGGGCGAAGGAGAACGGCTACGAGGTCAACGACCGTGGCCGCGTCCCCGCCACCATCCGCGAGGCGTACGAGAAGGCGCACGGCTGATCCGTCCGCGCCGACAGGATCCGGGTCCGGTGGCACTCGGTGGCCACCGCCCCAACCAGCGGCACCAGACCTACCGGGCCGGTGCCGCCCGGCCCGCCGCCGCCCGCGTACACCGAAAGCGACGGCAGTGTCGGCTCCACCTCGCGACCCGGCTCGGGAGGCCGTAGCCACATCGGCCGGTGCCGGTCACCGGCGGTCGCCGTGGCCGGGGCCGTGTCCGACCGGTAGCCGGCCTCCCCCGGGACGACTGGCGCGGGGACGCGTCCGCCCGTGCCGCGCACCGTCAGATCCAGCTCGATACCGCCCCATTCCAGCCAGTCGAGCAGCCCTGGCAGCTCGTCCGCGCTGCCCGCGGCGACCAGCAGCAGGATCCTCTCCCCGGCCAACGCGGCCGGTCCGGTGCGGGCGATCCTGCGCAGCACCGCGAGCCCCGCGGCGGCGGGCACGTCGAGCACGTCGAAGCGCAGCCCGGTGAGCAGTTCCACCGGTGTGTGGCCGGATGTGGCCCACCCCAGCTCGCGTTCGTACCAGTCGAGCGTGCCGTGTCCCATGCCCGTAGCAACTGCCATCCCCGAGAAGGGTTACGGAAAGCTGTACGGGCAATACGAAGAGTGATGGTTCATCGGGGCGCATTCGGCGCCGACCCGGCGCAAGGTTGTTCGCTGGTAGCAGACATGACGGATGTGCGCCGCATGGATTGTCGGTGTGAGCGGGTAAGAAATACCTAGTGGGGAGGGATGGCGCGATCGCAGGTGAGGTGGGCGTTCGCCACGGGCGTACGCGATAAGTGTTCATCCGCCTGGCCTGCGGGAACATCGTCTCGCACCATCGGGTTGGAGCTGTTGTCGGCTGTGAGGGCAGCGAAGCTTCTCACGGGTGTCGACGGTTGAAGTGAGCTGTCCCGCTCGTCGGGACTAGCATGCGGAAGGACAGGGAGGGGACCGGCCCCGATCTGCCTGACCGCTCTGAGGAGCGATTAACGATGTTCGAGAGGTTCACCGACCGTGCGCGGCGGGTTGTCGTCCTGGCTCAGGAAGAAGCCCGGATGCTCAACCACAACTACATCGGCACCGAGCACATCCTCCTGGGCCTGATCCACGAGGGTGAGGGTGTCGCCGCTAAGGCCCTGGAGAGCCTCGGGATTTCGCTCGAGGCGGTCCGCCAGCAGGTGGAGGAGATCATCGGCCAGGGCCAGCAGGCCCCGTCCGGGCACATTCCCTTCACCCCGCGCGCCAAGAAGGTCCTGGAGCTGTCGCTCCGTGAGGCCCTCCAGCTCGGCCACAACTACATCGGTACGGAGCACATCCTGCTCGGCCTGATTCGCGAGGGCGAGGGCGTGGCCGCCCAGGTCCTCGTGAAGCTCGGCGCCGACCTGAACCGGGTGCGGCAGCAGGTCATCCAGCTGCTCTCCGGCTACCAGGGCGGCAAGGAGTCGGCCACGGCCGGCGGCCCGGCCGAGGGCACGCCCTCGACCTCCCTGGTCCTCGACCAGTTCGGCCGCAACCTGACGCAGGCCGCTCGCGAGACCAAGCTCGACCCGGTCATCGGGCGCGAGAAGGAGATCGAGCGGGTCATGCAGGTGCTGTCCCGCCGTACCAAGAACAACCCCGTCCTCATCGGCGAGCCCGGTGTCGGCAAGACCGCCGTTGTCGAGGGCCTGGCCCAGGCCATCGTCAAGGGCGAGGTTCCCGAAACGCTCAAGGACAAGCAGCTCTACACCCTCGACCTCGGCGCGCTGGTGGCCGGGTCGCGCTACCGCGGTGACTTCGAGGAGCGCCTGAAGAAGGTGCTCAAGGAGATCCGCACCCGCGGCGACATCATCCTGTTCATCGACGAGCTCCACACCCTGGTGGGTGCGGGTGCCGCCGAGGGCGCGATCGACGCCGCGAGCATCCTCAAGCCGATGCTGGCGCGGGGCGAGCTGCAGACCATCGGCGCCACGACGCTCGACGAGTACCGCAAGCACCTGGAGAAGGACGCGGCCCTGGAGCGCCGCTTCCAGCCCATCCAGGTCGCCGAGCCGTCGCTGCCCCACACCATCGAGATCCTCAAGGGCCTGCGCGACCGGTACGAGGCGCACCACCGTGTCTCGATCACCGACGCGGCCCTGGTCGCGGCGGCCACCCTGGCCGACCGCTACATCTCCGACCGCTTCCTGCCGGACAAGGCGATCGACCTGATCGACGAGGCCGGTTCCCGGATGCGCATCCGCCGGATGACCGCTCCGCCGGACCTGCGCGAGTTCGACGAGAAGATCGCCGACGTGCGCCGGGAGAAGGAGTCGGCCATCGACTCCCAGGACTTCGAGAAGGCCGCCTCGCTCCGTGACAAGGAGAAGCAGCTGCTTTCCGCGAAGACCAAGCGGGAGAAGGAGTGGAAGGCCGGCGACATGGACGTCGTCGCCGAGGTCGACGAGGAGCTGATCGCCGAGGTCCTGGCCACGGCCACCGGTATCCCGGTCTTCAAGCTCACCGAGGAGGAGTCCTCCCGCCTGCTGCGCATGGAGGACGAGCTGCACAAGCGCGTCATCGGCCAGAAGGACGCCATCAAGGCGCTCTCCCAGGCCATTCGACGCACTCGTGCGGGTCTGAAGGACCCCAAGCGTCCCGGTGGCTCGTTCATCTTCGCCGGTCCGTCCGGTGTGGGTAAGACCGAGCTGTCCAAGACGCTCGCCGAATTCCTCTTCGGCGACGAGGACGCGCTGATTCAGCTCGACATGTCGGAGTTCAGCGAGAAGCACACCGTTTCCCGCCTCTTCGGCTCGCCTCCCGGTTACGTCGGCTACGAAGAGGGCGGCCAGCTCACCGAAAAGGTGCGCCGTAAGCCGTTCTCGGTGGTGCTGTTCGACGAGGTCGAAAAGGCCCACCCGGATATCTTCAACTCGCTGTTGCAGATTCTGGAGGACGGTCGCCTGACCGACTCCCAGGGCCGGGTGGTCGACTTCAAGAACACGGTCATCATCATGACCACGAACCTCGGTACCCGGGATATCTCCAAGGGCTTCAACCTCGGCTTCGCCGCCGCGGGTGACGTCAAGACCGGGTACGAGCGGATGAAGGCGAAGGTCAGCGAGGAGCTGAAGCAGCACTTCCGGCCCGAGTTCCTCAACCGTGTCGACGACATCGTGGTCTTCCACCAGCTCAGCGAGGACGACATCATCCAGATCGTCGACCTCATGATCGCCAAGGTGGACGAGCGGCTCAAGGACCGGGACATGGGCATCGAGCTCAGCCAGGAGGCCAAGTCGCTGCTCGCCAAGAAGGGCTACGACCCGATCCTGGGTGCCCGGCCGCTGCGCCGCACGATCCAGCGGGAGATCGAGGACCAGCTCTCGGAGAAGATCCTCTTCAACGAGCTGCGCCCCGGTCACATCGTGGTCGTCGGCACGGAGGGCGAAGGCGAGGAGAAGACCTTCACCTTCCGCGGCGAGGAGAAGGTCACGGTGGCGGACGCTCCGCCGGTTGAGGCCGCGGGCAGGGGTGGCGCCGGCCCGAACCTCAGCAAGGACGTCTGACAGACGCGGACACAGAAGGGGTCGGCCCCGAAACCCATGTGGTTCCGGGGCCGACCCCTTTGCGCGTGTCGGTCACAGGCCGCCCGGGGAGGCCATGCCGCCGCTCTGGCCGATGGCGTTGCTCAGCGGGGCCGCGCCATGGCGGCCCTGCAAGCCGTTCAGCGTGTTGGCGACGAGCGGTACGGCCGTCTTGGCCACCCGCTCCACCAGCGGGCCGAGGTCGGCCCCCACAGCACTGGCGGAGCCCGCCGAGGCGATGACGGGCAGGGTGCTTGCGGTGGCCAGCAGGGTGACCTGGGCGATCCGACGCTTGAGGGACGACATGAAACTCCTCGCCGAACTGGGGCACAACGGTGCCCGATGGACATGCGTCCTGCCTACCGATCCGCGGCACCGGGAAGTTTTGGCCTGATCAGGAAAAATTTCCCAAAAGAGGCGGTATATCCCCGTAACCCCCTCGGTACGGAGGCTGCCCGTGCAAGCCGACCGCACCCCCCGCCCGTAAACCGGCCCTCGGGGCCGCTACGCGTCCGGCTGGGCGGGTGGAAGGTGGAGTTCGGCTATGGCGCCGCCGCCATCCTCGTCGGCGGCGTTGTGGAAGGAGAGGGTGGCGCCCAGGACCCGGGCCTGGCCGGTGGCGATGGTCAGGCCCAAGCCGTGGCCCTGGCCCGCCCGGTCGCTGCTGCCGGTGCGGAACCGGCTCGGCCCGTCCTGGAGCAGCACGTCGGGGAACCCCGGCCCATGGTCGCGGACCCGCACGACCGTGCCGTCCACCATCACCTCGACCGGCCCCTTGCCGTGCCGGACCGCGTTGGCCAGCAGATTGCCCAGGATGCGCTCCAGGCGCCGCGGATCCGTCTGCACCCACGCGTCCCGTACCACCTCGACGGTCGCCTCCGGCGCGAGCCCGCGCACCCGGCGGCGGACGAACTCCGGCAGCGCCACCTCCTGGAGGTCGGCGCGCTCCTCCGCGCCGTCCAGCCGGGCGACCTCCAGCACGTCCTCCACCAGCGTGCGCAGCGCCTGCGCCCGGTCCCGCACCAGCTCCGAGGGGCGGCCCGGCGGCAGCAGCTCGGCGGCGGTGACCAGGCCGGTGACCGGAGTACGCAGCTCGTGCGCGATGTCCGCGGTGACCCGTCGCTCGGCCTCCAGCCGCTTCTGCAGCGCGTCGGCCATCTCGTCCACCGCCCGCGCCAACTCGTCGGTCTCGTCCCGTACCCGGCGCCCCACCGCGTCCCGTACCCGTACGTCCGGCTCGCCGCCCGCCACCGCACGTGCCGCGACGGCCGCCTTGCGCAGCCGCCGGGAGAGCTGTCCGCCGACGATCACGCTCAGCGCCGCCCCGGCCAGCACCACCGCGACCGAGCCCGCGATCAGCACCCCGTCCAGGTCGGAGAGCACCTGGGCGAGGTCGGGGGAGCGGTCGTAGAGCGAGATGACCTTGTTGTTGGGCAGCGGCATCTCGGCCCAGACGATGGGCTCCCCGCTGACCCTCTTGATGTAGGTGGCGCGAAGTCCCTTCGCCGCAGCGGCCTTCAGCGGTGCGGGCAGATTGGGGTCGTTGATCTTGGCCGAGATCACCAGCCGGTGGTTGGACTGGTAGATCCGCGCCGCGACCTGCACCCGCTGGTCCTGTAGTTCCCGGGCGCTGTTGAGCATGCTGAGGTGCGCCGCGTTGTGCACCACCACGGCCATGGCCAGCGCGACCAGCGCGGAGACCGCCGCTATCGCCACCGTCAGCTTCCAGCGCAGCCCGGGCCAGCGCAGCCCAGCGCGGCGGAGTGCGGCACGGTTCAAGGGGGCCACGGTCGCTCAGGCCCTGAGCTTGTATCCGAAGCCACGCACCGTCTCTATCCGGTCCTGGCCGATCTTGGTGCGAAGCCGCTGCACATGGACGTCCACGACCCGGGTGTCGCCGCCCCAGTCGTAGTCCCAGACGCTGGTCAGCAGCCGGTCACGGGAGAGGACCGAGCCGGGCGCGGCGGAGAACTCCAGCAGCAGCCGCATCTCGGTCGGGGTGAGCGATACCGGCTCACCACCGCGCCGTACCTCCATGCCGTCGGTGTCGATCTCCAGGTCGCCGAACCGCAGCGATCCGTCGTCCTCGGCGGAGGATTCCCTTCCGCCGTGCGCGGTGGCGTGCCCGAAGCGGCGCAGCACGGCCCGGATCCGGGCCACCAGGACCGCGGCGTCGAACGGCTTGGTGACGTAGTCGTCGGCCCCGGCCTCCAGGCCCAGCACCACGTCGATGGAGTCGGCGCGTGCCGACAGCATGATCACCGGAACCGTGGACTCGTCCCGGATCCGGCGGCACAGGCTGACTCCGTCGAGGCCGGGCACCATCACGTCGAGCAGCGCGATGTCCGGCTGCCGGGCGCGGAACGCCTCCAGGCCGACGATCCCGTCCGGGACGGCGGTCACCTTGAAGCCGTCGCGCTCCAGGGCGAGCTGCGTCGCTTCGCGGATCACGTCGTCGTCCTCCACGAACAGGACATGAGTGTCAGCCATCGGCGGCCTTTTTTCCGTAGTCGCTGTGGGTGCGGGCGGTCTCGGCGAACCGGTCGCCCGTCCAGTGGTACGTGATCACGTCCTCACCGGACGGACAGCACACCTTGTCCTCGGGCCCGTAGACCTGCCGCGTCAGCACCAGGTCGCCCTTGTCGATGTCAATGTAGACAGGCGGCTGCTCGTCCCCGAAGACATCGGTGTATTCGCCGTTCTCCATACGGTAGACGTAACTACCCAGTCCCACGCCATCCGCGCAAGTCTGGACGTTTATCACCACATCGGGCACAGAGTTTCCGGTCAGGTTCCCGTAGCTGGTGTCGATGGGGTATTCGTGGCCCGCGCACGGCTTGAGGTTCCGCTTTATGTCGGTGCCGACCTTGGGGTCGTTGCTCAGCAGTGCGACCGGATCGACCTTGGTGGCCGGCGTCGGCCGTAGCGAGGGCGAGGAACTCACCGCGGCGGTGCCGGCGGTCCCCTCGACACGCACACCGCCGCCCTCGGCGCAGCCGGTGATCAGCACCAGCGGCGCGAGCGCGGCGGTCAGCAGTGCGCATCGCCAAGGGGACGGGGCTATGCGGCGCACGCGCCCTCCCCTGGCTCCCCGTCGACGTGCTCCTGGCCGTACGCGGTGCGCTCAAGCTCCTCGCGCAGCCGGGCCAGGGCGCGGTGCAGGGTGCTCTTGACCGTCCCGATGGACATCCCCAGCGCCTTGGCGGTCTCCTCGGTGCTCATCTGCTCCCAGTGTCGCAGTACGACGACCTGCCGCTGCTTGGGGGCGAGCACCGCGAGCGCGCCCAGCAGCATGGCGCGGTCCGCGTGCTGCTCGGTTCCGTCGTCGATGCTGGCGTCCGGGAGGTTCTCGGTGGGCACCTCGTCCAGTTTGCGGGCGCGCCACCACTCGGTCCGGGTGTTGATCATCACCCGGCGCATGTAGGCGTCGGCCAGGCCCTTGTCCGCTATCCGCTCCCAGCGCGGGAACGTACGGCACAGCGCGGTCTGCACCAGGTCCTGGGCGTCCACGGGGTCGGGGACCAGTCGGCGCGCGCTGCGGAGCAGCGAGTCCTGCCGGGCTCGCACGTACTCCTCGAAGTCCAGCGTCTTGCCGTCGATCGCCGAGTCCGCCGCCATGACCGCCTCCAAACGTCCCGTTGCCGTGGTGTCACCGTTCGCGTCCGATCGGTTGGTCAACCCGAGAAAGGAAGGACGCAGGGAAGGACGCTAGGGACCGGCTGTTGCGGATACCCCGACCTTGGGCGCACAGCGGTTTCACAGGAACCCATCGGTTGTGTAACAACCGGAACCAACGGCCCTGACGATCACTGCGCGGTCACAGCGCGCTGACGGCCGCTCACTCAACGGGCAGGCGGTACACGCCCGGTGCGACGGGCTCCACCAGACCGTCGGCCACCAGGCCGTCCAACGCCCGGGCCCGTTGTACCGGTTCGTCCCAAACCGCATCAAGTGTGGCTTGCGTCACGGGTTCACGGGATTCGCGTAGTACGGCAAGAAGCTTGCCGCGCACCTGCCGATCGGTCCCCGCGTACGACTGGCCGCGCCGCGGCGGACCGTCGTGCTCCGGGAACCCGGCCAGCCGCCATGCGCACCGCGCCGCGATCGGGCACCGCCCGCACTGCGGACCGCGCGCCACGCAGACCAGCGCGCCCAGTTCCATCGTGGCCGCCGCCCAACGCGCCGCCGTGGCCTCTTCGTCCGGCAGCAACTGGCGCGCCAGGCGCCGCTCCGCCGCCGTGGTGGCGTTCGGCGGGTACTGCAGGCCGCTGACCGCACGGGCGAACACCCGGCGCACGTTGGTGTCCAGCACCGGATGCCGCTGGCCGTAGGCGAACGAGGCGACCGCGGCCGCCGTGTACTCGCCGACCCCGGGCAGCGCCAGCAACTCGGCGTGGTCGCTGGGGACTTCACCGCCGTGCCGCTCGGTGATGGCGTTCGCGGCGGCGTGCAGCCGCAGCGCACGGCGCGGGTAGCCGAGCCGCCCCCAGGCTCGCACCGCCTCGCCGGGCGGCTGGGCGGCCAGGTCGGCCGGGCGAGGCCACCGGGCCAGCCACTGCTCGTACATGGGCAGCACCCGCGAGACCGGAGTCTGCTGGAGCATGAACTCGCTGACCATGACCCCCCACGCACCGGCCTCCGGGCGGCGCCAGGGCAGATCGCGGGCGTTGGCCTCGTACCAGGCGTTCACCGGCAGGTGCAGCGTGGCGGCGGCGTTCCCGGTGGTACGGGCGGTATCGGTGGTCATGACGTGTTCGATCCTTCCACACCGTTCCGGCGGCGTCGAAACATATGAAGAGCTGCAAAGAGTTGAGGTCCGTGCGGCGGGTGGTGCACAGAGCGGCGTCGGATCTCCCATAGAGTTTGGTGCGTGGGCAATCTGCGCAACCCGGTGGGCCCCCTGCCCTCCTCCATCTACTGGCGGCGGCGGGCAGTTGTGCTGGGCCTGTTCGTGCTCCTCGTCGGGCTCATAGTCTGGATGCTGCTGCCCGGCGGTGACAGCAACGCCGGGCACAAGGGCGAGGCGCAGGGGCCCGGCGGCCGTACTCCGGTTCCTTCCATCACCCCAGGTCCGACGAGCAGCCAGACCGGCATCACCGCACGGCCGGGCGGCCGCGACACCGGCGGCACCAGCTCGTCCGGAGGCTCCGGCGGCAACGCGGGCGGCGGGGGCGCCGGGGGCGCCAACTCCGGTTCCTCCGGCGGCTCGTCTGGCGGTGGTTCCGGTTCCGGTGGCAACCCGCCGCCGCTTCCGGCGGACTCCGCGCTGCCCGACTGCGCTTCCGCACAGGTGCAGTTGAAGCTGCGCAGCGTGAAGAACACCTACGACCTCACCGACAAGCCCAAGTTCGAGCTGACGGCGGTCAACTCCGGTGGCAGCGCCTGCAAGGTGGACTTCGGCAGCACCGCCGCGGTGGTCACCATCGTGGACGGCTCCGGCCACCACGTGTGGGCCTCGGACGACTGCCCGCCCACCCGTGAGGCCTACCCGCTCCAGGTCCCGGCCGGTGGTTCGACCAGCTTCTACGTCCAGTGGGACCGCACCCTGAGCGTCCCGCAGTGCGCCTCGCCGTCCGGCGCGCAGACCGCGCCCTCCGGCAACTACCAGGTCAAGGTCACCACGGGCGGAATCGGTTCCGCGCAGACCACGTTCACCCTCAACGGGGGTTCCTGAGGGCCGGAACTAGACGTACCGCTCCAGGATGGAGGACTCCGCCAGACGGGACAGGCCCTCGCGGACCGAACGGGCCCGGGCCTCGCCGACGCCCTCCACCATCTGCAGGTCGTCCACGCTGGCCGCCAGCAGCTTCTGCAGACCGCCGAAGTGCTCGACCAGCCGCTCTATGACGGTGTTCGGCAGCCGGGGCACCTTGGCCAGCAGCCGGTAGCCGCGCGGGCTGACCGCGGTGTCCAGGGACTCAGGCGAGCCGGTGTAGCCCAACGCCCGGGCCACGGTGGTCAGTTCGATCAGTTCGCTCTGCGGCAGCGAGTCCAGCTCGGCCAGCGCGTCGCCGACGGTACGGGTGCGCTTCGCGGTGGGCTCCGGTACGTAGTCCCGCACCACCAGCTCGCGCTCCGGCTCCACGCCCGCGATCAACTCGTCCAGCTGGAGCGACAGCAGGCGCCCGTCGGTGCCCAACTCGGTCACGTACTCGTCGATTTCGGTGGCGATCCGGCGCACCATCTCAAGCCGCTGCGCCACCGCCGTCACGTCCCGCACGGTGACCAGGTCCTCGATCTCCAGCGCGGACAGCGTGCCCGCCACCTCGTCCAGCCGCAGCTTGTAACGTTCCAGCGTGGCCAGCGCCTGGTTGGCGCGGGACAGGATCGCCGCCGAGTCCTCCAGCACCCGGCGCTGCCCGCCGACGTACAGCGCGATCAGCCGCATCGACTGGCTGACCGATACCACCGGGAAGCCCACCTGCCGGCTGACCCGGTCCGCGGTGCGGTGCCGGGTGCCGGTCTCCTCGGTGGGGATGGTCGGGTCCGGGACGAGCTGGACGCCCGCGCGCAGGATCTTGGTGATGTCCCGGTCCATGATCACCGCGCCGTCCAGCTTGCACAGCTCGCGCAGCCGGGTCGCGGTGAACTCCACGTCCAGTACGAAGCCCCCGGTACACAGCGACTCCACGGTCTTGTCCATGCCCAGCACGATCAGCCCGCCGGTGTTGCCGCGGACCACCCGCTCCAGACCGTCCCGCAGCTCCGTACCGGGCGCTACCGCGCTGAGCGAGGCGCGCATGAGCCCGTCGGTGCCGGAACCCCCGCCAGACCTGCCGGAAGCCGCTGCCCGGTCGTTGGCTGCCACTGCTCTCCTCCGGTCGTACGGATGCCCGGACGGGCGAGACCAGGGCAAAGTCTACCGGCCACGCCACCGCCGCCGAGGGCTGCCGGTGCCCGCTAGCGCGTGCGGCCCCGGGCCGGAAGGACCCGCAGGGCCTCGCTGACGTCGGCCACCTCGGTCACCCGCATGCCCGCCGGGACCTTGCCCGGATCCTGCGGCACCAGGGCATGGGTGAAGCCCAACCGGGCCGCCTCCGCGAGCCGCCGCTGCACCCCGGTGACCCGCCGGACCTCGCCCGCCAGGCCCACCTCGCCGATCGCCACCAGGTTCTTGGGCAGTGGTGTGTCGCTGGCCGCGCTGGCCAGCGCGAGCACCACAGCCAGATCGGCGGACGGCTCGGACAACCGCACCCCGCCCACCGTGGCGCTGTAGATGTCGCACTTGCCGATCTGGTGGATGCGGCCGCGCTGCTCCAGCACCGCCAGCATCATCGACACCCGCGAGGTCTCCAGCCCCGAGGTGGTCCGCCGCGGCGAGGGGATCTGCGAGGCGACGGTGAGCGCCTGCACCTCGGCGACCAGCGGGCGGCGGCCCTCCAGCGTGACGGTCAGACAGGTGCCCGGCACCGCCTCGTCACGCCGGGTCAGGAACAGGCCCGACGGGTCGGCCAGGCCCGTGATGCCCTCGTCGTGCAGTTCGAAGCAGCCCACCTCGTCGGTCGCGCCGTACCGGTTCTTCACTCCGCGGATCAGCCGCAGCCGGGCATGCCGGTCGCCCTCGAAGTGCAGCACCACGTCGACCAGGTGCTCCAGCAGCCGGGGACCCGCGATCGCACCGTCCTTGGTGACGTGGCCGACCAGGATCGTGGACATCCCGCGCTCCTTGGACGCCCGGATCAGCGCCCCGGCCACCTCGCGGACCTGCGCCATCCCGCCCGGCGCGCCGTCGATCTCCGGCGAGGCCACGGTCTGCACCGAGTCCAGCACCAGCAACGCGGGCTTGACGTCGTCCAGATGGCCGAGGACCGCGCTCAGATCGGTCTCCGCAGCGAGGTACAGATGGTCGCTGATCGCCCCGATCCGGTCCGCCCGCAGCCGCACCTGCCCGGCGGACTCCTCTCCCGTCACATACAGCGTCCTGGCCTGGCCGCTGGCCGCCTTCGCCGCCACGTCCAGCAGCAGCGTCGACTTGCCGACCCCCGGCTCGCCCGCCAGCAGCACCACGGCGCCCGGCACCAGGCCGCCGCCCAGCACCCGGTCCAGCTCCGGCACGCCCGTGCCGCGAGCGGTCGCCTGCCGCCCGTCGACCTGCCCGATCGGCCGCGCCGGTGCGGTGACCCGGCCCGGCGCGGTGGTGCGCACGGCGGGGGCGGCGCCGTACTCCTCGACGGTGCCCCACGTCTGGCACTCCCCGCACCGGCCGACCCACTTGACGGTGGTCCAGCCGCACTCGGTGCAGCGATAGGACGGTCGGTCCTTTGCGGTCGTACGC
The DNA here is from genome assembly GCF_029269905.1 of Streptomyces silvisoli. NCBI lineage: Bacteria > Bacillati > Actinomycetota > Actinomycetes > Kitasatosporales > Streptomycetaceae > Streptomyces > Streptomyces silvisoli. Next base: position 14,077 of record NZ_JARJBC010000016.1, on the reverse strand, counting down.
GTACGGGCAGCCATGACCGCCACCGTAGCGGTGGGGTCCGACAACCCTGGTCCGGGCTCTCTCGCCTCCGGGCGCTTTGCCCCGGTCTCGGCACTCCACGTCGAGCGGCCGGTCCCCCGCCGCTCCCTCCGCCGTCCTCGTCGCCGTCGGGACCGGCGCGCCCTTCGGCTCACTCGCGGCGGCATGCCGCAAGACGGCCTGGCACCGCAGGCACCCGGGTGGTGCGCCGTTGGCCCGGTACGGCGTCACCCATATGGCCGAACCTGGTGTCCTCCTTTGCGGGTGAAGTGCACCCGAAAGGGTTAAACCTTGCGATCGGGGGTGGGATGGCGCTAATCGCCGCCCTACCGTCGCCCAGTGATGAGCAGGCCCGAACACCCCCAGTCGCCCCCCACCATCACCGGTGCGCACCGGGCCGTGCCGCGAGTCGGCCGCCGCGTGCCCGGCCCCGCTCCCTCGCCGTACGAGCCGTATCTGGACGGGCTGTTCACCTACTGCCTGTCGGTGCTGTGCGAACGCGACACCGCCGTCGCCGCGCTCGGCGACACCCTCGCCGTCGCCGAGCGCTACCGGGGACGGCTGCGCGACCCCGAGTTGCGCCGCCCCTGGCTGTACGCCATCGCCCGCTGGGCCTGCCTGCGCCGCCTCGCCGAGGGGCGCCCCGCCGTCGGCTCACCGGAGACCTCGCAGCAGGCCGCCCAGGAGCGCCGCCGCGAACTCGCCGCCCTCGCCTGGCCGGAGGCCGCCGGAACCAGCCCGGAACAGCGCGAGGCCATCGAACTCGCCGTACGGCACCAGCTGTCCGAACGCGAGATCGCGATGGTCACCGGAATGGACCGGGAGATCGCCCGCGCCCTGCTCTCCCGAGCCGCCTGCGAGATCGAACGCACCCGCACCGCGCTGGCGGTGGTCGAACTCGGCAGCTGCCCGGCCGTCGCCCGGCTCGCCGGGGACACCCAGGTGCTGCTCGGTACGGCGCTGCGCCGGGAACTCGTACGGCACGTCGACGAGTGCCCGGCGTGCCGCCTCACCGCGGAACAGGCGGTGGCCGCCGGACCGTGGCCGGGCACCGCCACCCCGTCCGTGCTCTCCGTACTGGAGGCGCCGCGGCAGGCCGCGCACAGCGCCATGCAGCACTCGCTGCGCGCCATGCGCGCCGGTGGGCACCGTCCGGTACCGCACTTCGACCGGCGGGGCTTCCCGGTGGACAGCAAGGACCGGGCCGCCCGCCGCGCGCTGATCCGGCACCGCGCGGTGACCACCACGGTGGTCGCGGCCGTGGTGGCCGCCCCGGCCCTGGCGCTGTGGGCCGCGTACCGCAGCGCCCCGCACACCGGGGAGAGCCAGGACGCCACCACCGTCTCCGCCACCGAGGCGGACGGCGGTGACGGCTACTCGTACCAGAAGGCGGGCAGCAGCGGGCGGCTCGCGGAGGAGCGCGGACGCAAGGACGGCAGCGGCGGCCCCAGCGCGCTGCCCGGCAGCCCGGGCGCCTCGCCGAGCGGTACGGGCAGCGTGTCGTCCGCACCCGGCGCGCCCGGTTCACCGTCCCCGTCCGGCTCCGGCGGCAGCGGCGCGCCGTCCCCGGGCCGACTCACCGTCAGTGCCCAGCCGGCCGGCACCGACACGCTGATCACACTGACCAACGAGGGCGGCTCACCGATCCACTGGGCCGCCTCGACGGGCGCGTCCTGGCTCCAACTCAGCCTCGCGGCGGGTCAGTTGAGCCCTGGCGAGAGCGTCACGGTGACGGTGACCGTGAACCGCCAGGCGGAACCGGCCGGCCCCTGGCGGGGCCGCATCGTCTTCACGCCGTCCGGCGCCATGGTCACCATCGAGGGCCAGGGCCAGCCCTCCCCGACCCCCTCCGCCACCACGACGCCGACACCTCGGGCGTCGGCGTCATAACCGGGGCATCGGGGGCTTGCCCCGAGTGAGCGGGGGTTCGGCGGACGCCCCGAAAGACACAGACCCGTACCCCCGCCCCGGCAGGGGCTACGCCGGATCCGCCGGGTGGGGGGCCACCAGGGGCAACTGCGCGGCCAGCCGCGCCTCGCACAGCTCCGCCAGCTTGCCGTATCCGGCCGAACCCATCAGCTCGGTGAGCTCCGGCCGGTACGACAGGTAGACCGGTTCGCCGCCTCCGTGCGCGGAGGTGGCGCTGGTGCACCACCAGTGCAGGTCGTGCCCGCCCGGGCCCCAGCCGCGCCGGTCGTACTCGCCGATCGACACCACCAGCACCCGGCTGTCATCGGGCCGGTCCACCCACTCGTACGTCCGGCGGATCGGCAGCTGCCAGCACACGTCCGGCTTGGTCTCCAGCGGCTCGCGGCCTTCGCGCAGCGCCAGCGTGTGCAGTGCGCAGCCCTCGCCGCCCGGGAACCCCGGCCGGTTCAGGAAGACGCACGCGCCGTCCACCCGGCGGGTCTGCCGGTCGCCGTCCTCGTTGACCTCGGCCCAGCCCTCCGGGCCGGTACCGATGTCGTACAGCTGCCAGGTCTGCGGGGTCAGCCGGGCCGCGTGCTTGGCGACCCGCGCCTCGTCGTCCTCGTCCGAGAAGTGCGCGCCCAGCGTGCAGCAGCCGTCGCTGGCCCGGCCCGCCTCGATGCCCTGGCAACCGCGGCCGAACACACACGTCCAGCGGGAGGTGAGCCAGGTCAGGTCACATCGGAAGACCTGCTCGTCATCGGCCGGGTCGGGAAACTCGACCCAGGCCCGCGGGAAGTCCAGACCGACCTCGTCGGCCGCGTCCCGCTGCTGCTTCTTCTTCGACTTCTTCACCTTTGCCGCCTTTGCCACGCGGTCCAGGGTAGGGGCTGCCCCCGCTCACCGCGGCGTACGGACGCGCTAGCGTCTTGGCTATGCGACTCGGAGTACTCGACGTGGGGTCCAACACCGTCCACCTGCTGGTGGTGGACGCGCATCCGGGCGCGCGGCCACAGCCCGCGTACTCCCACAAGGCGGAGCTGAAGCTGGCCGAACTGCTCGACGAGAAGGGGGCCATCGACGACGCGGGCGTCGAGCAGCTGATCGCGCAGATCCTGGAGGCCCGGCAGGTCGCCGAGGACAAGGGCGTGGAGGAGGTCCTTCCGTTCGCCACCTCGGCGGTACGGGAGGCGGCCAACGGTGAGCAGGTGCTGGCCCGGGTCGCCCAGGAGACCGGCACCGAGCTGGCCGTGCTCTCCGGCGAGGACGAGGCCCGGCTGACCTTCCTGGCCGCCCGCCGCTGGTTCGGCTGGTCGGCCGGACGGCTGCTGGTGCTGGACATCGGCGGCGGCTCGCTGGAGGTCGCCTACGGGATCGACGAGCAGCCGGACGCGGCGGTCTCGCTGCCGCTGGGCGCGGGGCGGCTCACGGCCGCCGGTCTGCCCGGTGATCCGCCTTCGGCGGAGGACGTGCGGGCGCTGCGCAAGCACGTCCGGGCGGAGATCGCCCGGACGGTCTCCGAGTTCGCCCGGCTCGGCACGCCGGACCATGTGGTCGGTACGTCCAAGACGTTCAAGCAACTCGCCCGGATCGCGGGCGCGGCCCGCTCCGCGGAGGGGCTGTACGTGCAGCGCACGCTGGGGCGGCGGGCGCTGGAGGAGTGGGTGCCGCGGCTGGCGAACATGACCGCGGCAGAGCGGGCGATGCTGCCCGGGGTGTCCGCGGGGCGTGCCCGCCAGTTGCTGGCGGGCGCGCTGGTGGCGGAGGGCGCGATGGACCTGTTCGAGCTGGACGAGCTGGAGATCTGCCCCTGGGCGCTGCGGGAGGGAGTCATCTTGCGGCGGCTCGACCGGATCTAGTCCGGCACTTCCACCCGGGGCCGACGCGCCTACCCGGGACCACCCCCCACCCGGGGTAACCGGGATCACGCTCGCCGTGCGCCGGTGCCCCCGTACGCTGTTGCCCGTGGCCGACCCAACGCACCCGCACCCGCAGCGCACCCCGCGCGCAGGAGGCACGGCGAAGCGCCGTGCCGTGACGGTGCCGGACGCCAAGGTCGCCCTGTCGACCGCGTCCGTATACCCGGAGTCCACCGCGACCGCCTTCGAGATCGCCGCCCGACTGGGCTACGACGGCGTCGAGGTGATGGTCTGGACGGACCCGGTCAGCCAGGACATCGAGGCGCTGCGCCGCCTGTCGGACTACCACGGCGTGCCGATCCTGGCCGTCCACGCACCGTGTCTGCTGATCACCCAGCGGGTCTGGTCCACCGATCCGTGGATCAAGCTGCAACGCGCCCGCAGCGCCGCCGAGCGGCTGGGCGCGTCCACGGTCGTGGTGCATCCGCCCTTCCGGTGGCAGCGCAACTACGCCCGGGACTTCGTGCGGGGCGTCTGGCGGATGGCCGACGAGACCGATGTCCGGTTCGCGGTGGAGAACATGTACCCGTGGCGCTACCGCGACCGCGAGATGCTGGCGTACGCCCCCGACTGGGACCCCACCAAGGAGGACTTCCGGCACTTCACGGTCGACCTCTCGCACACCGCGACGGCCCGCAACGATGCGCTGGAGATGGTCGACCGGATGGGCGACCGGCTGGCACATGTGCACCTTGCCGACGGAAACGGTTCTGCCAAGGACGAGCACCTGGTGCCCGGCCGGGGCAGCCAGCCGTGCGCCGAACTGCTGGAGGGGCTGGCCGCGAGCGGCTTCAGCGGCCATGTGGTGGTCGAGGTCAACACCCGGCGGGCGATGTCCGCCGCCGAACGTGAGGCCGACCTGGCCGAGGCCCTGGCCTTCACCCGGCTGCACCTGGCCTCCGAGGCGGGGGTCGGCCGCACCCGATGACCGAACACGAGCAGCCGCCCACCCGACGCCGCCGTGGCCGTCCCACCGGTGCCCGCGCCGGTGACTCCGGCACCCGGGAGCGGATCCTGGGCGCCGCCCGTGGCGTGTTCGCCGAGCGCGGCTACGACAAGACCTCGATCCGGGCGATCGCCAAGGCCGCCGAGGTCGACCCGGCGCTGGTCCACCACTACTTCGGCGCCAAGGAGCAGATCTTCGAGGCGGCGATCGAGGTCAGCTTCGCGCCCGCGCTGGGCGTGCCCGACGTGCTGGCCGCGGGTCCCGACCAGGTGGGGGAGCGGCTGGCCCGCTACTTCCTGTCGGTGTGGCACAACCCGGCGACCCGTGCCCCGCTGCTCGCCGTGGTGCGCTCGGCGGTCACCAACGAGACGGCGGCGGGCGTACTGCGCGGCTTCGTACTGCGCCGGGTGCTGCTGAAGGTGGCGGGCGAGCTGGACCTGCCGGACGCCCGGCTGCGCGCGGAACTGGCCGCCGCGCAGTTGATCGGCGTGGTGCTGGTGCGCTACGTGCTCAAGGTGGAGCCGCTGGCCTCGGCGACGGAGGAGGAGATCGTCGCGTACGTGGCGCCCACCATCCAGCGCTACCTGACCGCCGCCGAGTGAGGCTGTCCGGATCGCGGACGGCACGTCCGCATCCCGACACGGTAGGCGTACCCTCGGAAGGCGCCCACGAATTCGAGGAGTGAGGTCCCGTGCCCGAGCTGAGGTCACGTACGGTCACCCACGGCCGCAACATGGCGGGAGCCCGCGCGCTGCTGCGCGCGGCAGGCGTAGCCGGTGAGGACTTCGGCAAGCCGATCATCGCGGTGGCCAACAGCTTCACCGAGTTCGTGCCCGGCCACACCCACCTCGCCCCCGTGGGCCGTATCGTCTCCGACGCCATCAAGCAGGCGGGCGGCATCCCGCGCGAGTTCAACTCGATCGCGGTGGACGACGGCATCGCCATGGGACACGGCGGAATGCTCTACTCCCTGCCGTCCCGGGACCTGATCGCCGACTCCGTGGAGTACATGGTCGAGGCGCACCGCGCGGACGCCCTGGTCTGCATCTCCAACTGCGACAAGATCACTCCGGGCATGTTGATGGCCGCCCTGCGGCTCGACATCCCCACGGTCTTCGTCTCCGGCGGCCCCATGGAGGCCGGCAAGGCCGTGCTGGTGGACGGAACGGTGCGCACCGGTCTCGACCTGATCTCGGCGATGTCCGACGCCGTCTCGGACTCGGTCTCCGACGAGGACCTGGCCCGGATCGAGGAGGCCGCCTGTCCGACCTGCGGCTCGTGTTCCGGCATGTTCACCGCCAACTCGATGAACTGCCTGGTCGAGGCGCTGGGCCTGGCGCTGCCCGGCAACGGCTCGGTGCTCGCCACCCACACCGCCCGCAAGAGGCTGTACGAGGACGCGGGCCGCACCGTCGTCGAGCTCACGAAGCGGTACTACGACCAGGACGATGCGACCATCCTGCCGCGCGCCGTCGCCAACCGCGCCGCGTTCGAGAACGCCATGGCCATGGACATCGCCATGGGCGGCTCGACCAACACGATCCTGCACCTGCTCGCCGCCGCCCAGGAGGCCGAGCTGGACTTCACGATGGCCGACATCGACCAGCTCTCCCGCGGTGTGCCGTGCCTGTGCAAGGTGGCCCCCAACGGCACGTACCACATGGAGGACGTGCACCGGGCGGGCGGCATCCCGGCGATCCTCGGCGAACTGCACCGGGCCGGGCTGCTGGACGAGAGCGTGCACGCGGTGCACTCGGCGTCCCTCGCCGACTGGCTGAAGAAGTGGGACGTCCGCGGCGGCTCCCCGTCCCCCGAGGCCGTGGAGCTGTTCCACGCGGCGCCCGGCTGCGTTCGCTCGGCCACCGCGTTCTCCCAGTCCGAGCGGTGGGACTCGCTGGACACCGACGCCGAGTCCGGCTGCGTCCGTGATGTCGCGCACGCCTACTCCGCCGACGGCGGCCTCGCGGTGCTGCGCGGCAACCTCGCCGTGGACGGCTGTGTGGTCAAGACCGCCGGGGTGGACGAGTCGATCCTGGTCTTCGAGGGTCCCGCGGTGGTCGTGGAGTCCCAGGAGCAGGCGGTCGACGCGATCTTGAACAAGCGGGTCAAGGAGGGCGACGTGGTGGTCGTCCGCTACGAGGGACCCAAGGGCGGGCCGGGCATGCAGGAGATGCTCTACCCGACCGCGTTCCTCAAGGGCCGCGGCCTGGGCAAGGCGTGTGCGCTGATCACCGACGGCCGGTTCTCCGGTGGCACCTCCGGCCTGTCGATCGGCCATGTCTCCCCGGAGGCGGCGGCCGGCGGAACGATCGCGCTGGTCAGGGACGGTGACCTGATCCGCATCGACATTCCGGCCCGGTCCGTCGAGCTGAAGGTGGGCGAGTCGGAGCTGGCCGAGCGGCGCGCGGCGCTCGGCGGGGTGTACCGCCCGGTCGACCGCGACCGCCATGTCTCCACCGCGCTCAAGGCGTACGCGGCCATGGCGACCAGTGCCGACAAGGGTGCGGTGCGGGACGTCAGCAAGCTCGGGTGACAATTGCCGGTGTGAGCGAGGCAGAGCAGCAGCGCAGCAGCGACGAGGGTGGCCCGGAGCCCGAGCCCATCCGGTTCTTCGGTACCACCTGGGTGCACCACGACGGCGGCTACGGCTGGCGGCGGGCCGGTCTCGCGATCGGCTCGCTGCTCGCCGCGGCGGCCGGGGCGTTCGTGGTGCGCTTCGCCTACCAGGGCTTCGACACCGCCGATGTGGGCGCCTTCGTCAAGATCCTGTTCGTCGCGGCCTTCGCCATCTGCACCGCGCTGGCCTTCCGGCAGACCTGGGACGGCTTCAACCGCCGCCCCGAGTCCAGGGGCGACAACCGCGGACTGCTGCTGATCGGCTTCATCGGCTCGCTGTTCGCTTACTTCGTGCGCTGCCTGCGTGAGGCGCCGGGGGAGCGGCTGCGCCGCACCGAGTACGAGCGGGCCCGTGAGGCGTATGAGCGGCGGCGCTCCACACGCACCGGCAACCCGGCGGCACGCTCCGCCAACTCCGGCAGGCGCAAGCGCCGTTGACCCGCGTCACGCCCCGTTGAGGTAGGCCAGCACGGCCAGCACCCGGCGGTTGTCGTCGTCCGAGGCGGCCAGGCCCAGCTTGGCGAAGATGCTGGTGGTGTGCTTGCTGACCGCCCCCTCGCTGATGAACAGCCGCCCCGCCACAGCTGTGTTGGAGCGGCCCTCCGCCATCAGCTCCAGCACCTCGCGCTCGCGCGGGGTCAGCGCGGCCAGCGGCTCGTCCCGTGCGTTGCTGCGCAGCAGCTTGGCGATGACATCCGGGTCCATCGCGGTGCCGCCCGCGGCCACCCGCCGTACCGCGTCGGTGAACTGCTCGGCGTTGAACACCCGGTCCTTGAGCAGATAGCCCACCCCGCCGGAGCCGTCCGCCAGCAGCTCGCGCGCGTACAACTGCTCCACGTGCTGGGACAGTACGAGCACCGGCAGGCCCGGCACCTCGCGCCGGGCGGCCAGCGCGGCCTGCAGCCCCTCGTCGGTGAACGTCGGCGGCAGCCGTACGTCCACCACCGCGACGTCCGGCCGCAGTTCGACCAGCGCCCGCTGCAACTCGGGGCCGCTCTCCACGGCCGCCGCGATCTCGAAGCCATGAGCCTCAAGCAGCCGGATCAGGCCGTCCCGTAGGAGGTAGAGGTCCTCGGCGAGGACAATGCGCACGGTAGCTCCAGGGTCACGATGGTCGGTCCGCCCTTGGGACTGCTCAGGGCCAGCACGCCGTCAAACGTAGCGAGCCTGCGCTCGACGCCGCGCAGCCCACTGCCGTTGGAGGCGTCGGCACCGCCGCGGCCGTCGTCGGTGACCTGCACCCGCAGCGCGTCGCCGGTGTGGTGCACGTCGATCCACACCCGGTCGGCCGCCGCGTGCCGGGCCGCGTTGGTCAGCAGCTCGCTCACCGCGAAGTACACCGCGGACTCCACCGGTGGTTCGGCCCGCCCCGGCAGGTCCTCGGTCACCTCGACGGCCAGCGGGCTGTCCAGCGCGAGCGCCCTGATCGCGTCCGCCAGGCCGCGCTCGGCGAGCACCGGCGGATGGATCCCGCGCACCAGGCCGCGCAGTTCGCGCAGCGCCGTCGCCGACGCCTCCCGGGACTGCGCCAGCAGCGCCTTGGCGGCGGCCGGGTCGCGCTCCAGCAACTGCTCGACCGCGCCCAGGTTCAGGCCCATCGCGACCAGCCGGGCCTGGACGCCGTCGTGCAAGTCCCTTTCGATCCGGCGCAGTTCGGCGGCCTGTGCGTCGAGGGCGTCGGCCCGGGTCTCGGTGAGCCGCCGCACCCGCTGCCGCAACTGGGCGTTCCGCGGCGGCGAGAGCAGCTTCGCCGACCAGGCGCCGTAGCGTTGGACCAGGGCCGGGGCCAGCCCGAACCCGCCGAAGAACGTCGCGCCCAGCAGGACGTGCGCGGGCCAGGACAGCTCCCCGTCGGGCGCGGCCAGAAACCAGGTGTAGACGGTGCTGTCGCCCTGTCCCAGATGGTGCGCCCCCCAGGCGATCACCGGTATGAGCTGGCCGATCAGCCCATAGCCGATCAGCGCCGCCGGTACCGTGGCCAGCACCCCGAGCACCAGGGCACTGGACAGCCAGCGCAGATCACGCCAGATCGCCGGATCGGTGGTGAACTGCTGGAAGTCGAGCTCCCACTGGCCCGGCACCGTGCGCTTGACGCGCCTGCCGAAGCGGTACCGCCCGTCGGGCAGCGTCTCCACGGTGACCTGCGGCTTGTACGCCTCCGGGACCTCGATGCCGAACTCCTCGGCCAGCACGCGGCGTTCGCGCCTGGCCATGCACTGGGTCAGCCGCAGCGCGGGCGGTGCCAGGAAGACCAGTCCCACGCAGAACGTCAACGCCGTGGCGGCCAGCGCCACCGCCAGCGGCATCACGGTCCCCAGCGACCTGCGGAACATCCGCAGCCCGAGCCCCAGCGCCCTCCACTGCTCGGCCCGCCGGACCCGGCGGGCCAGCCGCTCGCGGTCGTGGGTCCTCCGCCGTGCTCGCCCTTGTCCCCTCATGGCACCAGTTTCGGCGAGCGCCGGGCCGCTGGCACTGCCTCCAGGGCCCGATCCGGGGTGGGGCCAGACCCACCCCGCGCCCCTTGACGCCGGCGGCACCGACGCGCATTATTCATCGCGTGATGAATTCAGCTCCACCGGCCGTACGCGCCGCCGGCCTCACCGTGACCCGCGGTGCCCGTACCGTCCTCCAGGGCCTCGACTTCACCGTTCCCCGCGGCCAGGTCACCGGCCTGCTCGGCCCCAGCGGCTGCGGCAAGTCCACGCTGCTGCGCGCCCTGGTCGGCGCCCAGGCCAAGGTCGCCGGGCGGCTCGACGTCCTGGGCCACCCCGCGGGCCATCCCGTACTGCGCTCCCGCGTCGGCTACGTGACCCAGGCGCCCTCGGTGTACACAGATCTGACGGTAAGTCAGAACCTGGACTACTTCGCCACCGTGCTCGCCCCGGGCACGGCACGCGCCGACCGCCGGTCGACCGTTCGCCGGGTACTCGCCGAGGTCGACCTCACCGCACACGCCGACCACCTCGTCAGCCGCCTCTCCGGCGGCCAGCGCTCCCGCGCCTCGCTCGCCGTCGCCCTGCTCGGCACCCCCGAACTGCTCGTCCTGGACGAGCCCACCGTCGGACTCGACCCGGTGCTCCGCCGCGAGCTGTGGCACCTCTTCCACCGCCTGGCCGCCGACCACGGCACCACCCTGCTGGTCTCCAGCCACGTCATGGACGAGGCCGAACGCTGCGACCGGCTGCTGCTCATGCGCGACGGACGACTGCTCGCCGACGACACCCCCGACGCACTACGCGCCAGCACCCGCACCGCCACCGTCGAGGACGCCTTCCTGCACCTCGTGGACCAGGCCGCACACCACCAGGAAGCGACCCGATGACCGCCCAGCGCACCCTCGCCACCGCCCGCCGGGTACTGCGCCAACTCGGCCACGACCCGCGCACCATCGCCCTCATGCTGGGCGTCCCGCTCGTTCTGCTCACCCTGCTCTACTGGGCCTTCCACGCCACCCCGCAGACCTTCGACCACATCGGGCCAGCACTGCTCGGCGTCTTCCCACTGATCGTGATGTTCCTGGTCACCTCGATCGCGACGCTGCGCGAACGCACCTCGGGCACCCTGGAGCGTCTGCTGTCGATGCCGCTGCATAAGGCCGAGCTGATCCTCGGCTACGCGCTCGCCTTCGGCCTGCTCGCCATCGTCCAGGCCGCCCTCGCCACCGGCCTCGCCGTCGGACTGCTCCACCTCAGCCTCGCCGGCTCCACCTGGCTGCTGCTGCTCGTCGCCGTGCTCGACGCACTGCTCGGCACCGCGCTCGGGCTGTTCGTCAGCGCCTTCGCGGCCAGCGAGTTCCAGGCCGTCCAGTTCATGCCCGCGGTGATCTTCCCGCAACTGCTGCTGTGCGGCCTGTTCGTACCGCGCGGCGCCATGCCGACCGCGCTGTCCTACGTCTCCGACGCCCTGCCCATGTCATACGCCGTCGACGCCATGACCCGCGTCTCGCTCGACGCCTCCGCCAACGCGGACCTGCTGCGCGACCTCGCCGTCATCGCGGGCAGCGCCCTGCTCGTACTGGCCCTCGGCTCGGCCACACTACGGCGCCGCACACCGTAGGACAGAGAAGCGGGCGGGTGGGGAAAACCCACGCGTACCCGCGACCGGCCCGCACACGCGCACCCCGAGATGCGACGATGGCCCGGCAACCAGCCAGAACGGCAGCGGAAAGGTGAAGCACGATGCCCCAGAAAGTCGCCGTACTAGGCACCGGAAAGATCGGCGAAGCGCTGCTCTCCGGAATGATCCGAGCCGGTTGGGCCCCGGGGGACCTGCTGGTCACCACCCGCCGCGCGGACCGCGCCGCGGAACTGCGTACCCGGTACGGTGTCGACGCGGTCAGCAACGTCGAAGCCGCCAAGGCCGCTGACACCCTCATCCTCACCGTCAAGCCGCAGGACATGGCAGCCCTGCTGGACGAACTCGCCGCGCACGTCCCCGCCGACCGCCTGGTGGTCTCCGCCGCCGCGGGCATCACCACCGCGTTCCTCCAGGAGCGGCTCGCCGACGGCACCCCGGTGGTACGGGTCATGCCCAACACCCCGGTCCTGGTGGACGAGGGCATGTCCGTCATCTCCGCCGGGAGCCACGCCACCGAAGCGCACCTGATCCGCACCGAGGAGATCTTCAAGCCGGTCGGCAAGACGCTGCGGGTCCCCGAGTCCCAACAGGACGCGGCCACCGCGCTGTCCGGCTCCGGCCCCGCCTACTTCTACTACCTGGTCGAGGCGATGACCGACGCGGGCATCCTGCTCGGCCTGCCCCGCGCCCAGGCCCACGACCTGATCGTCCAGGCCGCCATCGGCGCCGCCGTCATGCTCCGGGACAGCGGCGAGCACCCGGTCAAGCTCCGCGAGGCCGTCACCTCCCCCGCGGGGACCACCATCAGCGCCATCCGCGAACTGGAGAACCACGGCGTACGGGCCGCGCTGCTCGCCGCCCTGGAGGCCGCCCGCGACCGCAGTCGCGAACTGGCCTCCGGGAACGGCTGATTCACCGGCCTACAGCGCTGGCAGCAGCCCGATCGCCGAGTACGCCGCGTCAACGGTCGGGCGGGCCAGCGCCCGCGCCCGCTCGGCGCCCTCCCGCAACACCCGGTCCACCTGGCCCGGATCGGCGCACAGTTCGCCATGCCGCTCCCGCAACGGCCGCAGCACCTCGACCACCGCCTCCGCGGTGTCCTTCTTCAACGCGCCGTACGAGTCGTAGCCCTCGGCCAGTTCCTCCGGTGAACTCCCCGTGCACGCCGCCAGGATGTCCAGCAGGTTCGCCACCCCCGGCCGCGTGTCGGGCTCGTACGCGACCTCACTGCCGCTGTCCGTCACCGCGCGCATCACCTTCCTGCGGATCACGTCCGGCTCGTCCAGCAGATAGACGATCCCGGCCGTCGCGGCATGGGACTTGCCCATCTTCGAAGCCGGATCCTGGAGATCCATCACCCGAGCGGCCACCTGCGGACGGACCGCCCTCGGCACGGTGAATGCGTGCCCGTACCGCTGGTTGAACCGGACCGCCAGATCCCGGGCCAGTTCCACGTGCTGCGTCTGGTCGTCCCCGACCGGCACCTCGTCCGCCTGGTACGCCAGGATGTCCGCCGCCATCAACGCCGGATAGGTCAGCAGCGACAGCCGTACGCTCCCGCCGCGCTGCTGCTCGCGGGCCGCCTTCTCCTTGTACTGGATCATGCGCCGCATCTCGCCGTCGGTGGCGGTGCACTCCATCAGGTACGACAGCCGGGCGTGCTCGTCGACGTGACTCTGGACGAACACGGTGCACCGGCCGGGGTCCAGCCCGGCCGCCAGCAGCAGGGTGGCCGCCTGGCGGCTCAGCCGCCGCACGCGGCCGGGATCGTGGTCGACGGTCAGCGCGTGCAGGTCGACGACGCAGAAAAGGGCGTCCGCCCGGTGCTGGTCCACCTCCACCCACCGGCGTACGGCGCCGAGGTAGTTGCCCAAGGTGAGGTGGCCGGTCGGCTTGATACCGCTGAAGATTCGCGTCATCTCGCTGTCTCCCTGGATACGGGCCGCCTACCGCGGCGGCCGGATGCGGGAGCGGATACGCCAACGGCCGCCGAAGCGGCGGCCGTTGGATGCATGCACTGAGGGGCGGCCGCCGTCAGGCGGGCCACCACTGCTGGGTGAGCGCATGCGAAGTCATGGCAGGCAGCGTAGCGCGCGGCGAGCCAACTGGCGCGGCTTGTAAGCCATACGGGCCTGGTGTAGAGTCGAACAGTTGCCGCGGGCCGAACAAGGTCCAACGGCAGCCACTTCCGCCGCTCCGCGGCAAACCACTACTGCACGGCCTCCCTTCAGGGTCAATTTCGGCATGCCGAAATTCGATTCGATCGGCTCGATTATGAGCCGGCGGGGAAATCCGCTAAAGTAGTGAACACGCCGGACGGGCCGAGAGGCCGGAAAGGCAGAGCAGGAAATCCCGCCAGCGGGAATCGGGTCCGAAAAGATCTGATAAGCTGGAGAAACCGAAGGGAAAGCCCGAAGGGAAAGCCCGGAGGGACCGGTGAGACGGTCTCGAAGGAAGCTTCCGTTTCTTGAGAACTCAACAGCGTGCCAAAAGTCAACGCCAGATATGTTGATACCCCGTCCATCTCGGACGAGGTTCCTTTGAAGAAATAACACAGCGAGGACGCTGTGCACTACCGGGATTATTCCTCCTG
>NZ_JARJBC010000015.1:0-205882 GCF_029269905.1 Streptomyces silvisoli | reverse complement strand
ACGTCCAAGCGGTACTCGCCCTCGCGCGCCGCCGCGTGAACGTCATCTGGGCACTGATCCGTGACCGACGGTGCTACCGCGTTGCACCACCCGTCACCGAGGCGGCTTGACAACAACATTAGGAAGCTTCCCTTGGCTGTGGGGGGAGGGACAACGCGATCCCGGCGACACTCAGCTGCCGAGTGGCAACTGAGCGTCACTGATCACCACTCAGACATATACGAAGCATGCAAACAACGCACTCCGAACCTGCTGTTCGGACGCACCGCCCCTGGCGACCCGTCAGCCGCCGATGACCGCTAGCCGTCCGCCGGGGCCACCCCGATCGGGCACGCAACCCCCGTCCCGCCGATACCGCAGTAGCCCGCCGGGTTCTTGTCCAGGTACTGCTGGTGGTACGGCTCGGCCGGGTAGAAGGGGGTGGCCGGGAGGATCTCGGTGGAGATGGGGCCGTAGCCCGCGCTGGTGAGCGTGGACTGGTAGGCGTCGCGGGAGGCGGTGGCGGCGGACTGCTGGGCGGGGGAGTGGGTGTAGATCGCGGAGCGGTACTGGGTGCCGATGTCGTTGCCCTGGCGGAAGCCCTGGGTGGGGTCGTGGGACTCCCAGAAGACCTTCAGCAGTTGCTCGTAGGAGACCACGGACGGGTCGAAGACGACCCGCACGGCCTCGGTGTGGCCGGTCTGGCCGCCGCACACCTCCTCGTAGCTGGGGTTCGGGGTGTGCCCGCCCTGGTAGCCGACGAGCGTCGTCCACACGCCTGGCTGCTGCCAGAAGCGGCGCTCGGCGCCCCAGAAGCAGCCCAGACCGAAGTCCGCCACCTCCAGGCCCTCCGGGTACGGTCCGGCCAGCGGGTTGCCCAGCACCGTGTGCCGCTCGGAGAGCGGGAACTGTGGCCGGTCGCGGCCGGGCAGGGCCTCTTCGGCGGTCGGCAGCTTGTTCTTGAAGCGGTTCAGGAACATCGGCGGATCTCCTCACTGCATGGGCTCTCCACGAGAACGTAACGGCGGACCGGGGGATTCCGGGCGAGTGCACGGGGCCCGGCGCATTACGCTCGGGCTCATGAGCGACCAGCACACCGACCGGCAGCAGAGTTTCGAGACCCTCGCCATCCACGCGGGGCAGCCCGCCGACGCGCAGACCGGCGCCGTCGTCACCCCCATCTACCAGGTGTCCACCTACAAGCAGGACGGCGTGGGCGGCCTGCGCGGCGGCTACGAGTACAGCCGTTCCGCCAACCCGACCAGGACCGCCCTGGAGGATAATCTCGCCGCCCTGGAGGGCGGTCGACGCGGCCTCGCCTTCGCGTCCGGACTGGCCGCCGAGGACTGCCTGCTGCGCACCGTCCTGGTGCCCGGCGACCACGTGGTGATCCCCAACGACGCCTACGGCGGCACGTTCCGCCTGTTCAGCAAGGTCGTCGAGCGCTGGGGCGTGCAGTGGTCGGTGGCCGACACCGCCGACCCGGCGGCGGTGCGCGCCGAACTGCGGCCCAACACCAAGGTCATCTGGGTCGAGACGCCCAGCAACCCGCTGCTCGGCGTCACGGACATCGCGGCGGTCGCCGACATCGCGCGTGGCGCGGGCGCGCTGCTGGTGGTGGACAACACCTTCGCCAGCCCGTACCTCCAGCAGCCGCTGGCGCTCGGCGCGGACGTGGTGGTGCACTCCACCACCAAGTACATGGGCGGGCACTCCGACGTGGTCGGCGGCGCGCTGGTCACCTCGGACGTCGAGCTGGGTGAGCGCCTGGCGTACCACCAGAACGCGATGGGCGCGGTGGCCGGGCCGTTCGACGCCTGGCTGGTGATGCGCGGCATCAAGACTCTGGCGGTGCGCATGGACCGGCACAGCGCCAACGCGGCGCGCATCGCGGAGATGCTGGTCAACCACCCCAAGGTGACCCAGGTGTTCTACCCGGGGCTGCCCGGCCACGCCGGTCACGAGGTCGCCGCCAAGCAGATGCGGGCGTTCGGCGGGATGATCTCGTTCCGGGTCACGGGCGGCGAGGAGGCGGCCGTCGCGGTGTGCAACCGGGCCAAGCTGTTCACGCTGGGCGAGTCGCTGGGCGGCGTCGAGTCGCTGATCGAGCACCCCGGCCGGATGACCCACGCCTCGGCCGCGGGCTCCGCCCTGGAGGTCCCCGCCGACCTGGTCCGGCTGTCGGTCGGCATCGAGTCGGTGGACGACCTGCTGGCCGACCTGACCGAGGCGCTGGGGTAACGGTTCACCTGGGGGCGAGCCCCCAACTCCCCAGCGGCGCCGGGGGGCTTGGCGGCGTGGGCCACCGCGCCGCCACCCACATCCCCGCGGCCACCGCCGCCGCGAGCAGCACCGCGCACAGGGCGAGCCGCAGCAGCCGTCGCCGGCGCAGCAGGCGGTGGCCCCGGTTCGCCGCGCGGGCCGCCAGGTCGGCCGGGACCGGCGGGTGCGCACCGGTGAGCATCCGCCGGACCTCGGCTTCCTTGCGGTCCGGCAGCGGGCCGCGGACCGCCCCGCTCACGCCCGGCTCCGCATCGCCGCCACCGCCCGCAGGCACAGGGTGCGCAGCCGTTCCGTGGGCAGCCCGAGCTGTGCCGCGGCCTGCGCCTCGGGCAGGTCCTCGTAGAGCCGTAGCACCAGCACCAGCCGCTCCCGGGGCGGCAGCCGGTCCAGCAGGCCGCCGCGCGGCCGCCGGTACCGCCAGGCGCGGTGCGCGAACCGGGCGGTCAGCTCCTGCCGGGTACGGTCGTACGGATCGTCGCCGCGCATCCGGAACCAGTCCGCGTAGGTCCGCGCCAGCGCCGCCACCAACAGCCGTTCGCCCTCGGCGGGGTCACCGGTCAGCAAGGTGGCGGCATGCAGCAGCCGCCCAGCCGCGCCCGCGGTGAACGCCTCGAACTCCCGGTCCCTGCGCCGCTCTTGGGCGCCGTGGCGCGCTCCCACCATGCTTCCCCGGCCCGGGTTCCTGCACGCTTCGCACGCTATGGGACGGCACGTGGTGCGAAGTGGTCAAGAGCCGCGAGGCTGTTACGACTCCCCGCCCCCCGAGGCCGCGTGGTAGTCGGCCAGCGCGGTGTTGAAGCGGTCGAGCAGATCGGTGAACTGCTCCCGCTCGTCCTGTGACCACCCGTCGGTGACGACCTCCATCAGCGCGCACCGGGAGGCCCGCACCTCCTCCAGGCGGCCACGGCCGCGCGGGGAGAGCGCCAGCACGACGGCGCGGCCGTCCTCGGGGTGGGAGGTGCGCTTGACCAGTCCGGACTCGACCAGTGGTGCCACCTGGCGGGTCACCGTGGAGGAGTCGATTCCCATGCCCTCGGCGAGCGCCTTGACGCCCATGGGGCCTTCCCGGTCGAGCCTGTTCAGCAGCAGATAGGCCGCACGGTCCATCGAGTTGCGCGCCTTGCCCACACCACCGAGGCGGGTCTGCTCGGCGCGCCGCGCGAAGAGGGCGACCTGATGCTGAAGGCGCTCGAAAAGCGCGGCAGATGTCATGTCAACGGAGGTCGGCATGTCGGAAGGGTACGCGGACGGGGGGTTCCCCGTACCCCCGCCGCCCAAACATATCGTCCGACAGCCGGACAGCCGCTCATTCCTACCGCATTCGTCCGGGTTCCCTACTGCATCCGTACTGCGTTCGGGCACCTGGGTGCGATGCTTGGCCGCATGGTCGACAAGTCTGCTTCCGTCACTCTCGACGACGTGCGCAACGCCCAGAAGACGCTGTCGGGCGTGGCCCGGGTGACCGCGTTGGAGGGCAGCCGGCATCTGTCCGCCCTCGTCGGCGCGCCGGTCCACCTCAAGTGCGAAAACCTGCAACGAACCGGTTCGTTCAAGTTGCGCGGCGCCTATGTGCGGATCGCGGGCCTGTCGGAACAGGAACGGGCGGCCGGTGTGGTGGCGGCCAGCGCGGGCAACCACGCGCAGGGGGTGGCGCTGGCCGCCGCGCTGCTCGGGGTGCGGGCCACCGTCTTCATGCCGGTCGGCGCCCCGCTGCCGAAGGTGGCGGCCACCCGCGACTACGGCGCCGAAGTCCGGCTGCAGGGGCAGGTGGTGGACGAGACGCTGCGCGCCGCGCAGGAGTACGCGAGCGTCACCGGCGCCGTCTTCATCCATCCCTTCGACCACGCCGACGTGGTGGCCGGGCAGGGCACGGTGGGCCTGGAGATCCTGGAGCAGTGCCCGGAGGTGCGCACCATCGTGGTGGGCGTCGGCGGAGGCGGTCTGGTCGCCGGGATCGCGGTGGCGGTCAAGGCGCTGCGGCCGGACGTACGGGTGGTGGGGGTGCAGGCGGCGGGCGCGGCGGCGTATCCGCCCTCGCTGGCGGCCGGGCGGCCGGTGGCCGTCGACGCTCCGGTGACCATGGCCGACGGCATCCGGGTCGGGCGGCCGGGGGACGTGCCGTTCCGGATAGTCGGCGAACTGGTGGACGAGGTGCGCACGGTCTCCGAGGACGCGTTGTCCCGGGCGCTGCTGCTCTGCCTTGAGCGGGCGAAGCTGGTGGTGGAGCCCGCGGGGGCGAGCCCGGTGGCGGCGCTGCTCAGCGAGCCGGAGGCCTTCGAGGGGCCGGTGGTCGCGGTGCTGTCCGGCGGGAACGTGGACCCGTTGCTGATGCAGCGGATCCTGACCCACGGCATGGCGGCGGCCGGGCGGTATCTGTCGCTGCGGCTGCGACTCACCGACAGCCCGGGGGCGTTGGCGACGCTCCTGGGGGTGTTGTCAGAGGTGGACGCTAACGTCCTGGACGTGAGCCATGTGCGGACCGATCCGCGGCTGGGGCTCACGGAGGCGGAGGTGGAGCTGCATCTGGAGACGAAGGGGCCGGAGCACTGCGCGCGGGTGGCCGAGGCGCTGGGCGAGGCGGGGTACACCGTCATCGGCTGAGCTCAGGGTGGGGTCGCGTACGCGCGCCGAGAACACGATGGGTTGACGCGATATATCGCGAGCTGGAATACTCGCGATGCATCGCAATGCTGCCACGCCGGGTCGCGATGCCCGGAATTCCGGGCGATGGTGGCACATATCGCCATGGCGGCCACCGATGCCGCCGTCCGCGACGGAGCGCCCGGTTAGCCACGTACAGCGCCGAATACGTAGCCCACACCCAGGGAGTAACTCCTATGCCAGGTGCCATTTATGCCGAAGGTCTGGTGAAGACCTTCGGCGAGGTACGGGCGCTGGACGGCGTCGACCTCGACGTCCCGGAAGGCACCGTGCTCGGTCTCCTCGGCCCCAACGGCGCCGGGAAGACCACTGCCGTAAGGGTCCTGACCACGTTGCTGCGGCCGGACGGCGGCCGTGCCGAGGTGGCGGGCATCGACGTCCTCAAGCACCCCAACGAAGTGCGCCGGTCCATCGGCCTGTCCGGCCAGTTCGCCGCGGTCGACGAGTACCTCACCGGCCGGGAGAACCTCCAAATGGTCGGCCAGCTCTACCAGATGGGCGCCAAGGCCGCCAAAGTCCGTGCCGGTGAACTGCTGGACCGCTTCAACCTCTCCGACGCCGCCGACCGGCCCGCCAAGACGTACTCCGGCGGCATGCGCCGCCGGCTCGACCTGGCCGCCGCCCTCGTCGTGCAGCCGCCGGTGATGTTCATGGACGAGCCGACCACCGGCCTCGACCCGCGCAACCGCCAGCAACTGTGGGAAGTGATCAAGGAGTTGGTCTCCGGCGGGACCACGCTGCTGCTCACCACGCAGTACCTGGAGGAGGCCGACAACCTCGCGCACGACATCGCGGTGATCGACCACGGCCGGGTCATCGCACGCGGCACCTCCGACCAGCTCAAGGCCCGCACCGGCGGCGAACGCGTCGAAGTCGTCGTCCAGGCACCGGAGATGATCGACCGGGCGACGGCGATCCTGCGGAAGCACAGCGCCAGGGGGCTCAACAAGGCCGAGGTCACGGTCGATCGGCACACCCGGCGGGTCACCGCTCCCGTCGCCGGCGGTGCCAAGCTCCTCGCGGAGGTCATCCGCGAACTCGACACCCACGGCATAGAGATAGACGACATAGGACTGCGCCGCCCCACCCTCGACGACGTCTTCCTCGCCCTCACCGGCCATGCCGCTCAGACCGCCGCGGCCGCAGACGCCGAAGGCCCCGCCGCGCACCGAGCCGAGGAGGCCGCGAAGTGACCGCCCCCGCAGAGACCTTCAGCCACAGCCGCGCGCCGCGCCCCTCCGGCGGCCCGGCCCAGGCCGTACGCGACTCCCTGGTGGTCGCCAAGCGGAACCTGATCCGCATGGTGCGGATACCCGAGGTGGTCATCTTCGGGCTGATCCAGCCCATCATGTTCGTGGTGCTGTTCAGCTATGTGTTCGGCGGCGCGATCCCGGTGCCGGGGCATCCCGGCAACGACCCTTCCGTCTACCGCGAGTACCTGATGGCGGGCATCTTCGCGCAGACGGTGACGTTCGCCACGGCGGGCGCGGGCGCGGGCATCGCCGACGACATGCACAAGGGGCTGATCGACAGGTTCCGTTCGCTGCCGATGTCCCGTGGCGCGGTGCTCACCGGGCGCACGCTGGCGGACCTGGTGCAGACGGCGCTGACCGTGCTGGTGCTGGTCGTGGTGGCGGTCATCGTCGGCTGGCGGATCCACGACGGCTTCCCCAAGGCGCTGGCCGCGATCGGGCTGCTGCTCCTGCTCGGGTACGCGTTCTCGTGGATCGGCGCGCTGATCGGGCTTTCGGTACGGACACCGGAGGCGGCCACCTCCGGCGGGCTGATCTGGCTGTTCCCGTTGACGTTCGTCTCGAACGCGTTCGTGCCGACCAGCAACATGCCCGCGTTCCTGCGGCACGTGGCCGACTGGAACCCGTTCAGCGCCACCGTGCAGGCGGCCCGCCAACTGTTCGGCAACCCGCGGGGGGCGGTCTCGCACGCCTGGCCCATGGAGCATCCCGCGCTGGCGTCGCTGCTGTGGTCGCTGCTGATCATCGCGGTGTTCCGCACGCTCGCGGTGCGCAAGTACCGCTCGGCGACGGCCTGATCCCCTCGGGGGTTCCTTCGGGGCCGCTCAAGCGCGAAGCCCCCGGACCGCACGGGGGGTCCGGGGGCTTCGTCGTGCTCAGGAGACGCGGCTCAGGCCGCGCCGTACGGCTTGGCGGACAGGATCTTCACCGACGCCTTCCTGCCGTTCGGCAGTTCGTACTCGGCGTCGTCACCGGCCTTCTTGCCGTTGACCGCCGCGCCCAGCGGGGACTGCGGCGAGTAGGTCTCGACGTCCGAGGAGATGCCCTCGCGGGAGCCCAGCAGGAAGGTCTCGGTGTCGTCGGGGTCGCCGTCGAAGGCGATCGTGACCACCATGCCGGGCGCGACCACGCCGTTGTCCGCGGGCGCCTCGCCGACCTTCGCGTGCTGGAGCAGCTGGGTCAGCTGGCGGATCCGCAGCTCCAGCTTGCCCTGGTCCTCGCGCGCGGCGTGGTATCCGGCGTTCTCCTTCAGGTCGCCCTCCTGGCGGGCTTCCTCGATCTTGGCCACGATCTCGGCGCGGGCGGGACCCGACAGGTGCTCCAGCTCGGCCTTGAGCTGGTCGTACGCCTCCTGGGTGAGCCAGGTGACGTTGTCGCTGGTCTGGGTCACGGGTGCTCCTCGTCGGTACTCGGCTTGCTGCTTACTTGTGCTGCTTGTCTTCAGTCCTACTGCCTGGCTCCGGCTCGTTCCAGCTGGTTCCAGATGCACTTAACGCCCTTCCGACGGCCTGCGGCCGTGCGGACGGGCGAAACCACGAGCGTAACAATTACCGCCGACGACCGGGAGAAGGAAGCCGTTAAATTCCCCTCGGCGCCCTATCGGAACCGAGGGCGTCAGTGCTGGTCAGCGGCCTTGCAGCTGAGGAGTTCCGCGGTGGTTCCGCGGGCCGTGGTGCGGATCGTCACGGTGGTGTCCACCGTGGTCGCTGGGCCGCCGACCGTCACGTCCCTGCGGCCCACCTCGGACTGGTCCGCGGCCTGCGAGCGCAGGGTGCACACGGCGGTCTGCCCGCTGTCCTTGTGGACCTCCAGATGGGCCCGCACCGCGCTGTCGGAGAGCACCTCGAAGGTGACGACCTGGCCGCTGACGGTGTTGGTGGACAGGTACCACCAGCCACCGACGCCCAGGCCGACCGCCAGCGCCCCGCCCAGCACCGCGCCGAGCAGCTTCAACCGCCGGTCGGTGGCCGCACTGTCGGCGCGCCCGTAACGCCCCTCGGGCAACCGGTCGCGCACCGCGCTCATGATCGATCCTCCAGCGAAGGGGCCACGGAATTATTCACGCCCCCGCGTCGGTCACTATAGAGGGCGTCGCTAGACCTACCGACCCCCACTCCCGTAGCCCATCCTTCACCGTAAGGACCTCTGCCTTGACCGATCAGCTGCGACTGATGGCCGTGCACGCGCATCCCGACGACGAGTCCAGCAAGGGCGCGGCGACGATGGCCAAGTACGTGTCCGAAGGCGTGGACGTGCTGGTGGCCACCTGTACCGGTGGCGAGCGCGGTTCCGTGCTGAACCCCAAGCTCCAGGGTGACCCCTACATCGAGGAGCACATCCACGAGGTTCGGGCCAAGGAGATGGACGAGGCCCGGCAGATCCTGGGCGTCAAGCAGGCCTGGCTCGGTTTCGTGGACTCCGGGCTGCCCGAGGGCGACCCGCTGCCGCCGCTGCCGGAGGGCTGCTTCGCGCTGCAGGACGTGGAGGAGGCCGCGGGCGAGCTGGTCAAGCTGATCCGTGAGTTCCGGCCGCATGTGATCACCACATATGACGAGAACGGGGGTTACCCGCACCCCGACCACATCATGACCCACAAGATCTCGATGGTGGCCTTCGACGCGGCCGGGGATCCGGAGCGCTACCCGGACGCGGGTGAGCCGTGGACGCCGCTGAAGCTCTACTACAACCAGGGTTTCAACCGGGCTCGTACCGTCGCCCTGCACGAGGGGCTGCTGGCCCGCGGCCTGGAGTCGCCGTACGGGGAGTGGCTGGAGCGGTGGGAGAAGATGGATCGGCCGGACCGGGAGATCACCACCTACGTGCCGTGCGCCGACTTCTTCGAGATCCGGGACAAGGCGCTGCTGGCGCACGCCACGCAGATCGACCCCGACGGGTTCTGGTTCCACGTGCCGATGGACGCGCAGAAGGAGATCTGGCCGACCGAGGACTACGAGCTGGCGCGGTCCCGGGTGGACACCACATTGCCGGAATCGGACCTCTTTGCGGGCGTCCGCGAGGCGGGGTAGACAATGGCTCTCGTGAACGCTTCCTTGGCTCCGGCGGCCGCGCATCTGACGCAGCTCGCCGACTTCGACCAGAACAAGGTGACGCCGGGCCTGATCGGGTTCGTCGTCTTCGCGGCGATCGGGACGGCCGTGTGGCTGCTGATGAAGAGCATGAACAAGCAGTTCCAGAAGATTGACTTCGAGGAGGCGCCCTCCTCGAAGCAGCAGGACTAGGTCCGGGGGGCCAGGCCCCCCGGACCCCCTGCGCGGGGCTGCGCCCCGGACCCCTGCGTCGGCGCTGGGCTTCTCGGACCCCTGCGTGGGCTGCGACGCGGACTCCTTCGCTTGGCGGGGCTGCGCCCCGAACCCCAGTGTCGGCGCTGGGTTTCTCGGACCGCCTCGTGCGGGGCTGCGCCCGGACCCTCTCACGCGCGGCGGGGCTGCCCTCCCGGACCCCTGCACGCGGCGGGGCTGCGCCCCGGACCTCCTGCGTGGGCGCTGGGTTTCTCGGACCGCCTCGCGCGGCGGGGCTGCGCCCCGGACCCTCGCGTGGGGCTGCGCCCCGGCCCTCTCGCGTGGGGGCTGCGCCTGTCGACTCCACTTGCCCGGGGCTGCGCGCCCCCGGGCCTCCCTACGCAGGGGCTGCGCGCCCCCGGGCCTCCCTACGCAGGGGCTGCGCGCCCCCGGCCTCCCGCGCAGGGGGCCCCGCGCTCGTTCTACGACGTTGGTGTCAGGGACAAGCGGTCGCGGGATGCGCGGGTCGGGGTCATGCCCAGGCGCCAGACTTCCCAGGGCTCGCCTGGGCGGAGGCCGCGTTGCAGGATCAGCGCCCAAGCCTGGGCGTACTCCTCCAGGTCGGGGTCGCGGCCCTCGTGGGTGGTGGACAGGAGGGTGGCCAGGTCGTCCTGGGCGGCCTTCGAGCCGGGCTCGGACAGCAGCGGCAGCAGTGTGCAGCGCAGGAAGCGGGCCCAGTCCTCGCCCCGGCGGTCCCCGATGGTGACGAACAGCCGCCCGGCCTCCTCCGTCAGCTCCAGCGCCTCCGGGATCCGGCCGTTACCGGCGTCGATCACCGCGAGCTCCAGGCAGGACCACGCCTCGCCGTGCGGCACGCCCACCTTGTGGAAGTCCTGCCTGGCGTCCTGCAACAGCTGCCGGGCGAAGCCGCTGTTGCGCAGGTTGCCGACCTGCTTGGCGCGCTGGTCGCGGGTGAGCCGGGCCGAGTGGTGGCGGGCGCAGGCCAGCCCGTACACGTCGCGCATCCGGTTGAACATGGTGCGGGCCCGCTCCAGCGAGCGCAGCGCCGCGTCCGCGTCGTCCGCCTCCTCCTGAGCCTGGCCCAGGTAGTACAGCGTCCACGCCTCGCCGCGCGCGTCCTCGTTCTCCCGGTGCCTGCCCAGCGCCTCGTGCAGCGCCTGTACGGCCTCCGCCGCCGCGCCCCGCACCAGCAGGGCGCGGGCCAGCTGGGTCAACGTCCAGGCGGTGCCGCGCTGGTCGTGGGTGACCTCGTACTCCCGTAGCGCCTCGTGCAGCGCCTCCTCCGCGCGATCCACGTCACCGAGTTGCAGATAGGCCTGCCCGAGCTGCATGTGCGCCCACGCCTGGCCGTGCACGCTCTCGCTCTCCTGGTGCAACTCCAGTGCGGTCAGCAGCAGTTCGCGTGCCTCCTCGACCTGGCCCTGGTCGCGCAGCACAGCCGCCAGGGCGTGCTGGGTCCAGGCGCGGTCGCCGCGCAGCGCGTCGGTGTTCTGCAACTCCAGCGCCTCGCCGAGCTTGGCCGCCGCCTCCCGCAGGTTGCCCTGGTGGTGCAGGGTGATGCCGAGGCTGCACAGGGCGCGGGCGGCGCCCGCCGGATGCTGGGCCTCGAAGTACAGGTTGACCACCGACGTCAGGGTGGAGCGCGCCCGGTCCAGCTCACCGAGCTGGCGGGCCGCGATACCGGTCCGCCACTGCACCGAGCGCACCAGCAGCCCCTGGTCGACCTCCTGCGTCAACTCGCTGATCTCGCCCAGCCGGTAGAGGTCGCCGCGCAGCAGGCAGTAGTCGCACAGCGCGCCCAGCAGGTGCAGCACCGCCGCCTGGTCCACGCCCTCCGCGCCGCGCACCGTCGCCGTGATGAAACCGGACTCGTCGTCCAGCCAGCGCAGCGCCTGGTCCAGCGAGCGGAAGCCGTGCGAGCCGACGGCGCCCTTGACGAACGAGTCGGCGCGGGTGGAGGTCTTGCCGTCGACCAGCCGGATCACCGAGTCGGCCAGCTCCGAGTAGGTGCGGATCAGCCTCTCCTGCGCGGCGCTGTGCTCGCCCGGTTCCTCCTCGTCCAGCAGCCTGGCCTGCGCGAAGCCGCGCACCATGTCGTGCAGCCGGTAGCGCCCGCCCCGAACGTGCTCGATCAGCCCGGCGTGGGCCAACTCCTCAAGCCTGCGCGCCGCTTCCTTCTCGTCGGTGGCCAGCAGCGCGCCGGCGGCCGCCGCGCCCAGGCTGGCCCTTCCGGCGAGCGCCAGGCGGCGCAGCAGACGGCGGGAGACCTCGGACAGGTCGTGGTAGCGCAGCGCCAGCGCCCGCTCCAGCGGATCGACCGGTCCGTACGCGTCGAGGTCGTCGGCGAGCCCGCGCAGCGTCCGCGCGCCCAGCGAGGAACCGGCGATGGTCAGCGCCAGCGGCAACCCGCCGCACAACCGCCACACCCGTTCGGCGGATTGCGGGTCGTCCGGAACGCCGTCACCCGCCAACTCCCGCAGCAGTTCCCGGGCGTCCGGCTCGTCCAGCGCCTCGACCGGCAGGGTGTGCACCCGAGCGGCGGTGGAACCGAGGTCCAGCGGCGCGGCCGAGGTCACCAGGATCAGGCTCTCGGAGCGCTCCGGGATGAGCGTACGCACCTGTTCGGCGTCGGAGGCGTCATCGAGGATGATCACAGCGGGTACGTCGGTGAGGTGCTTCTGGTACTGCTCGCTCAACCGGCGCAGGTGCTGCTCCTGGTTGGGCCGCTCGCGGAACAGCAGCTGCTCGCGGGGCGCGCCGAGCCGGTTGAGGATGTGCAGCAGCGCTTCCCTGGTGGTCAGCGGCGGTGCGTCCACCGCGCCGCCGCGCAGCGGGACCAGGCACGCACCCCGGAACTGGTCCTTCAACTGCTGGGCGGCGCGCACCGCCAGCGCGCTGCGGCCGGAACCCGTCGGGCCGCAGAGCATCACCACCGTCGGCTTGGTCTCGATGGCGGCGCGGGCCTGCTGCACCCACTGGCTGATCTGCGAGAGATGGCCGCGCCGTCCGGTGAACGGCCCTTCGCCCTGCGGCAGCAGGTCGAACGACTGGGCGAGCAGGGAGCGTTGCCGGGCGGCGGCGCTGCGGTCGCTCCGCTTGGCCTGTGCCGGTACGGGGGACTTCGCGGTCTTCTTCAGTATCGGTGTGGCGGGCGGCGCCACCCGCTGCTGCTCCAGGAACGGTCGCACCCCGCGTCGCTCCAGCGCCACCAGCCACTGCTGCCGCAACTGCTCGACGTCGGCGGTCTGCTGGCCACCGCGCCCCTGGACGAACGACCTGGCACCGCCGGCCACTCCCGCCGCCACTGCCACCGCGACCCCGGTCACCAGCGAGGCGCCCGCCGACAGCCCCTGCCCGAGGTCGACGGCGAACGCGGTGGCCCCGCCCACGCCGGCCAGCAGCGCGGGCGCCCCCGCAGTGCCGGAGCGTGGTGCGGCGGGCCCGGCCTCGGTGGCGCGCCGGTACGCGGCGTACTCCTCGGCGGCGTTCGCCGCGATGTCGTCGAGCGCGGCCCGCCCCCGCTCCAGCAGCGCGCCGGCGTCCACCTGGCGCTTGGAGCGGGTGGCGCGCTGGGTCTCCTCGGTGACGGCGCGCTGGAGCAGCCGCTCGGCCTCCGCGCGGTCCGGGGCGCTGAGCGCGGGCGGTCCCCCGGCGGTCGGTGTGGGTTGGTTCACCGTTCTTCCCCCTTTTGGTGTGCGTATCGCTCGGCGTCCGCCTGCGCGCATGGTCGCGCGCCTGAGCGCGGCGGGATGTGTGAGGGTGGGTACATGGCCAATCGACTCAGCCGCTCGACCTCTCCCTACCTCCTTCAGCATGCCGACAACCCTGTTGATTGGTGGCCGTGGGCCGAGGAGGCCTTCGCCGAGGCCCGACGGCGCGGCGTGCCGGTGCTGCTCAGCGTGGGGTACTCAAGCTGCCACTGGTGCCATGTGATGGCCGCCGAGTCGTTCGAGGACGAGCGGACCGCGGCGATGCTGAACGAGCACTTCGTCCCGGTGAAGGTGGACCGGGAGGAGCGGCCGGACGTCGACGCGGTCTACATGGAGGCCGTACAGGCGGCGACCGGGCAGGGCGGTTGGCCGATGACGGTGTTCCTGACACCGGACGGCGAGCCGTTCTACTTCGGCACCTACTTCCCGCCCGAGCCCCGGCACGGCATGCCCGGCTTCCGGCAGGTGCTGGAGGGCGTACGGGCCGCGTGGCGGGACCGGCGGGACGAGGTCGGCGAGGTCGCGGCGCGGATCGTACGGGAGTTGTCCGGACGTCAGCTCGACTACGGCAAGGCACCCGCGCCCGGGGAGGCCGAGCTGCACGCCGCGCTGCTGGAGCTGACCCGCGAGTACGACGCCACGTACGGCGGGTTCGGCGGCGCGCCGAAGTTCCCGCCGTCCATGGTGCTGGAGTTCCTGCTGCGGCACCACGCGCGCACCGGTTCGGAGGCCGCGTTGCAGATGGCGGCCGACACCTGCGAGGCGATGGCGCGCGGCGGGATCTACGACCAACTCGGCGGAGGATTCGCCCGCTACGCGGTCGACCGTACGTTCACCGTGCCGCACTTCGAGAAGATGCTGTACGACAACGCGCTGCTGTGCCGGGTCTACGCCCATCTGTGGCGGGCGACCGGCTCCGACCTGGCGCGCCGGGTGGCGCTGGAGACCGCCGACTTCCTGGTCGGCGAACTGCGCACCCAGGAGGGCGGGTTCGCCTCCGCGCTGGACGCGGACAGCGCCCGCGCCGACGGCACGCACGGCGAAGGCGCCTACTACGTGTGGACCGTTGACGAACTGCGTGAGGTGCTGGGCGAGGAGGACGCCGAGTTCGCCGCCCGGTACTACGGGGTGACGCCGGAGGGCAGTTTCGAGGAGGGCGCGTCCGTACTGCGGCTGGTGGACGGCGAGTTGGCGTCCGGGGAGCGGATCGCCACCGTCCGGGAGCGGCTGTCGGCGGCGCGGGCGCGGCGGCCCCGGCCCGGCCGGGACGACAAGGTGGTGGCCGCCTGGAACGGTCTGGCCGTCGCCGCCCTCGCCGAGACCGGCGCCTACTTCGACCGCCCCGATTTGGTGGCGGCCGCGCTGGACGCGGCTGACCTCCTGGTGCGGGTGCACATGGACGCGCACGGGCGGCTGGCCCGCACTTCGCGGGACGGGGCGGCCGGGGCGAACGCGGGCGTCCTGGAGGACTACGCGGACGTCGCCGAGGGCTTCCTCGCCCTGGCCGCGGTGACCGGCGAGGGGGTGTGGCTGGAGTTCGCCGGTCTGCTGCTGGACACAGTGCTACGGCACTTCGCGGGCGGTGACGGCACGCTCTACGACACCGCGGACGACGCGGAGACGCTGATCCGCAGGCCGCAGGACCCCACGGACAGCGCGGCGCCCTCCGGCTGGACGGCGGCGGCCGGTGCGCTGCTGTCGTACGCCGCGTACACCGGCTCGGCGGAGCACCGGACGGCCGCCGAGCGGGCGTTGGGCGTGGTGGGCGCGTTGGCGGCGCGGGCGCCGCGGTTCATCGGCTGGGGCCTGGCGGTCGCTGAGGCCGCCCTGGACGGCCCCCGCGAGGTGGCGGTGGTGGGGCCGACGCGGTCCCCGGCCACCCGCGACCTGCACCGCGCCGCGCTGCTGGGCACCGCGCCGGGCGCCGTGGTGGCCTGCGGCGAGCCGGGCGGCGAGGAGTTCCCACTGCTGCGCGACCGCCCACTCGTGGACGGCCGCCCGGCGGCGTACGTCTGCCGCAGGTTCGTCTGCGAGGCCCCGACGACGGACCCGTCCCGGCTGAGCGAACAACTCCGCTGATACGGCTGTGGGCCGTGGTTGGACCGGCTCCGCCGCCGCGGGCTCGCCGAACCGACCGCGGCCTGGCCCGCACGGCCCTACGCGCCGGAACCGCCCAGGCCATCCGCCAGGATGGCCAAGGTCCGTCCCAGCAGATCCGGCAGGTCCTCCTGGCTGTCGTTCTCGACCCAGTGCATCAGCGCCTCCTGCCAGGCGCCGACCACCGCGCCGACCATGACGCGGATCTCCAGGTCCTTCGGGTCGCGGCCGCGCCGCTTGGCCAGCACGGCCGCCATCGTCTGGCAGCTGTCGGACAGGTTCTCGCTCATCCGAGCGCGGATGGCCGGTACCTCGCGGCTCAGCCGCAGGCGTTGCAGGATCTCCTCGCGGTCCCGGCCGCCCTCCGCGAACATCTGGCGCAGCAGGCCGACGGTGGCGTGCCGCAGCGACTCCAGGACGGGTTCGTCGGCGGGCCGCTCAAGCAACGCCGCCTCCATCAGCGGCTCGTACTCGTCGGTGAGTACGACGTCCTCCTTCGTCGGGAAGTACCGGAAGAACGTGCTGGGCGAGACCTCGGCGGCGGCCGCGATCTGCTCGACGGTGGTCGCGTCGTACCCCTGCTGCCCGAAGAGACGGTAGGCGGCGTGCCGGATCGCCTGACGGGTCTTGATCTTCTTGCGCTCACGCAGGCTGGGCTGGGCGGCGGCAGGGGTCGTTGCGGGTGCCATGCGGCTCATTGTCGGGCATCCACGCTGCCCAGGGCCATGTCCCCGAACGGGCGCCTCCGTTCGCTGCGCGCCCGGCGGGAACGCCGCGACCAGCAGCGCCACCCCGATCGCCCCACCGGTCTGGGCCAAGTGGTGACTGCTTTCAAAAGGGAGTAGCCACCTTTCCAGGCATACGAAAGCCCCCGGTGCGGAAGGCCGTACCGGGGGCCGGGTGGTGTGTCGTAGCGGACTTACGAGTGCGTGTACGCCACCAGTGAGATGCCGACGTAGTGGACGATGAACGCGGCCAGCGTGAACGAGTGGAAGACCTCGTGGAAGCCGAACCAGCGGGGCGACGGGTTGGGCCGCTTGATCCCGTAGATCACCCCGCCCGCGCTGTAGAGCAGGCCGCCGACCGTGACGCAGACCAGGACCGCGACGCCGCCGGTGCGCAGGAAGTCGGGCAGGAAGAAGATCGCGGCCCAGCCGAGCGCCAGGTAGCAGGGCAGATAGAGCCAGCGTGGCGCGCTCACCCAGAAGACCCGGAAGAGTATCCCGGCCAGCGCGCCCGCCCAGACGAACCACAGCAGCGCGGTCGCCGTTCCGCTGGGCAGCAGCAGGATCGCCAGCGGGGTGTAGGTGCCCGCGATGATCAGGAAGATGTTGGCGTGGTCGAGTCGGCGCAGTACCGCCGACACTCTCGGCGTCCAGTCGCCCCGGTGGTAGAGCGCGCTGACCCCGAACAGCAGACACGCGGTCAGGGTGTAGACCGCGCAGGCGATCCGCCCGCGCGGGCTGTCGGCGAGCGCGGTGAGCGTCACGCCCGCGACGAGTGTCGCCGGGAACATCCCGGCGTGCAGCCAGCCACGCAACTTCGGCTTGATGGCTGGGAGATGGGGACCCTTGGCCGCCGGTACGGCGGTGCTGGTCTCATCGGCGGCGGTCATGGCCGCCATGCTACCTACGGGACCGTAGGTTACGCCCAGGTAATAAAACGGACTGGAAGTGGCAATGCTCACTACTGGAGCCCTGGACAGATCACCGGTCACGCGCGGACACTCATATGAGTGCGGTCGGCACCGGATGAGCAGGCGTCCGGGTCGCAGCCCCCAAGGGGCCCAACTCCACAACCCTCAACATCTGACGCTGGACGTGTGCGCGTCCGGCGGAACGGAGCGATCGTGGCGCGCGGCAATGCGGCTCCCACCGAACACCAGGAACTGATCGCATGGGTCGGCGAGATCGCCGCCCTCACCGAACCCGACGAGATCGTGTGGTGCGACGGCTCCGAGCAGGAGTACCAGCGCCTGTGCGGCGAACTCGTCGCCAAGGGAACGTTCAAGCGGCTCGACCCGGTCAAGCGCCCCAACTCGTACTACGCGGCCTCCGACCCGACCGACGTCGCCCGTGTCGAGGACCGGACCTTCATCTGCTCCGAGAACGAGGAGGACGCCGGCCCGACCAACCACTGGAAGGACCCCGCCGAGATGCGGGAGATCTTCCAGGGTGACCAGGGGCTGTTCCGCGGCTCGATGCGCGGCCGGACGATGTACGTCGTCCCGTTCTGCATGGGCCCGCTCGGCTCGCCGCTGTCCGCACTCGGCGTGGAGATCACCGACTCCGCCTACGTCGCCGTCTCCATGCGCACCATGACCCGCATGGGCCAAGCCGTGCTGGACGAACTCGGCGAGGACGGCTTCTTCGTCAAGGCCGTGCACACCCTCGGCGCCCCGCTGGAGCCGGGCCAGGCCGACGTGCCGTGGCCGTGCAACCCCACCAAGTACATCTCGCACTTCCCCGAGTCCCGCGAGATCTGGTCCTACGGCTCCGGCTACGGCGGCAACGCGCTGCTGGGCAAGAAGTGCTACGCGCTGCGCATCGCCTCGGTCATGGCCCGGGACGAGGGCTGGCTGGCCGAGCACATGCTGATCCTCAAGCTCACCCCGCCGAAGGGCCAGCCGAAGTACGTGGCCGCCGCGTTCCCGAGCGCCTGCGGCAAGACCAACCTCGCCATGCTGGAGCCGACGATCCCCGGCTGGACGGTGGAGACCATCGGCGACGACATCGCCTGGATGCGGTTCGGCGAGGACGGCCGCCTCTACGCGATCAACCCCGAGGCGGGCTTCTTCGGCGTCGCACCCGGCACCGGCGAGCACACCAACGCCAACGCCATGAAGACCATGTACGGCAACTCGGTCTTCACCAACGTCGCGCTCACCGACGACGGCGACGTGTGGTGGGAGGGCATGACCGAGGAGGCCCCCGCCCACCTCACCGACTGGAAGGGCAACGCCTGGACGCCGGAGTCCGGCACCCCGGCCGCGCACCCCAACGCCCGCTTCACGGTGCCCGCTTCGCAGTGCCCGATCATCGCGCCCGAGTGGGAGGACCCCAAGGGCGTGCCGATCTCGGCGATCCTCTTCGGCGGCCGCCGCGCGTCCGCCGTACCGCTGGTGACCGAGTCGTTCGACTGGCAGCACGGTGTCTTCCTGGGCGCCAACGTGGCCTCCGAGAAGACCGCCGCCGCCGAGGGCAAGGTCGGCGAGCTGCGCCGCGACCCGTTCGCGATGCTGCCGTTCTGCGGCTACAACATGGGCGACTACTTCGGCCACTGGGTCAAGGTCGGCCAGACGCACGACGCGGACAAGCTGCCGAAGATCTACTACGTCAACTGGTTCCGCAAGGACGCCGACGGCAAGTTCGTCTGGCCGGGCTTCGGTGAGAACAGCCGGGTGCTGAAGTGGATCGTCGAGCGGCTGAACGGTGAGGCCGAGGGCGTCGAGACCCCGATCGGCGTGCTGCCGACCAAGGCGGCCCTGGACACCGAGGGCCTGAAGATCTCCGACGCCGACCTCGACCTGCTGCTCACCGTCGACGCCGAAGTGTGGCGCGAGGAGGCCGGGCTGATCCCGCAGCACCTGGAGACCTTCGGCGACCACACGCCGAAGGAGCTGTGGGACGAGTACCGGGCGCTGGTACAGCGCCTCGGGTAACGCCTCGAAGGGGCGCAACCCCCAGGGGCGCGGGGCTGTGACACTCTCGGAGTGCCACAGCCCCGCGCCCCATTCGGCGCACCGCGCGGCGCGAGCGTTACGGCTGACCGTAGCCGTCGAGGAAACGCCCGATGCGTTCGATCGCATCCGTCAGGTCCTCGGCGCGCGGCAGCGTGACGATGCGGAAGTGGTCGGGCTCAGGCCAGTTGAAGCCCGACCCGTGCACGATCATGATCTTCTCGGCCCGCAGCAGGTCGAGGACCATCTGCCGGTCGTCCTTGATCTTGTAGACCTTGGGGTCGAGCTTCGGGAACGCGTACAGCGCGCCCTTCGGCTTCACGCAGGTCACGCCCGGGATCGCGGTGAGCGCCTGGTACGCCGCGTCGCGCTGGGCGAGCAGCCGACCGCCGGGCAGCACCAGCGAGTTGATCGACTGGTGGCCGCCGAGCGCGGTGGCGATGGCGTGCTGGGCGGGCATGTTGGCGCACAGCCGCATGTTCGCCAGGATCGTCAGGCCCTCGATGTAACTCTCGGCGTGCCCCTTGGGACCGCACACCGCCATCCAGCCGCTGCGGTAGCCCGCCACCCGGTACGCCTTGGACAGACCGTTGAAGGTCAGCGTCAGCAGGTCGGGCGCGATGGCGGCGGTCGGGGTGTGGGTGGCGCCGTCGTAGAGGATCTTGTCGTAGATCTCGTCGGAGCAGATGATCAGCCGGTGCCGGCGGGCGATGTCGGTGATGCCGCGCATCAGCTCGTCGTCGTAGACCGCGCCGGTCGGGTTGTTCGGGTTGATCACCACGATCGCCTTGGTGCGGTCGGTGACCTTGCGCTCGATGTCGGCCAGGTCCGGCATCCAGTCGGCCTGCTCGTCGCAGCGGTAGTGCACGGCCGTGCCGCCCGCCAGCGATACGGAGGCGGTCCACAGCGGGTAGTCCGGAGCCGGGACCAGCACCTCGTCGCCGTCGTCCAGCAGCGCCTGCATGGACATCTGGATCAGTTCGGAGACGCCGTTGCCGAGGTAGACGTCCTCGACGTCGAGCTGAATGCCCTTGGTCTGGTAGTGCTGCATCACCGCGCGCCGCGCGGACAGCAGGCCCTTGGCGTCGCCGTAGCCGTGCGCGTCGCCGAGCGAGCGCAGCATGTCCTCAAGGATCTCCGGCGGGCACTCGAAGCCGAACGGCGCCGGGTTGCCGGTGTTGAGCTTGAGGATGCGGTGACCCGCCGCCTCAAGCCGCATCGCCTCTTCGAGAACCGGTCCCCGGATCTCGTAACAGACATTCGCGAGCTTCGTCGACTGGATCACCTGCATGTCGGTCACCCTACGACCACCCTTCACCGCCCGCTCGGTGTTTTTCGCCACGTCGACGTACCGAACGGCCCGCCAGCACATCTGTCCTGCGGCCCTCCCTGATCACGAACCGGCCGTCCACCAGCACATGGGGGATGCCGGTCGGCAGTGTCCGCGGGCGGTCGAACGTGGCGCCCGCGGCCACCGTCTGCGGGTCGAAGAGCACCAGGTCAGCGCGGTACCCCTGACGGACCAGGCCGCGGTCGGGCAGACCGAGCCGGGCGGCCGGGCGGCCGGTCAGATGGGCCACGCACTCCTGGAGCGAGAGCACCCCCAGCTCCCGCACGTACCGCCCCAGGTAGTGCGGGAACGTGCCGTACGCACGCGGATGCGGCTTGTCGCCCATCAGGATGCCGTCGCTGCCGCCGGTGTGGATCCGGTGCCTCATGATCGTCCGGACGTTCTCCTCGTCGCCGACGTGCTGGAGGACCGTGGTCCCCAGCCGGTCGGCGAGCAGCAGCTCCCGGGCCGTGGTGAACGGGGCCTCGCCGCGCAGCCGGGCGGTGTGCGCGATGGTCCGGCCGACGTGCCCGGCCAGCGCGGGATCCGACACCCCGGAGACCTCGACGCGGTCCCAGTCGATCGGCACCCCGTGGCAGCCGTCCGAGCCCTCCCGCTCCAGGGTGTGCCGGATCCGCGCCGAGGCCGTCTCGTCGCGCAGCCGCCGCAGGGTGGCCTCCGGGCCGCCCTCGCTCGCCCAACTCGGCAGCAACGCCACCAGGGTGGTGCAGCCCGGCAGGTACGGATAGCTGTCCAGCGTGATGTCGGCGCCCTCGGCCAGCGCGGCGTCCAGCAGTGCCAGCAGTTCGGCGGCGCGGCCCTTGTTGACGTCGAAGTTCATGGTGGCGTGGGCGAGATGGAGCGCACAGCCCGCCTCCCGGCACAGCGCGACCATCTCCGCGTACGCCTCCAGGGCGCCCGCGCCGTAACTGCGGTGGTGCGGGCAGTAGTAGCCGCCGAACCCGGCCACCACCCGGCACAGTTCGGTGAGTTCGCTCGTCGGCGCGTACATCCCCGGCGTGTACGTCAGTCCCGACGACATGCCCAGCGCGCCCTGCGCCATGCCGTCGGCCACCAGCCGTCGCATCTCGGCCAGTTCGGCCGGGGCGGCCGGACGGTCCTCCCAACCGACCGCCAGCATACGGACGGTGCCCTGCGGGACGAGGTACGCGGCGTTGACCGCGATGCCCCGGTCCAGGCGGTCCAGGTACTCGCCGACGGTGCGCCAGTCGAAGTCGACGCCGGAGCCGTCGCCGTTCCAGCCGGTGATCTGCCGTCGGACCTCGTCGAGGGTGCGGTCGTCCACCGGGGCGTACGACAGGCCGTCCTGGCCGAGGACTTCGAGGGTCACGCCCTGGGCGGCCTTCGCGGTGTGCTCCGGGTCGCGCAGCAGGGCGAGGTCGCTGTGCGCGTGCATGTCGATGAAGCCGGGGGCGAGGGCGAGGCCCCCGCCCTCCACGACGGTTCGGGCCGAGGGGCGGGTTCCGGCCGACCGCTCCCGGTGGATCTCCGCGATGCGGCCTTCGGCCAGGGCAACGTCGGCGCGGTACGGGGCACTTCCGGTGCCGTCTATGACGGTGACGTCGCGGAGTACGGTGTCCATTTCGGCCTTCCGCTCGTCGATGGTTTCCGGCTCGCCCGGCCTCCCGGCCGGCTGCGGCGGGGGGTCGGCGGGGGAGAACCCTCCTAGAAGAACGTGCGGACGAAGTCCACGACCGTCCCGTCCTGTTCGACCAGCGGAATCAGCTGCCACTTGTCGAACGTGGTGCACGGATGCGACAGCCCCAGCCCCACCCAGTCCCCGACCTCGACCCGCGCGCCCTCCTCCAGGGCGACGAACGCGTGCTGGTCGGCCAGTCTGGTCACCCGCATCCCGGTCGCGGCACGCTCCGCCCCGGACGCCGTCCGCACCACCTGGGGTTCCGGCAGGTCCAGGTCGTAGGGCACGTCCCGCTTGCCCGCGTTGACCACCGCCAGCCCCGGTTCCGGCTGGGACACCACCTGCGCCCACAGCCGGAACGCGGGCCGCAGCGAGCCCTCGACCCGGCCGTGGAACGGCGTGATCCGCCGGTAGTGGCCGTCGTCGTGGGTCACGTACGCGCCCGAGCGCAGCAGCTTCAGCACCGGCCGGGAGAAGTCGTCGGCCGCGACCGTCGAGAAGACCTCCGCCACCGAGTCGAACCACGCGCTGCCGCCCGCGCTCAGCACGATCTCGTCCGCCTGGGCGAACCGCCCCCGCGCGTCCAGCTCCCGGGCCAGCGCCACCAGCTGGCGCAGCCACGCCGTCACCGTCTCCTCGGTCTTGTCCGGGAGTTCGCCCTCGTAACCGGCCACCCCGACCAGCCGCAGATGGCGGGCCGCGGCCACCGCCTCGGCGACCTGGTGCGCCGCGGGTTCGTCGCGCACTCCGGTGCGGGCCCCCGGCGCGCCCAACTCGACCACCACGTCGACCCGGTGCGTCAGCGCGGCGTCCATCAGCTCCACGCCGCGTACCGAGTCCACATACGCGACGAAACGGAAGTCGGGGTCGGCGGCCAGCTCGCCGGACAGCCAGCGCAGCGCCGCCGCGTCCACCAACTCGTTGGCCAGGAAGATCCGTTGCACCCCGAACGCCCGGTACACCCGTACATGGCTCGGGGTCGCCGCCGTGATACCCCAGGAACCGTGGTCGAGTTGGCGGGCGAACAGCTGCGGTGCCATCGAGGTCTTGCCGTGCGGGGCGAACGCCAGGCCGTGCTTGGCGGAGTACTCCTCCAACTGCGCCAGGTTGTGCTCCAGCGCGGGCGCCGAGAGGGTGAGGACGGGGGTGGTGAATCCGCCGTCGAAGACGGAGCGGCGCTCGGCCGCCAACTCGCCGACCGTGAGCCCCTCGGCGTCCGGCGGCAGCCCTTTGAAGCGGTGGTCGATCCGCTCCTCGGACAACTCCTCGACGTGCATCCGCCCTCCCGGAGGTGCTGTTGCATAGTGTGCAACGGTCGTTGCGATCTGTGTTTCGTGCTGTCTAACATCCCGGCGAGCATCGGGTCAACGGTGTACGACAGGGTAAGAAGCGGGGCGATGGTGACCTTCGACGTGGTGTGCCTGGGGGAGTCCATGGTCACCCTGGTGCCCGCACGGCCCGGGCGCCTCGCCGACGTGGCGGTGTTCCACCGCGGCATCGGCGGCGCCGAGTCCAACGTCGCCTGCGCGCTGGCCCGCCTCGGCCACCGCACGCGGTGGATCAGCCGGGTGGGCGCCGACGGGTTCGGCGACCACCTGCTGGCCGAGATCGCCGCCGCGGGCGTGGACGTCGGCGCCGTGCGGCGCGACGGCACCCGGCCCACCGGCATCTACTTCAAGGAACGCCTCGCCGACCGCACCGCGGTGCTCTACTACCGCTCCGGCTCGGCCGCCGCCGCCATGTCACCGCACAACCTCGACCGCGCGGCGGTGCGCTCCGGGCGGCTGCTGCACCTGTCGGGCATCACGGCCGCGCTCTCCGCGCCGTGCCACGCCCTGATGACCGAGCTGACCCGGCCCTGGCAGGGGCGGCCACGGGTCTGCTTCGACGTCAACTTCCGCCCGGCGCTGTGGCGTTCACGCGACCCGGCGGCACTGGTCGAGTTGGCGCGCGGCTGCGACATCGTGTTCGTCGGTGAGGACGAGGCCAAGGCCGCCTGGGGACTGCCGGACGCCGCCGCGATCCGCGCCGCGCTGCCCGAGCCCGCCGTCCTCGTCGTCAAACGGGGAGCGGACGGCGCGGTGGCCTTCCACGACGGTACGGCCACCTCGGCCGCCGCGGCCCGGGTGGACGTCGTCGAGCCGGTGGGCGCCGGGGACGCGTTCGCCGCCGGATTCCTCTCCGGCACGCTGCGCGGGCTGCCGGTGCGCGAGCGGCTGCGGCACGGCCATCTGCTGGCCGCCGCCGCGCTCACCGTTCCGGGCGACCTCGGCACCCCGCCGCCCCGGGAGCGGGCCGACGCCCTCGCGGGCCTCAGCGACGAGGCGTGGGGCAGACTGCGACTCGGGCCCGGATGGACCGCCGAGGCCGCGGAGGTGGCCACGCCATGAGTCAGACCGTCGATCGCGCACTGAGCATCCTGCCGCTGCTCGCCGAGGGGCCGGCCAACCTGGAGCAGGTCGCCACCCGGCTCGGCGTCCACAAGTCGACGGCGCTGCGGCTGCTGCGCACCCTGCACGAGCACGGCATGGTCTACCGCCAGCGGGACCAGCGCTACCGGCTGGGCGCCCGGCTGTTCGCCCTGGCCCAGGAGGCGATGGAGCAACTGGACGTACGGGACATCGCCCATCCGCACCTCGTGGCGCTCAACGAGGCGTGCGGGCACACCGTGCATCTCGCCGTCCACGAGGAGGGCGAGGTCGTCTACATCGACAAGGTGGAGAGCCGCTATCCGGTGCGGATGCACTCGCGGATCGGCAAACCCGTCGCCATCACCGTCGCCGCCGTCGCCAAACTCCTGCTCGCCGATCTGCCCGAGGCCGAGCGGCGCGCGGTCGCCGAGCGTCTCGACTACCCCGCGTACACCGCCCGTTCGACGCCCAACGCGAACGCGTACCTCGCCGAGCTGGCCCGGGTCCGCGAACAGGGCTGGGCCAGCGATCTCGGCGGCCACGAGGAGTCCATCAACTGCCTGGGCGCGCCCATCCGCGGTGCGGACGGCCGGGTCGGCGCCGCCCTGTCGGTCTCCGCGCCGAACGTCGTGGTCTCCGCCGAGGAACTCCTCGCCCTGCGCCCTCTGGTGCTGCGCACCGCCGAGGCGATCAGCCGGGAGTACTCCGGCAGACCGCCGGTCAACGACCCCGAACCCCTGGTGAGAACAAGAGTGGAAAGGCACCCATGAGCGAGAAGATCGCGATCACCCCGGTCACCCACACCCAGCCCCCGGCCCGGTTCTCGCACGGGGTGAAGAAGGGGAACATCCTCCAGGTAGCCGGCCAGGTCGGCTTCCTCCCGGCGGAACCCGGCCAGCCGCCCACCGTCGCCGGCCCCACGCTGGGCGAGCAGACCCTGCGCACCCTCGCCAACGTCCAGGCGGTCCTCGAAGAGGGCGGTGCCACCTGGGAGGACGTGGTGATGGTGCGGGTCTACCTCACGGACACCGCGCACTTCGCGGAGTTCAACGGCATCTACGACGAGTACTTCGCCGACCTCAAGGGCGCCCCGGCCGCACGGACGACGGTGTATGTGGGGCTGCCCCAGGGGCTGTTGGTCGAGATCGACGCGCTGGCGGTACTCGGCTAGGGCCGCTCGCGCGGCGGCGGTCAGGCGTTCGGTGTGTGCACCCGGCCCGCCAACCAGGACAGCGCGTCGGAGAAGGCCGTCCCGGCGAACTGCCAAGTGTGGCCGCCAGGCTCGTAGTTCAGCGTGCAGGCGATCCCCTTCTTCTTCGCGGCGGCGCACAACTGCTGTGCGTCCGCCGCCTGGTTGCCCATGCCGTCACCGGGGATGTCGCGTCCGCCGAAGCCCATGGGGCCGGAGCGGGTCATGCTGCCGCCGCCGTGCCAGTGCTTTCCGCCGTGCCCGCCACGGCCGTCGCGGTTGCGGCCGCCGCCCCAGCCGCCGCCCGGAAAGCCGGTGCCGCCGCCGGGCGGATTGTTGTCGAAGCGGCCCGCGGTGCCGGTGTACGCGGCGTGGTTCGCCAGTACCGTCATCGGGTCGAACCGCGCCCACGCTGCGGCGTCGCCCCCGTACAGGTCCTTGATCGTGGTCTGCTTGTCGCCGACGATCGGGCCCTGGTCACCGGCGATGTCCTGGAAGGTGCCGAACAGTTCGGGGTGCGTCACGGCGAGGTCGACCGCGCAGGTGCCGCCCATGGAGTAGCCGACGACGCCCCAGTCGGCCGGGTCGGACGAGGCGCCGAAGCGGGAGACGACGTACGGCCGCACGTCCTTGGTGAGGTGGTCGGCGGCGTTGCCGCGCGGACCGTTGACGCACTCGGTGTCGTTGTTGAAGCTGCCGCCCGAGTCCACGAACACCAGGATCGGCGCCTCGCCGTGGTGGGACCTCGCGTACGCGTCGATGGTGCTGATCGCGCCGCCGGTACGGATCCAGTCGGCGGGGGTGTTGAACTCGCCGCCGATCATCATCAGCACCGGCAGTCGCGGATGGTGGGCGCCCGCGAACCAGGCGGGCGGCAGGTACACGTACTCCTCGCGGTGCGTGAAGTCGCTCGCGGTGTCGGGGACGTTGACGCCGACCACGCGGCCGGTGCTCATGGTGCTCGCCTTCCCCTGGAGGGCAGCCAGTTGCGAGGCGTCCACCTGGTCGGGGAGCGGTCCGGCCGTGATCTGGGCCCAGGCCTCCTGCACGGTGGGGAAGTACCCCACCCACTGGTTGAGCACCAGTCCCGTGCACAGCAGCCCCAACGGGATGACCGGCAGCGACAACACCCTTCGCCACCAGCGTGCGCCCCGCCAGCCCAGCACGGCGACGGCCAACGCGCCCGCGGTGACCCCGATCCACACCCACAACGAGGTCGGCGCCGGATCGGTCGCCAGCGCGTTGGCATCCACGTACCACCGCACGACCAGCGCACCGAGTACCCCGACCGCCGCCGCGACCGGCAGCCACAGGAGTCTCCACCGCCTGGTACGCCAACCGACGACCACGACGAGCAGCACCACCGTGACGATCTGCGCCGTCAGCGGCAGCCACCCGTTCAACAGCGATACACCAGTGCGCCAGGGCGCCGCGGGCGGATTTCCGTACGAGGAGGCAGAGAGATACACGATCGCCCACCCTGCCCGCGCGTTCGAACGCGGCACCATATCCACCGGATGAGGAAGTACTGAGAATTCCCTTAGTGGGGCCGGCGTCAGAACTGCACGTCGGAGCAGGCGTAGAAGGCGTTGCCGGTGTCCGCGATGTTCCACACCGCGAGGATGAGGTGCCTGCCGGTGAGACCGGCGGGGACGGTGCCCTGCTGGGTGACGGTTGCACTGGACGGCGGCCTGCCGCCGTACGGGACGGTCAGGAAGGGCCGCGGTTGGAGTTCCGCCCGGGTCAGCGGCTGGGTGGGGTCGTAGCTGTCGTTGGTGATGAAGTACTCGAAGTCGGTGGTGGCGTGCCGGGCGGTGAACGTCCAGGTGAAGTCGTAGGTCTGTCCGCCGGTGAGCTGGGTGGTGGGCCACTGGCCGCCGCGCGGGTCGTCGAGCTGTGCGAAGCGGCTGTTGCCGCCACTGCATATGGCGCCGTCCGGCGGCCCCGCCTGCGGGAAGCCCTTCGGCCCTTCGACGCTCTGGGGTTCGTACTGGATGTCGCCGCAGTCGCCCACGGTGCCGTCGGCGCACAGCGCCTGACGGCTCGGCGGCTGGCTTGTGTACCCATGGCTACTGGCACTGCCGGTGGCGAGCACGCAGGCCCCGAGGACACCGAGGCCGACGATCACCACACCGAGCTTTCCGCGCATGGCTCAACTCCTGAGGAACGTGGGGGATTCAGGGTCGATGTGAGCGCCCAGGCTTGGTCTGGACCAATACCACAGTAGATCTGACGATAGGTCATGTCCATGGGGGTTCTCTTCTCGGCCGCGTGATCCGACAATGTGCATGCCAATTCCGGAAGCGCTCCGGTACGGAGAGGATCCCCCCACATGAAAAGACCTCTCATCGCCGCCCTGTCGGCAGCATCTCTCGCCCTCATCACGTTCCTCGGTGTCACCGCGGCACCGGCCGGTGCCGCGACCCGGCCCGCGGACGTGCAGGTCGGCTTCGCCGGGACGGTGGCGTTGGACGACTGTTCCGGGTCGGTCGTCAGGACGCCCGCCGCGGCGGACGACGACCCGGCGATGGTCATGACCAACGGGCACTGCCTGGAGAGCGGGATGCCCGCCGCGGGCCAGGTCATCACCGACCAGCCGTCCAGCCGGACGTTCACTTTGCTGGACGCGGCCGGTGATCAGGTCGGGACGTTGCAGGCCAGCAAGGTGCTGTACGCGACGATGACCGA
Organism: Streptomyces silvisoli; assembly: GCF_029269905.1. NCBI lineage: Bacteria > Bacillati > Actinomycetota > Actinomycetes > Kitasatosporales > Streptomycetaceae > Streptomyces > Streptomyces silvisoli. The sequence goes on along the minus strand of NZ_JARJBC010000015.1, from coordinate 177,682 downwards.
CACCGACATCACGCTGTACCAACTGAGCAGCACCTACGCCCAGATCCGCCAGCAGTACCAGATCGAGGCGCTGCCGCTGGCCACCAGCCACCCGGTCCAAGGGGACTCCGTCGAGGTGGTCTCCGGGTACTGGCAGTCCACCTACTCCTGCGCGATCGACGGCTTCGCCTACGAGGTGAAGGAGGCCGACTGGACCTGGAAGGACTCCGTCCGGTACACCCCCGACTGCCATGTCATCGGCGGCACCTCCGGTTCCCCGGTCATCGACACCTCGACCGGACAGGTGGTGGCGGTCAACAACACCACCAACGAGAACGGCGAGCAGTGCACCCTGGACAACCCCTGCGAGGTGGACCAGAGCGGCAACGTCACCATCCACCAGGGCATCGGCTACGCCGAGGAGACCTATCTGATCGCCCCCTGCGTGGGCACCGGCAACACCGTCGACCTCACCCTGCCGGACTGCACGCTCCCCAAGCCGTAACCCAACCGACAGAACGCCCTGGCACCGCGCCCGCCAGGGCGTTCGCTTCAGCGCGGGGCATCCGTGATGCGCTGCCGCACGCGTCGTATGGACGCTCAGCAGGGTGCGGTCAACTCGTGAACTCGCCCTGCTGACGGACGCCCGCGGCGTGGATCGCGTTCGCCAGCAAATCGGGATCGGTGAGGGCGGGCCCCTCGGCGGCCTGCGGCCAGTGTGACCAGTGGCGCCGCCGGACAGTACGGCGGAGAAGGCGCGGGTCGGGGCAGGCGAGCCGTTTGCCTTTGCCGATCGAGGTGGTGAGCGGCATGGACCAAGTCGTGGCCGTTCCCTTGGGAACGAGGAATTCAACCGCTGTGCTCCCGGTGTGCATGACAGGCCCGAGGCCGGGGTGGGCATGCAGATCGCGCAGCAGCCGGCAGCCGAGTCGATGGATCACGCGCACAACGTCGAACCGCACGCCTGTAGGGATGAGCGAGAGTTCGCCCCTTGCCCACTCGCGTAGAACTGGCCCCGGCGCACTGGTGGTTGACGCGAGCCAGTAGGCGGCGTCCCATGGTGCCGTGCAGCCTTCGCGTGGGCCGAGTGCTGTCTCCACCGCGTCGTACAGGGCGGCGAGGAGCTTGTCCGGATCGGTGATGTAGGTGTCGGGACGGGGCGGGATGAGCCAGCGCGGCCCGGTGGTCCGCTGGGTTCCCGGAATCGGGATGTACGCGGTTTCGCCGTGGACGTGGATGTCCGCATGGCGAGGAAAGGCCCAGTCCGCTGCTGTGCGCACGGGGATGAACCAGTAATGGAGGCCTGCGGAGGGATCCTCGAGCACGGCTCCGCTCTCCGCCCCGAGGGCGGCGCGGGCAGGCTCCGCGAGTCGGCGGGGTACTCGAACCGCGTCCCACCACCGTCCTGCTGGTTGCAACGAGATACGTAGTCCTGGAGGCAGCCAGGCGGGGGAGGAAGCGTAGCTTCTTGTCACGCTTCGAGGATCCGGTTACACGGGGTATGTTTCGATACCCGCACGGTAATCTCACCGTGAGATGACATTCCATCCCAATGTGAGCTGAGGGCCTGCCCACATGGCACCAGTCGCCTTCGTTGAACTTCCCGAATGGGCTTGGCAGCGAGCCGAAATGCGTCAGGCGCTCCGGAGCCGGGACATAGGGGCCGTGTTCCGATATGTTCAGCAGTTCGGTGGAGTCAGTCAGGCGCGGATCGCCTCGGCGGTCGACATGACCCAGGGCCGGGTGAACGAGGTCATCAATGGACGTCGTGAGGTGTCCAGGCTCGATGTGTTCGAACGGGTTGCTGACGGCCTCGGTATGCCGGACGATGCCCGGCGCCTCCTCGGCCTCGCCGCATCCCGGGAGGGCAGTGGCGGAAGGGCCGTCGATCTCGCGGCGTTCCCCGAAGTCGTGCGTGTTTACATGTCGCAGGCGTCGGCCGCTGATGAGATGCAGCACGAGGCACGTACAGCGCGTGAAGTTGACGTCCTTGCCGTCCGGGGGCTCGGGTTGCTCGCCCTCAACGACAGTTTGCTGCGGGAGTCGTTCACCCGTTCCGGGTCCGCGCCGTTGCGGCTACGGGTCCTGCTGCTGCACCCTGAATCCACTGCTCTGTCGCTGCGAGCTGCGGAGATCGGAGAGTCGGTGGAGTCCCTCGCCCATGGTGTGCGGCTGGCGGAAGCTCGGCTCCGAGAACTCGCCCAGCACTGCGAGTTGGGGATTTGGCGGTACCGGTCGCTGCCCACGTGGCGCATCATCCGGCTGGACTCGACGCTGTTCGTGTCGGCTTTCGACGCCGGGTGGGAAGGACACGAGTCGGCCACGTACAAGGTGGTGCAGACACCGTACGGGCCGCTGCACCGAGGGTTCCGTCGCATGTTTGACGCGATGGTCGCGGACTCCGAGCGTGTGGTGTGAAGAGGCGGAGAGGGAATGATCGAGGCCGAGTTGAAGGCTCGGGTGCGAGAGCCGGAGAAGGTCGAGGCGGGGCTGGAGGGGCGGGCCACAGCGCGGGTTGAGGTGTATCGGGACACCTACTTCGACCTGCCTGACGGCTCCCTGATGGACAGCGACCGCGAACTGCGGGTGCGGACCGTGAGTGGACCTGATGGGAACAGGTCGGTCCTCACCTACAAGGAAGCACGGGTGGACGCGGCCTCCGGGGCGAAGCCCGAGTACGAGACGCGGGTTGAGGATCCGGACGCGGTACACGCCATGTTGCGTGGGCTTGGCTACGCACCCGTCATCGAGTTCGAAAAGCACTGCCAGAACTATGAGTTCGAGGCAGCTGGGCGGCGGATACTGGCGACACTCGTGCGGGTGCCGGAGATCGACGGCACGTTTATCGAGGTGGAAACGCTGGTGACGGAGGACGAGTTGCGGGCGGCACTGGATGCGGTACGCGACGTGCTGGCGCAGTTGGGGATCGGTCAGGAGGATCTGACAACCGAGCAGTACACGGACGCTGTCGCCGCGCGGCGCCGTTCGTGAGGGTTCGCTTCCGTACCCCACCAGCTCTCCCCAAGCCGTAACGCCGGGGTCCGGGCGGCGTTGCCGCCCGGACCCCGGCGGCGAGGGTTACGGCAGCGCGTGCACGTGGGTGCCCACGCCGTTGGCGAAGGAGTTCCCGTTGGACGCGTCCCAGTTGGTGGACCACGTCATCGCGCCGCGCAGCGTCGGCCAGGTCTGCGGCGGCTTGAAGGAACCGCAGTTGGTGCCCTGGGTCAGGCAGTCCAGCGCGCTGTTCACCACCGACGGCGAGACATAGCCGCTGCCCGCCGCGCTGCTGGAGGCCGGAACGCCGATCCCCACCTGTGACGGGTCCAGGCCGCCCCGCAGTTGGGTGCAGGCCAGCGCGGTGATGAAGTCCACCGAGCCTTCCGAGTAGACGTTTCCGTCACAGCCGTTCATCGAACCCGAGTTGTAGAACTGGGTGTTGACGACGGTGAGGATGTCCTTGATGTCGAGCGCCGTCGCGAAGTAGTCGCTGGACGGCGAGAGCATGTCGATGGTCTGCGGGGCCATGGTGATGATCAGGCCCGGTCCCGCCTTCGCCGACAGGGCGTGCAGCGCCTGGCTCATGTACGTGGGGTTCAGCCCGTTCTCCAGGTCGATGTCCACGCCGTCGAAGCCGTAGTTCTGCATCAGCGTGTAGACGCTGTTGGCGAAGTTCGTGGCCGAGGTGCTGTCGGAGACCGAGATCGTGCCGTTCTGGCCGCCGACGGAGATGACCACCTTCCTGCCCGCCGCCTGCGCCGCCTTGATGTCGGACTTGAACTGCGCGTCGGTGTAGTTCAGACAGGGGTCGACGGAGAAGTCCACCGCTCCGGGCGTGGACGTGGCGTTGGCGAACGCCACCGCGATGATGTCGTACTGGCTGTTGACGTCGGAGAGCTTCTGGACGGTGGCGCCGTTGCAGAAGTCCTGCCAGTAGCCGGTCACCGCGTGCTTGGGCAGGCCGGAGGAGGTGCTGGGCGGGGTGGGCGTCGGCGTCGGGGTCGGTGTGGGGGTGGGGGTCGGCGTCGGCGTCGGTGTGGGCGTGCCGCCGCTGCCCGCGGGCCCGGTCAGGCTCACGTCGTCCGCGTAGTAGGCGGGCTGCCCGTACCAGCCGTGCAGGTAGACGGTGACCGAGGTGGTGTTCGCGCCGGTGGTGAAGCTGGTGCTGAGCTGCTGGTACGCGGAGGCCGACGGGGTCCAGGTGGACGGGTCGGTGCCGCCGGTGCCGGTCGCGCCGAGGTAGACGTAGCTGCCCTGCACCCAGGCGCTCAGCGAGTAGCTGGAGTTCGGCCGCACGCTGACCACCTGCGAGCACTGGGCGTCGTCGGAGGCGGTCGGCGTCGCCTTGAGCGCGGAACTGCCGCTGTGCACCGGGCTGTTGACCGTGGTCCCGCTGTTGGCGGTGCAGGTCCAGCCGGACAGCCCGGACTCGAAGCCGGGGTTGGCGGCCAGGTTGGCGTCCGCGGCGTGGGCGGTGGACATGGTGACGCCCAGGCCGAGCCCGGCGGCGCTCAGGGCGGCGGCGGTGAGCAGGGGCAGGATGCGCCGCGGTCGGCGGCGGTCCGGGTCCGAACCGGGGATTCTATGGCGTGAACCTGACATTTTGGCCTCCTGGGGGCGACGCCCGCGCGTCGGGAGGTTGAAGGGGGGTTGGTGCAGACCAAAAGTGGTCCAGACCAGTACCGGTGTCAAGAGGAGCGGCAGCAGTCCTCAGGGTTGCTGAGCGTTGCGGTTGGGTAGCACAAGGCCCTGCTCATCCCGTAAATCCTGGATAGGCTGCGCACGTTGAGAGGTGGGAACCGCAGTGGCTGGGGGTCCGCGGGCCATGTCGACCGTCATCGGCGTCACCAGCGAGGACATGCTGCTGCCTGCCCTCGCCCAGCACTCCCCGTCGGCCGTCGTGCTGCCCGCGCCCGGTCGGCAGCCGCTGGAACAGGCGCTGACCGAGACCTGGGCCGCGCTGGAGGCGGTCGGGCACCTCGTCGTGGTGGTGCCCGCGTCGCTGCCGGCCGAGCACCGGATACGGCTGCACTCGTTACGTTCGCTGCTGGAGAGCGACCGGATGGCGCTGGTCGAGGTCGACCTGCCACCGCTGGCCCTGGCGCTGCTCGCCCACCAGTTGCGGCAGATAGCCCAGTACGACCTGGGGCCCGGGGTGATCGCCTCGGCCGCCCGGCTGCTCGCCCACTACCTCCACGCCGGTGCGGTACTGGGCAGCGTCGCCCGACTCGACCGGGTCGAGGTGGGCCTCGGCTCGCATCTGAAGTCCTGGATGCCGGGCGCCCGGTTCGCCGTGCTCGCCACCCCCGAGGCACGGCTTGAGCCACTCACCGACGCACTGCGGTTGCCAGGACCCAACTACGCCACCCATCTCGCCTTCGGCTCGCACGGATTCACCGACGACTGGGTACGCGGCAGACTCGGCCAGGACTGGAACTGCCAGTACGTGTGCGAGGTGCCGCTGCCCGCCCAGTCCGCACGCTGGTGGGGCACCGGCAAACTCGCCGAGTTCACCGCGTACATCGCCGACGTCGGCGTCCTGTACCAACTGGTGTCCTCGGCACACCGCGAACCCTGCCGCTGGTGCGGCCTCGAACTCGTCGGTGACCGCTGCGCGTTCTGCGAGGCCGGGCCCGCGCCCGCGGCCGACCAGGACACGAGGCGCACCGGTTGAAGCCGACTCCGCCCCTTACCTCCCAACGAGATTGGTCCTGTCGATGAACTCACGTCAGCGGCGCGGCGTCATCCTGCTCGTGCTGTCCGGCCTGTGCGCCCTCACGGCCTTCTTCGGGGTGCTGGCACTGGTCAACGATGTGGATTCCAAGGTCGGTCCCGAGGTCTTCGCCTATGAGCTGAGGCAGGACGTGGCCGCGTACTCGACGCTGACCGCCGACCAGTTCGACAGGGTCTCGATGCCGCAGCGCTGGCTGCCGCCGACCGCGGTCACCGACCTGAACGCCATCAACGGAAAGATCGCCGCCACCGGACTGGCCAAGGGCTCGCTGCTGCAACGGGACATGCTCTCCGACCAGCCGCAACTCAAGTCCGGCGAACAGGAGATCGCCATCATGGTGGACGCCGAGACCGGGGTGGCGGGCGAGATCCACGCCGGGAACACCGTCAACATCTTCGCCACCTTCCCCGCCAACGGGCAGAACCAGCACAACGAGTCCCGGATCATCGTCGCCGGCGCCCGGGTACTGAAGATCGGCAGCCAGACCCCGATCAACAAGACCAGCGACCAGCCCGACGCCCGCCGCAGCACCCAGGCGGTGCCGATCACCTTCGCCCTGGACACCGAGGACGCCCAGCGCGTCGCCTACGCCGAGGCCTTCGCCACCCATGTCCGGCTGGCCCTCGTCGCCCCCGGAAGTGACTCCTCCATCCCGTCCGCCGACCGGACGTACACCCTCGAAGGCGACAAGTGAGACCGGCATGAACCTGCGCATCCTCCCCGCCATCGCCGACCCTGACACCGCCCGGGCCACCGCCACGCTGCTCAGCCAACTGCCCGGCGCCGAACCCGCGGCTGCGGTGCCCGACTCCACCACGCTGCTGAACACCCTGGGCTCGCTGGCCGCCTCCGGCGTCGAGGAACTGCCCGAGGTGGTACTGGTCCACGAGGACATAGGCCCGGTTCCGGCACTGGAACTGGTGCGGGAGGTCGCGCTGCGCTTCCCGGCCGTCGGCGTGGTGCTGCTGTGCGCCGACCACGGCCCGGCGCTGTACTCGGCGGCGATGGACGCGGGGGCGCGCGGAGTGATCGCACTGCCGCTGTCCTACGACGAGTTGGCCCCCCGGGTGCAGACCGCGGCCACCTGGGCGACCGGGGTGCGCCGCCATCTGGGCGCGGGGGAGGAGACGTTCACCGGCGGCACGGTGGTCACCGTCTCCGGAGCGAAGGGCGGAGTGGGCGCCACCGTCACCGCCGTCCAACTGGCGCTGGCCGCCCGGGCCTCCGGCAGGTCGGTGGCGCTGGCCGACATGGACCTGCAGACCGGGGACATCGCCTCCTACCTCGACGTGCGGTTCCGCCGGTCGATCGCCGACCTCGCCGAGATCAACGACATCTCGGCACGGGTGCTGGCGGACGCGATGTTCACTCACAGCAGCGGGATCGCCCTGCTGCTCAGCCCCGCCGAGGGCGAACAGGGCGAGGCGGTCACCGACCGGGCCGCCCGGCAGATCGTCACCGCACTGCGCGCCCGGTACGACGTCGTGGTGGTCGACTGCGGCAGCCAGCTGAGCGGCGCCAGCGCGGTCGCCGTCGAGGCGGCCGACACCGCGCTGCTGGTCACCACCCCCGATGTGGTCGCGGTACGGGCGGCCAAGCGCATGGTGCGGCTGTGGGACCGGCTCCAGGTGCGCAAGCCGCAGGACACCTGCGTGGTGGTCAACCGGTACTCCCGGCACACCGAGATCCAACCCGCGCTGATCGAGCGGATCACCGGCACCAGGGCCGCCAGGTCCACCGTCCCGGCCGCCTTCAAGGAGTTGCAGTCGGTGGTGGACAGCGGCCGAATGCACGAACTCGACGGCCGCAGCACCGTCAAGCAGGCGCTCTGGTCACTCGCCGCCGAACTGGGCATCGTGGGCGACGCGGGCCGAGGCGGCCCCGCGGCGGCCGAACGCACCCCGCACCGGCTCGGCCGCCGCGCGGAACGCCGCGCCATCGGCAGGGGCACGGACAACACGGCGTCCAGCGGCGGGAGTCGAACGTGAGGATCCAGGCACCGCGCTTACCGGACCGGGGACAGGTCAGCGTGGAACTGCTCGGCATCACCCCGCTGATCCTCCTCGTGCTGCTGCTCGTCTGGCAGTTCGTGCTGGTGGGCTACACCTACACGCTCGCTGGAAACGCCGCCGACGAGGCCGCCCGCGCCGCGGCCGTCGGCGCCGACCCGCAGACCGCCGCGCAACGGGATCTGCCGGGGGCCTGGTCGGACGGCGTCACGACCTCGGTGGCCACCGGCTCGAACGTGGTGACCGCCCGGGTCGCGCTGCACGTCCCGATGCTGGTGCCCGGGTTCCTCGACCTTCCGGCGCTCACCGTCAACGGTGAGTCCGGCGCGGCGCGGGAGCAGCGGCGATGAGGCGGCGCGGAGCGGACCGCGGCTCGGCGTCCATCGAGTTCCTCGGCTTCCTGCCGATCCTGCTGCTGGTCGCGCTGGCGGGCGTACAGCTGGGGCTGGTCGCCTACGTGGGCACGCAGGCCGGAACGGCCGCCCGTACCGCGGCGCGTACCGACGATCCGGGCGCGGGCACGACGGCGGTCAGCGGTTGGTTGCGCGGCGGCACGCACGTCGCGGTCTCGGACGGTGGTGACGCGGTCCAGGCCACCGCCACCATCCCGATCCCGTCGGTGTTCCCCGGGGTCAGCCTGTTCGGTCCGGTGACGCGCAGCGCCACCATGCCCAGGGACGGTGCGCCATGAGCAGTCTGCGAGCCCGGATCGCGGTGCCCGAGGAGAACGGCGGTCGGCACCAGGAGGCCCAACTCATCGCCGTCTACCGGGCGAAGCTGCTGGAGGAGATCGACCTCGCGGAGATGTCGGCGCTGGCGATGGCCGAGCGGCGGTCCCGGCTCGAACGGGTGCTGGGGCACATCATCAGCCGTGAGGGGCCGGTGCTGTCCACCCGGGAGCGGACCTCGCTGATCCGGCGCGTGGTGGACGAGGCGCTCGGCCTCGGTGTGCTGGAGCCGCTGCTGGAGGACGCCTCCATCACCGAGATCATGGTCAACGGCCCGGACCAGGTGTACGTGGAGCGGGCCGGGCGGGTGGAGCTGGTGGGCGCGCGGTTCGCCAGCACCGAGCAGTTGATGCAGACCATCGAGCGCATCGTGTCGACCGTCAACCGGCGGGTGGACGAGTCCAACCCCATGGTGGACGCGCGGCTGCCGTCCGGCGAGCGGGTCAACGTCATCATCCCGCCGCTGTCGCTGACCGGGCCCACCCTGACCATTCGCCGCTTCCCGCGCAGCTACACGCTGGGCGAACTGCTCGAACTCGGCTCGCTGGACGAGCAGATGGTTCTGCTGCTGTCCGGGCTGGTCAGCGCCAGGTTCAACGTGATCGTCTCCGGCGCCACCGGCTCGGGCAAGACGACGCTGCTCAACGCGCTGTCCGGGCTGATCCCGGGCGGAGAGCGGATCATCACCGTGGAGGACGCGGCGGAGCTCCAGCTCCAGCAGGAGCATGTGATCCGGTTGGAGAGCCGTCCGCCGAACGTGGAGGGCAAGGGCCAGATCACCATTCGCGACCTGGTGCGCAACTCGCTGCGGATGCGGCCGGATCGGATCATCGTCGGTGAGGTGCGCGGCGGGGAGACCCTGGACATGCTCCAGGCGATGTCCACCGGGCATGACGGTTCGCTGGCCACCGTGCACGCCAACTCGGCGGAGGACGCGCTGATGCGGTTGCAGACACTGGCGTCGATGAGCGAGGTGAAGGTCCCGTTCGAGGCCCTGCGGGACCAGATCAACAGCGCGGTGGACGTGATCGTCCAGCTCACCCGCAGCCCCGACGGAGCGCGGCGGGTCACCGAGATCGCCATGCTGGGGTCCCGCTCGCGGGAGGCCTACCAGCTCGCGACGGTCTCCCGCTTCCAGGCCGAGCCGATGGCCGCGGACCGGGTGGTCCGCGGCCGCTTCAGCCACTTCCCGCTGCCGCGGCGGGTGGCGGACCGCCTGCACCTCGCCGGTGAGGCGATCCCACCCGCGTTCGGCGTCGCGACGGCGGAGGACCACCTGACGGTCAGGAGCGTGCAGGGATGAGCGTTCTTTCCCTGGGGGGCTCCGCCCTCCAAACCCCCCTGATCAGATGGGTAGTCCTCGGGGGTGCGCTGAGCGCCTGCGCGCTGGGCGTGTGGGGCCTGCACGCGTGGGCGGCCGGGCGGGCCGCGCGGCGGGCGGTCATCGAGCGGCTCACCGCACAGGAAGAGGCCGTTGTCGCGCGGCGCGTGCGGTTCGCCGGGCTTGACGCGGCCGTGCGGCGGACCCGGGGCGGGCGGTGGCTTGAGCGGCGGCTCGCCGCTACCGGGCTCGGCGTCAGCGCGGGCGAGTTCAGCCTCTGCCTCGCCGCCGCGGTGGTGGGCTTGTGGCTGCTGGCGGCCACGGCCCTCGCACCGTTCTTCGGGCCGATCGCCGGGGCGGTCGCGGTGTGGTCCGCGTACGCCTTTCTCGCCTGGCGGCGGCAGAAGCGGATCGAACGGTTCATCGGGCAGCTGCCGGAACTCTCCCGCCTGCTGGCCAACGGGTCCCAGGCGGGGCTGGCGCTGCGCACCGCCATCGGCATGGCCGCCGACGAGCTGGACTCCCCGGCCGGCGAGGAGCTGACCCGGGTGGCGGACGCGCTGGCCGTCGGCCATCCGCTGGAGGACGCGCTGAACGACCTCAAGGAGCGCCTGCCGTCAAGGGAGTTGGCGGTACTCGTCACCACACTGGTGCTTTCCAGCCGCGCGGGCGGCACCCTGGTGGAGTCACTGCGCAACCTGACCACGACGTTGGAGGAGCGCAAGGAGACCCGGCGTGAGGTGCGCACCACGCTCAGCCAGGTCACCATCACCTCCTACGCCGTGCCGGCGATCGGCCTCGGCACGTTGCTGCTGATGAACCGGATGGCGCCCGGCTCGCTGGACGCCATGACCGGCAGGTTCCTCGGCCAGTTGGCGGTGATCGTGTCGATGGTGCTGTACGGGGTCGGATTCCTGCTGATCCGGAGGATGGCGAAGATCGATGTCTAGGCACCCCAACCGAGCGGCCGGGAGGGCCAGTTGACGGCCCTGCTGCTGGCCGCGCTGAGCGGACTCGCCGTCGTGGGCGCCGGGTGCGGCGTCGCGCTCTACCGCCGCCCGGCCCGGCTCCCCGACGACCTCGCCCTCGCCCTTGAGGTGGGCGCGACCCGCACCACCGCCGTGGGTTCGGTGATCGACCGGCTCGGCATGCGCTACGCGCCCACCGTGCTGCGGCTGATGGGACCGCTACGGGTGGCCCGGCTGCGCCGCAGGCTCGACCTCGCCGGGAACCCCGGCGGCCTGACCGTCGACCGCTACGCGGCCCGGCGCGCGGTCTACGGGCTCCTGGGTTTCGGCGGCGGGCTGGTCCTGCTGCTCAAAGGCCAGTGGATCCTCACCCTGGTGCTGTTCGCGTTCGGCGTGTGGTGGACGGACGTCGGCATCCGGCTGGCGATCCGGCAGCGCAGGGACGAGATCGAGCGCACCCTTCCGGACTTCCTCGACGTCCTCGCGGTGGTGGTCAGCGCGGGGCTCGGTTTCCGCCAGGCGCTGGAGCGGGTGGCCGACAACTACCAGGGGCCGTGGGCCGACGAGATCCGGATCACCCTGCACCAGATGGACATGGGGGTCAGCCGGCGCCAGGCCTTCGACGAGCTGCGCAGGCGCAACGACTCCGAAGAGGTCGCCCAGTTCACCACCGCCCTGCAGCAGGGCGAGGAACTGGGCGCGCCGATCGCCGACACGTTGATCCAGATCGCCAAGGACATGCGCCGCACCGACGCGCAGAACGCCCGCCGCCGGGCGGCCCGCGCGGTGCCCAAGTCAACGGTGGTGATCACCACGTTCATGGTTCCGGCGACGATGATCCTGCTGCTCGCCGTGCTGTTCCTGGGCAACAACGTGAGCTTCGGACAGGTGCTGGGCAAATGACCGGATCGGGCGACGCGGTGCGGGTCTTCGGCGGGTTACGGCCGGTACGCGTACGGGCCCGCGTGCCGGTTGAGCGCACGGCCGCGACCCCGGTCAACCCGGCTATGACGTTGCAGATATCCGCCCTCCAGGCGCTGTGCCGCCAGGTCTTCGGCTTCCGGCTGGCGGTGCTGGCCCTCGCGGCGCCGATCGCCCTGCTCGGGGTGGCGCCCGGGCCGACCGCCTGGATCGCCGGTTCCGCCGTGGTCATCACGTTCATGGGGGCGTACGTCCTGTTCCGCGACTGGGAGCGGTTCGGCCCGCTACTGCTGCGGCATCCGGCGCTGCTGGCGGTGGACACGCTGTTCGCCGCGGTGCTGCTGACCGTCGGCACGACCGAGAGCCCGCTGGCGTACGTCACGGTCAGCACACCGCTGCTCGCCGGTCTGGTCTACGGCTGGCGCGGCTCGGCGCTGTTCACCACCATCCAGGTGCTGGTGGTGGCCGGTGCCGCCTCGGTCGACGTGCGTGAGCACGCCACGGTCGCCAACTCGCTGCTGCTGTCCGGCTTCTGCGTGGTCTTCGGCGTGGCGGGGGTGAGCCTGCGTCGGCTGGTGCTCGGCTTCGGCGAGGCGACCAGGGCGCTCACCGAGACCCGCTACCGGCTGGCGGTCACCGAGACCGCTGTCGCCGAACGGGCCCGGCTGGCCCGGGAGATGCACGACTCGGTGGCGAAGACGCTGCACGGGGTCACCATGGCCGCCGAGGCGCTGGCCGCCCGCGCCGACCGGCTGGACCCGGGCGCGGTGCGCGAGCAGGCCGAGCTGATCGCCAGGGCCGCCCGCCGCGCGGCGACCGAATCCCGGGAACTGCTCGGCGAACTGCGCAGCAGCCCGGACGAGTTGGCGGCGCCGCTCGCCGACGAGCTCGCGGTCCAACTGGACGCCTTCCGGGCCCGTACCCGACTTCCCGTCCGGCTCAACAGGCTGGGCGATGCCCCGCTGCCGTCCGTTCCGCGGCCGGTCGTCCGCCAGCTGCTCGGCGTTGTCGCCGAGGCGCTGGAGAACGCGCACCGGCACTCGGGCGCCAGCCGTGTCGAGGTGACCGTCGGCATCGTGGACCGGCTGCTTCTGCGGGTCAGCGTGACCGATGACGGTCGCGGCCTGCCGCCCGGTACCACGCTGGAAACGCTGCGCAGCAAGGGGCACTTCGGGGTGGTGGGCATGGTCGAGCGGGCCGCCGCGATCGGCGCGCGGCTGCGTATCGGCACCGGTGAGACCGGTGGCGGCACCGAGGTTCGGCTGGAACTCCCGCTCGACGCAGCGGATGCGCCGGTACCGGAACGACCCAGGGGGGCGCCATGAGCACGGTGCGGGTGCTGGTCGCCGATGACAACCCGGTGGTGCGGGCCGGGTTGGCGGCGCTGCTGGCGGCACAGGACGGCATCGAGGTGGTGGCCGAGGCGGCGGACGGCCGCCAGGCGTGCGCGGCGGCGGCCGAGCACCGGCCCGACGTGGTGCTGCTCGACGTGCGGATGCCGGTACTGGACGGCCTGGCGGCGCTACCGCGTCTGGTGCCGATCGCACCGGTGCTGATGCTGACGTACAGCCGGGAGGACGAGGTGGTGCGGGCCGCGGTGTGCGGTGGCGCGGGCGGCTATCTGGTGCACGGCGAGTTCACCGTCGAGCAACTGGTGTGCGCGGTACGGGACATCAGCGAGGGCCGTGCCTGTCTGACCACGTCGGCGGCGACCTCGCTCATGGCCCACACCAGGGCGCGCACCCCGGCGCGATCTTTGCAATCGCAATACGCCCCTTTGCAACTGCAACCAGATATGGCACAGTCGATGGGCACCGGGGTGGACCGGGCCCAGTACGGGCTCAGCCAACGGGAGGAAGAGGTCATGGAGCTGATCGCGGGTGGGATGACCAACCACCAGATCGCCGCGGCCTGTTTCATCAGCGAGAAGACGGTGAAGAACCACATCAACCGGATCTTCGCCAAACTGCACGCCGACAACCGCAGCCAGGCCATCGCCGTATGGCTCGGGACCGTACGGGGACCGGTGCGCCATGGCTGACCGCGACGGCGTGAAATCCGTTGACTGGGCCCGTGATTGGGCCCCAGGACCCTTGGGCGGTACCGGCGCGGCGCCGTACCGTGCGCGCGTCGCACCCGTCGCTGGAAGGGGTCAACGTGCCGAAGAACCTCGGGCTCAAGGCGGTCACCGCCACCCGGATCCGGGTCAGCGGCTGGAGGGACACCGCGGTCGCCGCGATCAGGTCCCGCTCGGACCGGGGGCAGACCTCGGTGGAGTACCTGGGGATCATCGGCGTGGTGGTGCTGATCGTCGCCGCGATCCTGGGCACCAACATCGGCCAGACCATCTACAACGCGATCACCTCGGAGATCGCCAAGGTCACCAAGTAGGAATGCGGCCCGGCCCGACCGGCGCCCGACGCGACCGGGGGCAGGCCCTGCCCGTCTACCTCACGGTGATCGGCGCCCTGCTCCTGCTCGCGTTCGCGTACTTCGCGGTCGGCCAGGCAGCGGCCACCAGGAACGGCGCGCAGACCGCCGCCGACGCCGCGGCGCTCGCCGCCGCCCAGGACACCCGCGCCCAACTGCGCGACGCGCTGCTCGCCGCCTTCCGCTCCGGGCGGCTCGACGACCTCGGCGCCCTGCTGGGCGGGCAGTTGCTCGTCGTACGGGACGACCCGTGCCAGCAGGCCGACTCCTTCGCCGCCGCCAACAAGGCGCACACCACCGACTGCCGCCCGGTGCGCACCGACGGCGGACTGAACGGCTACACCGCCTCCGTCGAGACCAACTACACCGTCGGCACCTCGGTGGTGCCCGGTACCGAGAGCCGGACGGCACACGCCGACGCGACCGCCGCGATCGAGCCGCTGTGCCAGTGGCAGGGCGCCTCGCCCACGACTTCGGCAAGTCCTCCGGCAAGCCCGGCCCCGACGCCCACGCCTCCGCCCGGCCCTCCGGTGGGGCCGACTCCGTCGCCCAGCGGTACGCCGTCGCCGGGCACGCTGCTGTGCGACGGGCGGAACTGGGTGGTCGACCCGTCGAACCTCACGCTCTTTCCGTCCGCGGCGGAGCTGTTCTCCGTCCATCTGACCCGCTGACCCCGCACACACCGGACGACCGAAGGAACGGCATATGAGGACTGGGCAGACGAAGCGCACCGGCTCTCGTGCGACCGCGGCGGTACTCGCCGCCGCGCTGGCCCTCGCCCTGGCCGGGTGCGGCAGCGGTGGCGCCAAGTCCCAGACCGCGTCGGCCACTTCCTCGACCGGTCCCGCCGGCACCGCGAGCGGTGCCCCCGCCGCGCCGCAGGATCCCACCCAGGTGCTCGCCACCATCAAGGGGCCGGACGGCATCGTGCTGACCATCAACTCGGCCAAGCGGGAGACCGGCGGCTTCGTCACCGTCACCGGCACCGTGAAGAACACCGGCAGCCAGCCGTTCAGCCAGGCGGGCTCCTGGCGCGGCGACGAGGAGGAACTCCAGAAGAACGGCGGCTCGTTGGCCGGCGCCACCCTGGTCGACACCCTCGGCAAGAAGCGCTACTACGTGCTGCGCGACACCGAGGGCCGCTGCCTGTGCTCCACCGGGCTGGACATCATCCAGCCCGGCGCCACCATGCCGGTCTTCGCGCAGTTCCCGGCGCCGCCCGCGACCACCACACAGGTGGACTTCGACCTGCCGACCCTCCCCACCGCGTCCATCGTGATCTCGCAGTGAGGACGGCCGAGATGAAGCACCTCGTCACCGCCACCGCCGCGGCCCTGCTGTTCACCGCCGCCAGCGGCCTCGGCGGCTCGCCCGCCCGCGCCGACTCCCCGTCCGCCGAGCCGCTGCCGTCCGCGTCGTCGGCGCCGTCGGCCCAGGTGGACCCGCACGCGCCCGGGCTGAAGCTGATGCCGGGCGCCACCCTCGCCGCAGCCAAGGTGCTGGACATCAAGACCGTGGTGGAGGACTCCAACGGGGACGAGCGGCGCTCCGACACGCCCGCCGACGTGACGTTCTCCCTCCAGTCCGAGGTGCTGTTCGACAAGGACAGCTCCGCGCTCGGCGCGGACGCCCGCTCCCGCGTCCAGGCCATCGCGGACGAGATCACCCGGCAGAACGCCAGGACGGTGCAGGTCTTCGGCTTCACCGACAACCTCGGCTCGCACGAGCACGGCCTCGAACTGTCCAAGCAGCGCGCCGAGGCGGTCTACACCGTGCTCGCCCAGGACCTGACGGCCGACGGCGGCATCCAGTTCGACGTGCGCGGATACGCCGAGGACTTCCCCATCGCCGACAACTCCACCGAGGACGGGCGCCGCAAGAACCGCCGGGTGGAGATCACCTTCCCCAAGGCGCAGGGCTGACCGTCAGCCCTCGATCTCCAGTACCGCACCGGGCCGCACCCCCCACCCGGCGAGCGCACCGGCCGCCGCTTCCAGCACGTGCCGGGAGCGCGGCCGGGGCAGCCCGAGGCGCCCCGGCGGCATGGTGCGCACCGCCAGCACCCGCAGGCCCCGGTCGAGGTAGGCGACGTCGATCGGGAAACCCATCCGGAAGGTGTGCACCCCGCTCGCCGGGGTGAGCAGCAGCGCGCCCTCGATGCCGTCCCGGCCCAGCAGTCCGCGGGTGCGGGCGCGGTACGAGGCCGCGATCTCCAGGCGGACCGGCCCGCCGTCAGCGCCGACCACCCGCAAAGTGCCGGCCCCGTCGCGCCACCGTCGTCCCATCGCGATCCTCCCCGCGCCAACCGCGTCAATCCGCGTCCGTTCCGTCATCCCCCCGCTTCGCCCCCTTCCGGCCCCGTCAGAACCGGCCATCCCCCTAATCCGGTGTCGGAGGGCCGCCAAGAGGACCGGAGCGCGCTACAGTGAAAGTCCCCCCCTCGGGCCGATCCGCAACCCACCCCGCGGATCGGCCCGTTTTCTGTGCTCGCACTGTGGCGGCCGTCACAGGCCGGATCGTCCCCGCGTCGCCTCCCGTCGCCGTCGGCTTCATCCACTCGTTGCGATTAGGACACGGCGGTACGGGACGGTGGAGCACCGCGGCGCCGCCGCCGTGCTCCGGTGCTCGCCGGGCGCATCGGGCGCGAGCAGCGGAAACGTTGGCGCACCGAACGTGGCGGGATGCCCGCCGCGCTGGTGTTCCCGCTGTCGCGGCGCCCGTTCGCACCCGTGGTTCGCGCGTCTCCGCGGGTAACGTTAGGACGGATACGGTGGAGATCTGCGCGAATGGTCGTACCGCGCTCCGGATGCCTGTGTGAGGGTGAGTGTGAACAGCTCGGTCGGCTCAACCAAGCGGTGGGGCAGAGCCCTCGGTGCCGTGGGTGCCGTGCTGCTGCTCGGCTCGGCAGCGGTGGGCTGCGGTGTGGGCCGTGGCGCGCCGGACGGCTGGACGTATGTCAACGCGCAGGGCATCGCCTTCGCCGTCCCCAAGGACTGGAAGGCGCTCCCCGCCAGCGGACTGCCCAAGGGCGTGCTGGCCTCCGCCGTGTGGAAGCAGGACGGTGAGCAGGTCGGCGTGGTCCAGGTGCTGTCCGACGCCAAGCTGCAGCGGCCCGTGGGCGTGAAGGTCAAGAACAGCGCCGACTTCAAGCTCGGCGGCAAGCCCGCCGCCCAGGTCAGCTACACCTACCGCCCGAGCCTGGACAGCCCCAGGCTGCGCGTCCTGGACATCACCGCGCGCAACGCCAAGGGCAAGCCGGTGCAGGTCAGGATCAGCGGTACTACCTCCGACCTCACCCTCGACACGATGAACCGGATCGCCAACAGCATCCAGGTCGGCACCATCGGCAAGGGCAACCTCCTCAAGGGCTGATCCCGGTAGCGTCTGCCGGGTGCACGCACTTCTCGTCGCCACCGCCGCCCTGTGGGGGCTGGCGTCCGGTGCCGCCGTGCCGCGCGCCGCGCACCGGCTCGCGGTGCGGCCGGGTCAGGAACGTCGGCCCGGTGAACGGCCGGGGTGGCGCGGCTGGATAGGGCCGCCGTCGACGGTGCGCGACGGCTGGCCCGCCGTACTGGCCGCCGTGATCTGCGCGATGCTCGCCCAACGCGCCGGCGTACGGCCGGAGTTGGCGGTGTGGCTGCTGCTGGTGCCGCTGGCCGTGCTGCTGGCCAGGGTGGACCTCGCGGTACGGCGGCTGCCGGACGTGCTGACGGTTCCGGCCGCCGCCGGGACGGTGCTGCTGCTGGGCGCGGCGGCGCTGCTTCCCGGTCATACCGGGTCCTGGCCGCGGGCCCTGCTCGGCGGTCTGGTGCTGGGCGCGGGCTACTTCGTACTGCTGCTGGCCAATCCGGCCGGCATGGGCCTGGGCGACGTGAAGCTGGCGCCCACACTGGGGCTGGTGCTGGGCTGGTACGGGTGGCCGGTGCTGTTCGTCGGAACGTTCCTGGGGTTCGCGCTCGGCGGCGTGACCGGTCTGGTGCTGCTCGCCACCCGGCGCGCCGACCGGCGGACGACGATCGCCTTCGGACCGTTCATGCTGGTCGGCGCACTCGCGGGGGTACTGCTCGGCGCGGGCTGAGGCCCGCGCCGAGCCGCGCCGCCGCGGTGGTGCCGGGACAGGACTACGCCTCGCTGCTGCGGTGCCAGATGTTGACGTCGCCGGCGACCTTGGCCAGCGAGTCGATCTCGGCCAGTTCCTCGTCGGTCAGCGGGGGAGCGCCCACCGCGGCCACGTTGGACTCCAACTGCGCGACGCTGGACGCCCCGACCAGCGCCGAGGTCATCCGCTGGTCGCGCAGCACCCAGCTGAGCGCGAGCTGGGCCAGCGACTGGCCGCGCCGCTGGGCGATCCCGTTCAGCCCGCGCAGCCGCGCCACCACCTCGTCGGTCAGCAGCTGGGGGTCGAGCGACTTGCCCTGGCTGGCCCGTGAGCCCTGCGGAATGCCGTGCAGGTAGCGGTCGGTCAGCATGCCCTGCGCCAGCGGTGCGAAGGCGATGCAGCCCATGCCCTCCGCCTCCAGGGCGTCCAGCAGCCCGTCGTCCTCGATCCACCGGTTGATCATCGAGTACGACGGCTGGTGGATCAGCGCGGGCACCCCCATCTCGCGCAGCAGCAGCGCCGCGTCCACGGTGCGCGCCGCACTGTAGGAGGAGACGCCGACGTACAGGGCCTTGCCCTGGTGGACCGCGGACGCCAGCGCGCCCATGGTCTCCTCCAGCGGGGTGTCCGGGTCGAACCGGTGCGAGTAGAAGATGTCGACGTACTCCAGGCCCATCCGCTTCAGCGACTGGTCGAGACTGGCCGTCAGATACTTGCGCGACCCCCATTCGCCGTACGGCCCCGGCCACATGTCGTAACCGGCCTTGGTGGAGATGACCAGTTCATCACGGTACGGGCGGAAGTCCTGGGACAGTAGCTTGCCGAAGTTGGCCTCCGCGGCGCCGTACGGCGGCCCGTAGTTGTTGGCCAGATCGAAGTGGGTGACGCCCAGGTCGAACGCGCGGCGCAGGATCGCGCGCTGCAAGTCCAGGGTGCGGTCGTCGCCGAAGTTGTGCCACAGACCGAGGGAGACGGCGGGCAGCTTCAGCCCGCTACGGCCGGTACGCCGGTACTCCATGGACTCGTAGCGCTCGTCGGCGGCGCGGTAGGGGGAGCGTACGTTCATGCGCCTCTCCTTATCACGGCGGCGTGACCCGGCGGCGTACCGGGCGCGCACCGCGGTATGACGGGAGGGGACGCGCCGGTGGCCGCCAGTTGCCGCGTGCACCCGGGTCGTAGTCGCCCGGCTCACCGCAGTATGGTGGCGAGACGGGACGTCGTTAGGGTTTGAGGGTTCGAGGGGCTGGAAATGAGACTGCGCGACCTGCGGCTGCGGGACCTGGTCTACGGTCTCTACGCGCATCGGGTCGAGTCCCACCTGGACCAGCGGCAGGTGCCCAAGCACATCGGCGTGATCCTGGACGGCAACCGGCGCTGGGCGCGGGCCGCGGGCGGCACCACGGAGCAGGGCCACCAGGCGGGCGCCGACAAGATCGCCGAACTGCTCGGCTGGTGCGAGGAGACCGGTGTCGAGGTGGTCACCCTGTGGCTGCTGTCCACCGACAACCTCAACCGTCCGGCCGAGGAACTCAACCCGCTGCTCGGCATCATCGAGGGCGCGGTGACCGACCTGGCCGCCACCGGCCGCTGGCGGGTGCACCACGTCGGCCAGCTCGACCTGCTGCCCGCCCGGATGCAGGGCGTGCTGAAGGAGGCCGAGCAGGCCACCGACGGGCTGGACGGGCTGCTGGTCAACGTCGCCGTCGGCTACGGCGGACGGCAGGAGATCGCCGACGCGGTGCGATCGCTGCTGCTCGAACACGCCGGGCGCGGCACGTCCATCGAGGACCTCGCGGAGATCCTCGACGTGGAGCACATCGCCGAGCACCTCTACACCCGGGGTCAGCCCGACCCCGACCTGATCCTGCGCACCTCCGGCGAACAGCGGCTGTCCGGATTCATGCTCTGGCAGAGCGCCCATTCGGAGTACTACTTCTGCGAGGTCTTCTGGCCCGCGCTCCGCAAGGTGGACTTCCTGCGCGCACTGCGGGACTACGCCGCGCGGCACAGGCGATACGGCAACTGACCGTCGCCGGGGGCGCTTTCCCAGTACGGGCAGGCCCCCGTGCTTGCCCCAAGAGGGTGGTTGGGGGATGTGCCGCCAAAAGGTGGAATCTGTGACCCTCCTGAGGAGACACGGAGCCCCGCGCCGTAAACCCCCACGCGGGAGGCGTATAGGCGACCACCTTCGAGGGAATACCCCCTTCAGGCCGACACCCGAGCCACGGGCGTCGGAAGAAGCGGGTGGCAGGGTGCCGCCCGCCCGGGAGGCCCCTTGCGCACGGACGTGCTGTCAGCAGACGGCAGCGGCCGCGTCATGACGGAGGGTCGTGGTCCGGCCCCCGTGGCCGTCCCCGGCCCAGTACCGCGCGACGCACGCGATGCCTGCGGCGCCGTCGCACCCAACCCTTCCCGAGGGGGTTCGTCCACCCGTGGTGACCAGCAAGAACCGCCGGGAGCACGACCGGCGCACCTATGTTCTCGACACCAGCGTGCTGCTGGCTGACCCCAACGCCATCACACGGTTCGACGAGCACGAAGTGGTGCTCCCGGTCGTCGTGGTGACCGAGTTGGAGGCCAAGCGCCACCACCCCGAGCTCGGCTACTTCGCCCGCCAGGCGCTGCGGCTGCTCGATGAGTACCGGATCAGGCACGGGCGACTGGACGCCCCCATCCCGATCGGCGACCTCGGCGGAACGCTCAGGGTCGAGCTCAACCACTCGGACCCCGCCATACTGCCGCCCGGCATGCTCCCCCAGACGGCGGGCGGCCGGTTCGGCGACAACGACTCGCGCATCCTGGCGGTCGCCCGCAACCTCCAGGCCGAGGGGTACGACGTCACCGTCGTCTCCAAGGACCTTCCGCTGCGCGTGAAGGCGTCCTCGGTGGGCCTGTTGGCCGAGGAGTACCGGGCGGAACTGGCCATCACCTCCGGCTGGACCGGAATGGCGGAACTCCAGGTGGCCGCCGACGACATCGACGCGCTGTTCACCGACGAGCCGGTCGCGCTCCCCCTCGCGGCCGAACTGCCGGTGCACACCGGTCTGGTGCTCCAGTCGGAACGCGGCAAGGCGCTCGGCCGGGTCACCGAGGACGGCCGGGTACGGCTGGTACGCGGCGACCGCGAGGCGTTCGGGCTGCACGGCCGCAGCGCCGAGCAGCGCATCGCCCTCGACCTGCTGCTCGACCCGGACGTCGGCATCGTCTCGCTGGGCGGCCGGGCCGGCACCGGCAAGTCGGCGCTGGCGCTGTGCGCGGGGCTTGAGGCGGTGCTCGAACGGCGGCAGCACCGCAAGGTGATGGTGTTCCGCCCGCTGTACGCGGTCGGCGGACAGGAGCTGGGCTATCTACCGGGCAACGAGTCGGAGAAGATGAGCCCCTGGGCCCAGGCGGTCTTCGACACCCTTGGCGCGGTCACCTCGGCGGATGTGATCGAGGAGGTCGTGGAGCGCGGGATGTTGGAGGTGCTGCCGCTCACCCACATCCGCGGTCGCTCGCTGCACGACGCGTTCGTCATCGTGGACGAGGCCCAATCACTCGAACGCAACGTCCTGTTGACCGTTCTGTCCCGTATTGGCGCTGGTTCGCGCGTGGTTCTCACCCATGACGTGGCGCAACGGGACAACCTGCGCGTCGGGCGGTATGACGGGGTGGTCGCGGTTGTCGAGAAGTTGAAGGGACATCCGCTGTTCGCCCATGTCACCCTGACTCGTTCCGAACGCTCCCCGATCGCGGCACTGGTGACCGAGATGCTGGAGGATGTCCACATCTGACGGGGGTTCGGGGGCGAATGCGCCCGAAATCACCTGGCTACAACGGGAAACGGCACTACTTCTGGGGCTGCTGCGCCCAACGAGGGCGCAGCAGCCTAGTCGTGCCCGGGTGCGACGCGCCGAGATTTCCGTGAAATCGCAGGTCCAAACCTGGTGTGACGTTTGCCACGCAACGGAGAATTGCCTTGGCGCGTCGCCGTCGGGCAGGGTGTGAGGCTGTCAGGCCCCGCTTACGGCACTCCTACACCCCCAGTGATGGGGAACCTCAGAACTGAACAGCGTTGCGCCGTAAGCCGCCCAGCACCACGCGGACCCCAAGTACCGGGGATCGCACCGGGCCAGCGCCTCCCGTGACCAGTCGGGCCGAAAGGTCCGAACCAAGGGGAGGCCAGCGTCAGGGGCACGATTGCGTCCGCGCGGTCACCACGCGGGCGATGCTGGAAGGAAACCGAGTGAGCCGGATCTCCGTCCGGGGAATCGCCGTAGCGTCCGCCACCGCGGTCACCACCGTGGGTGCGGTCGTCGGCGTCGCCTCCGGCAGCGAGCCGACGGCCGCCGCCATGCAGCCTGTCGCCGACACCACGGCGCTGGACAACATCGACGCCGGTCAGCAGGCCACCGTTCAGGCTGCCTCGCTCACCGAGCAGGCCCAGACGCAGCAGGCCGCCGCGGACGCAGCCGCCAAGCAGCAGGCCGCGGAGAACGCCCGCAAGCAGGCCGCCGCGGACGCTGCCAAGAAGAAGGCCGCCGCCGACGCGGCAGCGGCCAAGGCCAAGGCGGAGCACGACGCGCAGCAGTCCGCCAGCCGCAGCGACTCGCGTGACTCGCTGTCGGTGTTGAGCAGCGGTGACTACTCCGTGTCGGGCATCCAGGCGATGGCTCAGCAGATCATCGGCGACGCCTCGCAGTTCCAGTGCTTCTCGCACATCGTGAACAACGAGAGCGGCTGGAACTACCAGGCCACCAACGCCTCCTCGGGCGCCTACGGTCTGGTGCAGGCGCTGCCCGGCTACAAGATGGCCTCGGCCGGCGCCGACTGGCGCACCAACCCGGCCACCCAGATCAAGTGGGGTCTCAGCTACATGGACAGCCGCTACGGCAGCCCGTGCGGCGCCTGGGACTTCTGGCAGGCCAACAGCTGGTACTAGGCCGCCGGGCTTCCCCGAACGGGGGTGCCGTGGAAGTGTCCGGTCCGGGGGCTCGCCCCCGGGCCCCCTCCACGGCGGAGCCTCGCCTTCCAGCTCTGTGCCCCCGCCCGGATCCGTCCGGGTGGGGGCACACGCATGAGGCAACCCTGAGCCCGGGTAACGTCGTCCTCCTCACAGGTTCGGTACTGGGGATGGGGAAGGCAATGTCGCAGATGCGCCGATGGGGAGCGGGCTTCGCCGCGAATCTGGCGAGTTTCGCCGGCCGCCTCCAAGAGCGCCGCGCGGCCGTGGAGCGTGAGGAGGGCCTCCCCGGCGAGGAGGGCGAGCGGGTCGCCGCGGCGGAGCGGGAGCCGCAGACCGACTACGTACCCCCGCCCCCGTCCTACGCCCCCGCGGTCTCCGCGCCGCGCGACCCGGTGCACGCCGTGCCGTGGGGCGTGCGGGTGGCCGCCGAGGTCGGCTGGCGCTTCCTGATCCTGGCGGGCGCGCTCTACGTCCTGATGCGGGTCATCAGCGCGGTGGAGCTGGTGGTGCTCGCCTTCGTCGGCTCGCTGCTGACCACCGCGCTGCTCCAGCCGACCGTCGCCATGCTCAAGCGCGCCGGACTGCCGCGCGGCCTGGCCACCGCGGTCACCTTCATCGGCGGCTTCGTGATCATGGGACTGGTGGGCTGGTTCGTGGCCTGGCAGGTCATGGAGAACACCGACATGCTGTCCCAGCAACTCCAGGACGGCATCGGGCAGTTGAAGAAGGGCCTGCTCAACTCCCCGTTCCATGTGACCGAGACGCAGATCAACCAGATCGCCAAGAACCTCCAGCACGCCATCGGCACCAACGCCGAACAGATCACCTCGGCGGGCCTGCAGGGGGTCACCGTGGTGATCGAGGTGTTCACCGGGATCTTCCTGGCGATGTTCTCCACCCTGTTCCTCCTCTACGACGGCCGGAACGTGTGGCAGTGGGTGCTCAAGCTCTTTCCCCGGGACGCCCGGGAGGGGCTGGTGGGCGCCGGTCCGCGTGCCTGGCGGACGCTGACGCTGTATGTGCGCGGCACGGTGATAGTGGCCTTCATCGACGCCGTCTGCATCGGTGTCGGCATCTACTTCCTCGGAGTGCCGATGGCGGTGCCGCTCGCCGTGGTGATCTTCCTGGGGGCGTTCATCCCGCTGGTCGGCGCGGTGGCCTCGGGCGCGCTGGCGATGATCGTGGCGCTGGTGACCCAGGGGCCGTTCACCATGCTGATGGTGCTGGTGGTGGTGCTCGCCGTGCAGCAGATCGAGGGCCACGTCCTCCAGCCGTTCATCCTCGGCCGCGCGGTACGGGTCCATCCGCTGGGCGTTGTCCTGTCGGTGGCCGCGGGTTCGCTCATCGCGGGCATCGGCGGCGCGGTGGTGGCGGTCCCGCTGGTCGCGGTGACCAACACGGTGGTCGGCTACCTGCGCGTCCACGCCCAGGAGGCGGCCCTGCGGGCGGCTCCCGGGCCGCACGGGGCCACCGCCGTGGAGGTGGCGCCGGTCCAGCCGGGGGCTTCGGGAGACGAGGCCACCTGACGGGTCCGGGGGCGAAGTCCCCCGGAAGCGAACCGATATGCACGAAGGCGCCCTGGGACCGAAAGGTCCCAGGGCGCCTTCATGGCCGAATCAGGCGAGCGCCGCCTCGGCGTCAAGCGTCGCACCGACGGCCTGGAGGACCGCCGCGATCTTGAACGCCTCCTGGATCGTCTCGCGTGAGACGTCCGCCTTGCGCAGCACCTGCTCGTGCGAGTCGAGGCACATGCCGCAGCCGTTGATCGCGGAGACCGCGAGCGACCACAGCTCGAAGTCGACCTTCTCCACGCCCGGGTTGCCGATGACGTTCATCCGCAGGCCCGCGCGCAGGTTGCCGTACTCCGGGTCCGACAGCAGGTGCCGGGTCCGGTAGTAGACGTTGTTCATCGCCATGATGGCCGCCGCGGCCTTGGCCGCGGTGTACGCCTCGGGGCTGAGGTTGGCCTTGGCCTCCGGCTCCAGCTCACGCAGCACGATCGGGCTGCGCGAGGCGATCGCGCAGGCGAGCACGGTGCCCCACAGCTGCTGCTGGGTCAGCGCGTCGTTGTTGCCGATCACCGAACCGAGGTTCAGCTTCAGGTCCTTGGCGTACTCCGGGAGCTGGGACTTCAGCTCATCGAGCGCCATGGTCACTCACCAGCCAGCAGCTTGACCGGGTCCAGGGTCTCGTCGCCCTTGCTCCAGTTGCACGGGCACAGCTCGTCGGTCTGCAGCGCGTCGAGGACCCGCAGGACCTCCTTGGGGTTACGGCCGACGGAACCGGCGGTCACCATGGTGAACTGGATCTCGTTGTTCGGGTCGACGATGAAGACCGCACGCTGCGCGAAGCCGTCCTCGCCCTCGACGCCGCACGCCTGCATCAGCTCGTGCTTGGAGTCGGCCAGCATCGGGAACGGCAGGTCGCGCAGGTCCTTGTGGTCCTTGCGCCAGGCGTGGTGGACGAACTCGGAGTCACCGGAGACACCGAGGATCTGCGCGTCACGGTCCGCGAACTCGTCGTTCAGCTTGCCGAACGCGGCAATCTCGGTCGGGCACACGAAGGTGAAGTCCTTGGGCCAGAAGAAGACCACACGCCACTTGCCCTCGTAGCTCTTGTGGTTGATCTGGGCGAACGCCTTGTCAGCGTCCAGGTCGACGCAGGCGGTCAGGTCGTACTCGGGGAACTTTTCACCGACAGTGAGCACGCGCTCTCCTTCGAGGGGCTGGAAAATCCCTTACAGGTGCTATAGGGGACTTCCGGAGGGTTGGACGTGATCCACAGTGCCATAGAGTGCATTGATCAGTGAAATAGCCGCGAGTCGTGATCTTGATCGGAGATACTTATCAATAGCCAGCGCCAGCCGACCCTCGCCCAGCTACGGGCGTTCGCCGCCGTCGCCGACCATCTGCACTTCCGTGATGCCGCCGCCGCCATCGGGACCAGCCAGCCCGCGCTGTCCGGGGCGGTCGCCGCGCTGGAGGAAGTGCTCGGTGTGCAGCTGGTGGAACGTACCACCCGAAGGGTGCTGCTCACTGCGGCCGGGGAGCGGCTGGCGGTGCGGGCGCACGCGGTGCTGGACGCGGTGGGCTCACTGATGGAGGAGGCCGAGGCGGTCCGGGCGCCGTTCACCGGGGCGCTGCGACTCGGCGTGATCCCGACCGTGGCGCCGTATCTGCTGCCGACGGTGCTGCGGCTGGTGCATGACCGCTATCCGGACCTGGACCTCCAGGTCCATGAGGAGCAGACCGCCTCGCTGGTCGAGGGGCTGACCGCGGGGCGGCTCGACCTGCTGCTGCTCGCGGTGCCGCTCGGCGTGCCGTCACTCACCGAACTGCCGCTGTTCGACGAGGACTTCGTACTGGTCATGCCGGAGGGGCACCGGCTCGCCGGGCGCGGTGAAATCCCCCGTGAGGTGCTGCGCGACCTCGACCTGCTGCTGCTGGAGGAGGGGCACTGCCTACGGGACCAGGCGCTGGACATCTGCCGTGAGGCCGGGCGGTCGGAGGGCGCCCCGATGACCACCAGCGCGGCCGGCCTGTCCACCCTGGTGCAGCTGGTGGCGGGCGGGCTGGGCCTGACGCTGCTGCCGCGCACCGCGGTACGGGTGGAGACCGGGCGCAGCGGGCACCTCGCCACCGGGTACTTCCAGGAGCCCGCGCCCTCGCGGCGCATCGCGCTCGTCATGCGCGGTGGCGCCGCGCGTGCCGAGGAGTTCGAGGAGTTCGCCTCGGCGCTGCGCGGCGCCCTGCGTGGCCTCCCGGTGCGGATCGCCGGGGAGGCCCAGCCGTAACGTCACTCCGTGCGCAGCCCCTCCGGGCGCATCATGCGCCACAGCGGGGGCAGGCTCAGCACCGTCACCAGCAGGACGACCGCCGCGCCCGCGCCGGTCATGCCGGCGACGCCCGCCCAGTCGAAGCGCACCGGTGCCTTCACCATCTTCAGCAGCACCGTGCCCAGCCCCAGCCCGCCCACCAGGGCGAGCCCCAGGCCGATGACCACCGGCACCGCGGCCTGCCACAGCACCGACAGGGCCAGTGTGCCGCGCCGGGTGCCGAACGCCACCAGCACCGCCAACAGCCGCTTGCGCTCGCGCAGTTGCTCCAGCGTGGACACCAGCATGCTCGCCCCGATCACCAGGAGTGTCGCGGTGGCCCCGGCCAGCAGGCCGCGCCGGATGCTGGAGAAGGTCCGGTCCTGCGAGGTGGAGGTCAGCATCATCGTCGGATCCGAGGGATCCAGGCGGGTGCCGGTGTTCCGCACCCGGTCCGCCGCCTCCGGATCGTTCGGGTCCAGCGTCATGGCGACGCTGGCCAGCGGGGAGGCCAGTTCGCTGACGCTCAGGGCGCCAGGGGTGGCCAGTACGCCGTAGTGCTGCATGCCCGCGGCGTCCTGGCGCGGCTGCACGATCCGGGCGTCGGCCGGAATGGTCCACGGTCGTGGCCCGCCGGGGCGAGGCGCGCCGATGTCGGGGACGTTGAGGTCAAGCCGCTTGCCGGGCATGGCGTACTGGGCGGACGGGTCACTGTCCGGCTCCTTGACGACGAACACGCTGTCCGGCGCGCAGTCGCCGACCTGGGCGATCTCCCGCAGCGTGGTGCAGTCGGCGACCGTGACCGGGACCCTGCGGTCGTTGGAACTGTCGCCCGCGGCCATCGCCTCCGTGGTGCCGAGCGCCGAGCGCACCCCCTGCGTGGTACGGAACGCCGTGATGACCCGCTGGGCCCGCGTACCGTCGCGCACGTGCACCCTGGCGATGATCTGCGCCCGGTCCGGGTCCTGGCCGGTGCTGGAGGTGAAGTAGTGCTCGGCCCCGGCGAACAGCGTCTGCAGCGCGATCGCCCCGGCCACCGCGACGGTGATCCCGCTGACCATCCGGGCGGCCGTGCCGCTGCTCAACTGAAGCCTGCGGGTGGCCAGTTGCCAGGGCAGCGGGCCGCCCTGGAAGCGCCGCACCACTGCCTCCACCAGCCACGGCAGCGTCGACGCCAGACCCACCAGCAGCAGCACCGTACCCGCGGCGATCTGGTACTGGTTGACCGAGCCGCGCATGCCGACCCTGCCGATCAGCGGGAACAGCAGGGCGAGGCCCAGCACCGGCAGCACCAGCCGCCACCACAGCCGCCGCGCACGCGGCGTCGCGGCGCGCACCACGCCCAGCGGCTCGATGGTCACCCCGCGCAGCGCGAACAGCGTCACGGCGACCGCCGCCGCGGGCACCGCCAGGGCGATCAGCGCCACGAGCGCGGCGCTCGGCGTCACGTCCGAGGGGAAGACGCCGACGCCCATCATGCTGAACGAGCCGACGAACTGCCGTACCACGAGGAACAGTCCGCCGCCCGCGACCAGCCCGATCAGCGAACCGAACAGCGCCTCCCCGGCCGCGATCCGCCGGGCCATCGGCACGTCCGCGCCCACCAGGCGCAACGCGGCCAGCCTGCGGTCCCGTCGCTCGCCGCCGAAGCGTACGGCGGTGCCGATGAACACCATCACCGGCATCAGCAGCACCACGAAGATCATGACGACCAGCAGCAGCAGGATCGGGTTGAGCGGGCTGGACTCGCGCTTCAGCCCGAAGTGGTCGATCCGGAAGCTGCCGTCCGTGTCGCCGGACAGCGACCTGGTGCCCGCGTAGTACGAGAGGTCATCGGGACCGGTCAGGCCCTGGTAGCCGATGGTGCCGACGACCCGGTAGGGCAGTCGCTGCCGGAGCAGATCGTTGTCCGGGGCGTTCAGCAGCTTGGCGAGCCCGGGGGAGACCACCATCTCGTTCGGGCCGGGCAGCCTGGGCACGCCGGGCGGGACGGGGGCGTTCGGGCCCTCCGGCTGGAGCAGGCTGCCGCTGATCCGGTCCTGGCGGAACGTGGTGTTGGCGTCCTTGACCAGCAGCGTGTTGGCGGCCGGCCTGGTCCCACCGGCGGGGTACGCGGCCTCCTTGGCGTAGGAGCGGTCGGTGCGGTTGTTGAGCATCGCCGGTACCGCGGCGGCGACCAGCAGCAGCATGACGCCGAGCGCCACCCCGACCGCGGTGAGCAGGGTGCGGGTCCAGCCCTCGGTGCCGCTCCCCGCGGCGAACCGGGCGCCGAGCGCCAGATCGCGCGCCCAGGTGCGCAGGGACGTACGGGAGGTGCGGGAGGTGTGGGGGGCGGCGGTCACGCGGCGTGCTCCAGGTCGCGGGCCCTGCCGTCGCGCACCACGACCTCGCGGTCGGAGTACGCGGCGACCCGTGCCTCATGGGTCACCAGGACGACGGCGGCTCTGGTGTCGCGGGCGGCCGCCGTCAGCAGTTCCATCACACGTTCGCCGTTGAGCGAGTCCAGGGCGCCGGTCGGCTCGTCGGCGAACACCACCCGGGGGCCGGTGACCAGGGCGCGGGCGACCGCGACCCGCTGGCCCTGGCCGCCGGAGACCTCGCCGGGGCGCTTGGCGGAGACATCGGTGACCTCAAGACGGTCCAGCCACTCGGTGGCCCGGCGCTCCGCCTCCCTGCGCTTGACGCCGTTGAGCCGCAGCGGCAGTGCCACGTTCTCCACACAGGTCAACTCCGGTACCAGTTGGCCGAACTGGAAGACGAAGCCGAACTCGTCCCGGCGCAGTGCGCTGCGCTCGGCGTCCGACATCTCTGACAACTCCCGGTGCCGGTACCGCACCTGGCCGCCGTCGGGGCGCACGATTCCGGCCAGGCAGTGCAGCAGCGTGGACTTGCCGGAGCCCGAGGGGCCCATCACGGCGACCACCTCGCCGGGGCGTATGGAGAAGTCGGCGTTCTCCAGCGCGGCGGTCTGGCCGTACGACTTGCGCAGGCCCGTGGCCACAAGCAGCAGTTCGGTCATTTCCTGACCTCCTTGGCCAGCTGGTCCAGTCGGGCGGCGGTCAGTTCCAGCCACCGCAGGTCCGCTTCGAGATGGAACAGCGCGTGGTCGCACACGAGTTGGTCGGCGAGGTCGCCGCCGCTCTTGCGGCGGGTCAGCTCGCGCATCAGCCGCAGGTGCTCGGAGCGCTGGGTGTCCAGCAGATCGGCGGCGCTGCGGCCGGTGAGCAGGGCGAGCACCACCTTGTTGTAGAGGGTGCTCTGCAGGTACGGCTCGGGCTTCTCCGGGTGGGCGAGCCACTGTTCGACATCGGTGATCCCGGCCGCCGTGATCGCGTACCGCTTGCGCTCGGGGCCGCCGCCCGGCTCTATGCCGTTCACCTCCACCAGCCCGTTCTTCAGCAGCCGGGCCAGCGTGGAGTACACCTGCCCGTACGCCAGGGGGCGGTCGTGTCCGAACCGTTCGTCGAAGGTCCGCTTGAGGTCGTAGCCGTGCCGGGGGCCGGACTCCAGGAGCCCCAGAAAGGTGTGGCCGATTGACATGCCGAGGACTCTACCTCATGCGTATACACCGTGTGTATACGTGGACCGTATAGCGGGCCTGGGGTCCATCCCCAGGCCCGCTTCGCGAATCAGTCCTGTGACCTCGGTGGTCTGCCGCGGCGTGGAATCGGCTTCGCCGCGCCCGGCAGCCGGCCGGCCTCTGACAACGCCCTGCGCAGCAGGTACTCGATCTGGGCGTTGGCGCTGCGCAGGTCGTCCGCCGCCCAGCGGGCGATCGCGTCATGGACGGCGGGGTCGAGCCGTAGCAGCACCTTCTTGCGCTCGGCGCGTCCGTTCGGCCGTCGCGGCTCGTCCGCGCCCTCGGCGAGCTCCGTCACTGGTAGAGGGTGCCCGTGTTCAGTACCGGCTGGGCCGCGCGGTCACCGCACAGCACCACCAGCAGATTGCTCACCATCGCGGCCTTGCGCTCCTCGTCCAGATCCACCAGGTCCTGCTCGGCGATCCGGGTCAGCGCGGACTCGACCATGCCCACCGCGCCTTCCACGATCTTCTGCCGGGCGGCGACGATGGCGCCGGCCTGCTGGCGCTGGAGCATCGCGGAGGCGATCTCGGGCGCGTACGCGAGGTGGGTGACCCGGGACTCGACGATCTTGACACCCGCGGAGTCCACCCGGGCCGAGATCTCGGCGGAGAGCTGCTCGGTGATCGTCTCGGCGTTCTCCCGCAGGCTCAACTCGCCGTCGCCGTGGGCGTCGTACGGGTACTTGGTGGCGATGTGGCGGACCGCGGTGTCGGTCTGGATGGAGACGAAGTCGACGAAGTTGTCCACCTCGAAGACCGCCTGGGCGGTGTCCTCGACCTGCCAGACCACCACGCACGCGATCTCGATCGGGTTGCCGTAGGCGTCGTTGACCTTCAGCACCTCGGTCTCGTTGTTGCGCAGCCGGGTGGAGATCGTGCGGCGCGAGGTGAAGGGGTTCACCCAGCGCAGTCCGTCCTGCCGGATCGTGCCCTGGTACCGGCCGAACAGTTGGCAGACCCGCGCTTCGCCGGGGGCGACCTGGGTCAGGCCGCGCAGCGTCAGCAGCACGGCGGCGATCAGCACCGCCCCGCCCGCGATCAGCGCGGTGGAGGCGGTGCCCTTGTGGCCGCCGCCGGCCATGTCGCCGCCCATCACCATCAGGCGGATGCCGATGCCCAGTGCCACCAGCGCCACCACCAGGAAGGGCAGGCCCGGCATGCCGACCGCGCGCCGCTCGGTGATCCGCGGTCGGGGCATCTCGGGAATGTCGGCCTCGGCGGCCTGGTGCGGGTCCTGTACTTGGGTCATGGCTCCCCCGTTTCGGTGGTCGGCCCCTCGCCGCGCGGTGGGTGGCCGGGCTGTGGCGCGCTGTCACGCGCCTAGCAAAGTGATATCACATTACGGGGTTGTTGAAACTTGCCGATTTGGTTCCCGGCTACCAGCGTGTGCCTTCTCACGTACCGAAATTGTGCGACTTTGGCCAAATAAGGACAGCTACCGGTGCTAGCTTCGTCGGTCGCGCGCATGTACTGGGGAGTCGCCAGTGCGCGCAGTGACCACTGGGCGGGGTGAGGAGACCGGAACGTGGGCAGTAGAAGCAAGGCCAAGCCGGCCAAGGGCAGAGTCAAGGCCAACGGCAAGCCACGTCGCCGCTGGCTGCGGTGGGTGCTCGGCAGCACCCTCGGCGTGCTGCTGCTCGGCATGGCGGCCTTCGTCTACCTGTACGAGACGGTCCAGCTGCCAGCCGCCAACGCCTCGGCCACCCTCCAGGCGAACGTCTACAAGACCGCCGACGGCAAGGTCATAGCCCGGTCCGGCACGGTCAACCGGGAGAACGTCGACATCAGCCAGATACCCGTCGGCGTCCAGCACGCGTTCGTCGCGGCCGAGAACAAGACGTTCTACTCCGACAGCGGCGTGGACGTACAGGGCATGGCCCGAGGCATCTACAACACCGTGGCCGGCAAGGGCACCCAGGGCGGCTCGACCATCACCCAGCAGTACGTCAAGAACTACTACCTCACCCGGCAGCAGACGATCAGCCGGAAGTTCAAGGAGCTGTTCATCTCCCTGAAGGTCGACCAGGAGATGAGCAAGGACAAGATCCTCGAGGGCTACCTCAACACCGTCTACTTCGGCCGCGGTGCCTACGGCATCCAGGCCGCCGCCCAGGCGTACTACGGCGTCGACGTCAGCAAGCTCACCGTGCCGCAGGGCGCCTACCTCGCCGCCCTGGTCCAGGCGCCCAGCCAGTACGACGTGGCGACCGCCACCCCCGAGGGCAAGCAACTGGCCCTCGGCCGGTGGAACTACGTCCTCAACAACATGGTGGGCATGCACTGGCTGGACGCGGGCACCCGCGCCCAGGCGAAGTTCCCGCAGCCGATCCAGCCCAAGGGCACCCCCGGTCAGAGCGGTCAGACGGCCTACTTCATCGACGAGGCCAACCACGAGCTGACCAGCAACAACATCATCTCCGACCAGGACCTGGCGGCCGGCGGCTGGACCATCACGCTCTCCATCGACCCCACCAAGCAGCGGGCTCTGCAGAACGCGGTCAAGACGCAGCTGACCAGCCAGCTCGACCCCAACGCACGCAAGGTCGACGCCAACGTCCAGGCGGGCGCCGCCTCGGTCGACCCCAAGACCGGTTACGTCGTGGCGCTCTACGGCGGCGACGGGCCGCCGAAGCACTTCCTGGACAACGCGACCCGCCAGGACTACCAGGTCGCCTCCACCTTCAAGCCGATCGAGTTCGCCTCGGCGCTGGAGAACAACGCCCAGACCCAGGACGGGCGGCAGATCACCGCCAACACGCTCTACGACGGCACCAGTGGCCGGGTGGTGCAGGGCTCCGCCCAGCCGTTCGGCCCGTCCAACGAGGACCACGTCAACTACGGCGACATCACCGTGCAGAAGGCCATGGACGACTCCGTCAACTCGGTCTTCGCGCAGATGGCGGTGGACGTGGGCCTGGACAAGGTGGCCGACACCGCGGTCAAGCTGGGCATGCCCGCGAAGACCGCGGGCCTGCACGACGGACCGGCGATCGCGCTCGGCACGATGGGCGGCAGCCCGCTGGAGATGGCCGGGATCTACGCGACGCTGGACAACCACGGGAAGCTGGTCACCCCGACCATCGTGAAGTCGGTGGAGCGCGGCGGCCAGAAGCCCGATCTGAAGAACCCGATCGGCGGGCAGGTGATCAGCCGCTCCACGGCCGACGCGGTGACCTCCGTGCTGACCGGTGTGGTCAACTCCGGTACCGGTTCGGCCGCGCAGCAGGACAGCCAGGTGGCGGGCAAGACCGGTACCTCCGACAGCAACAGGTCGGCCTGGTTCACCGGGTACACCCCGGACCTGGTGACCTCGGTCGGGCTGTTCGGCGAGGACGCGAAGAACCACAGCCAGGTGCCGCTGTACGGCGTGGGTGGCGTCGATCGGGTCAACGGTGGTGGCTTCCCGGCGCAGATCTGGGGTTCGTACACCCGGGCCGCGCTCAGCAACGAGTCGCCGCAGCAGTTCGACCTGCAGACGGACCAGGGGGCGGCGGTGCAGTCGGACGCTCCGTCGACGGCGCCGTCCGCCTCGGCCCCGCCGTCGGCCCCGCCGTCCACCAAGCCGTCGACCTCGCCGTCCACATCGCCGTCGACCTCGCCGTCGCACAGCGTGCCGCCGGTGAACCCGGGCCCGAGCCGGTCGCACATCCCGTCGCCGCCGGTGACCGGTGGCGGCACGTCCTCTCCGCCGGACAGCGCCGACGGCTCGACGCAGGGTGGCGGGCCCAACAACCTTGACGCGCCAGGGCGTTTGCCGCAGGGCGGTTAGGTCCGGCCAAGCCGGACCCGGCACCGCCGGGATCCGCCGCGACGGTGGGCAACCACAGCGGCGGAGCCCGGCGGTGCGAACCTGATCGGCGAAATCCGCCGGAGGACGACATGCAGCCCCGGGCACGGAGGGCAGTCACGTGCGCGGGGCTGCGGTCTTTTGGGGTCAGAGGCCGTTGACCTCCGCCGCGATGCGGTCGCCCAGCTTCTTGTCGATGTTGCGCCAGTACTGCAGCGCGCGGTCCAGGACCGGCTTGGTGACCCCCTGCTTCAGGTGGCCGGAGACGTTGGAGACCAAACGGGTGCGGGCGTCGTCGTCCAGCACCTGGCGGACCATGGTGCCCGGCTGGCCGAAGTCGTCGTCCTCGCGGTGCAGCGTGTACGCCTCGCGCACCATCTCGCCCGCCGTCCGCCAGCCCGCGATGTCCTGGTGCGCCTCGGGCGAGGCGGCGGGGCCGCCGTAGGAGTTGGGCGCGTAGGGGCGGGCCGTGTTGCTCGGCTCGTACCGCATCGGGCCGTCCTTGGCGTACGAGTTGACCGGGACGTGCGGCCGGTTCGGCGGCAGCTGCGCGTAGTTGGGGCCGATCCGGTAGCGGTGGGTGTCGGGGTACGAGAACAGCCGGCCCAGCAGCATCTTGTCGGGAGAGGGTCCGACGCCCGGGACCATGTTGGCCGGTTCGAACGCCGCCTGCTCGATGTGGATGAAGTAGTCCTCGGGGTTCCGGTTGAGCGTCATCCGGCCGACCTCGATCAGCGGGTAGTCGCCGTGCGGCCACACCTTGGTCAGGTCGAACGGGTTGAAGCGGTAGTCGGCCGCGTCCTCGAACGGCATGACCTGCACATACAGCGTCCACGACGGCGCGTTGCCGGAGTCGATGGCCTGCCACAGGTCGCGGCGGTGCACATCGGGGTCGCAGCCCGCCAGCTCGTCGGCCTCCGCCTGGGTGAGGAAGTCGATGCCCTGGTCGGTCTTGAAGTGGTACTTGACCCAGTGCCTGGTCCCGGCGCCGTTGATCCACATGTACGTGTGCGAGCCGTACCCGTTCATGTGGCGGTACGTCTTGGGGACGCCGCGGTCGCCCATCAGCCAGGTGACCATGTGGGCGGACTCGGGGGAGAGGGTCCAGAAGTCCCACTGCATGTCGTTGTCGCGCAGACCGTTGTCCGGGCGGCGCTTCTGGGAGCGGATGAAGTCCTGGAACTTGATGGTGTCCCGCACGAAGAAGATCGGCGTGTTGTTGCCGACCAGGTCGTAGTTGCCCACGTCCGTGTAGAACTTCAGGGCGAAGCCGCGCGGGTCACGCCAGGTGTCCGGGCTGCCCTGCTCGCCCGCGACGGTGGAGAAGCGGGCCAGCATCTCGGTGCGCATGCCGGGCTGGAACAGGCTGGCCTTGGTGAACTGGCTGACGTCATTGGTGACTTCGAAGACCCCGTACGCGCCCGCCCCCTTGGCGTGTACGACACGCTCCGGGACGCGCTCCCGGTTGAACTGGGCCATCTTCTCGATGAGGTAGTGGTCCTGGAGCAGGATCGGCCCGTCCGGGCTCACGGTGAGCGAATGCTCGTCGCTCTCCACCGCGATGCCCGCGTTGTTGGTGGTGTAGGGGGTGCTCATCGGGCGTCCTCCCAACGATGGGGTTCAGGCCGCTATGTCCACCCCAGCAGTCAACCGCCGCGACGACATATCGGCAACAGCTTGGACTCGGTCCAAGCCTAAACCTGATATGGGTCTTATGGGTGTTCTGTCCACCATTTCTCGGCGTCTGCTGCCACGCGGAGCCAGAGTCAGGGACCGATGGGTAACGGATGCGGTGACGACGGCGGCAACGGCAGCTCGAACCAGACCACCTTCCCCGCGCTCAGCCGGGTCGCCCCCCACCGCTGGGTCATCCGGTGCACCAGGAACAGTCCGCGCCCGGTCTCCTCCTGCGGCGCCGCGTGCCGCATCCGGGGCAGTTGCGGCGCGTCGTCGCCCACCTCGCAGCGCAGTACGTCGGTGCGCAGCAGCCGTAGCGTGATGGGCCGTCCCGCGTACCGCACCGCGTTGGTGACCACCTCGCTGACCAGCAGCTCCACCGCGTCGGCCAACTCCTCCAGCCCCCAGCGCTGGAGTGCCCGACGCACCAGCCGCCGCGCCCGGCGGGCGGTCTGCGGGTGCGGCTCCAGGAACCAGTACGCGACGTCGCTCGGCGCGATCCCGTCGAACCGCGCGGCCAGCAGCGCGATGTCGTCGTCCCGGTCGCCGGGGCCGAGGATGTCCAGCACCTCGTCGCACAGCGGCTCAAGCGGTGGCGGGCAGACGATCGAGCCCACCGCGGCCAGCCGCTCCCGCAGCCGCTCGATCCCGGACCACACGTCGCGGGTACGCGACTCCACCAGTCCGTCGGTGTACAGCAGCAGCGTGGCACCAGCCGGTGCGGGCAGTTCCACCGCCTCGAACGGCACCCCGCCCACCCCGATCGGCGCGCCCTCCGGCACCCGCAGCACCTCGGTGCGGCCGTCACCGTGCAGCATCACCGGCGGCGGATGCCCGGCGTTCGCCACCACCAGCCGGTGCGCTATCGGGTCGTACACCGCGTACACGCAGGTGGCCATGCGGTCGTGGCCGAGCCGCTGGGCCTGCTCGTCCAGGTGGTACAGCACCTCCTGCGGCGGCAGGTCCAGCCCCGCCAGGGTCTGTACGGTGGTGCGCAGCTGGCCCATGATCGCGGCCGACTGCATCGAGTGACCCATCACGTCACCGACGATCAGCGCCACTCGGCTGCCCGGCAGCGGCAGCGCGTCGTACCAGTCGCCGCCCACCCGCGCGGTCTCGGCGGCCGGCAGGTAGCGGCTGGAGAGCTGGACGCCGGTGGGCTGGGGGAGTGAGTCGGGCAGCATCGCGCGCTGCAACTGGTCGGCGATGTCCGCCTCCCGCCCGTACAGCGCCGCCTTGTCGACACCGAGCGCGGTGTGGGTGGCCAGTTGGGCGGCCACCAGCAGGTCGTCGCTCTCGAACGGCGGCCGGTCAGGGCGGCGCAGCAGCACCGCGGCGCCGATCACCCGGCGCCGACCGCGCAGCGGGGCCAGGATCGCCCGCCGCCCGCTCGGCACGTCGGTGTTGACCAGTTCCGCCAGCGCCGCCGCGGCCTGCGGGGACTCGGCGAACAGCGGCCGCACCCCGCGCAGCACCTCGGCCAGCGGCCCGTCCATCCGCACCCGGGTGGTCTCCGCCGCACCGCTCACCTCGGGCGCCGGAACCAGCGGCAGCCGGGCGCCCGCCCCCGGCATCTCGGGGATCGGGGTCTCGGTGGGCTCCTCCGGGATGCGGTCGGTCCGGCGCAGCCGCAGCACCAGCGGCTCCACCGGCCGCTCGTCGCCGACCGGCAGCGGATCGCGCAGATAGACCAGGATGGCGTCGGTGAACGTCGGCACCACCGACCGGCACAGACCCAGCACGATCTCGTCCAGGTCGATGCCGCGTGCGATCCGCCGGGTCGCCGCCCCGACGTAGCGCAGCCGCAGGCTCTCCGCCGACTCGCTCTCCGGCCGGGTTCCGCCGTCCGGCCGGGGTCGGGCCGCGGGCTCCGACGGACGCGGTACCGGGGTGTCGGCCGCCGGGCGGGCACTCGGGATGCCGGGCACGGTGGCACCGGGCGCGCCCGGGCTGTCCGCCGGGGTGCCCGGAAGGGGGCGGGGACGCCCGCCGGGGGCGTCGCCCATGGGTGGCGGGACGTCGCCGCGCCCGCCGTCACCGCCGCGCGGACGGCTTTCGCCGCGCGGGCTGTTGAGCGGTAGTGCGCCGGGAGTTTCCGTGGCCTGGCCTCTCGTTTCGTGCTCACGGTGGGGACCGTGCCGTACGTGTTCGGGGTGTTCGCCGGGCCCGGCCGCGGCCGTCGCGGGTACCGGCTGCCCGGCTCCCGGCGTGCCCGGCTCGTGCGGGCGCGCGGCAGCGCCGCTCGGCGCGTTCGTCTCCTCGGCCGCCCGCCAGGCGGCGCGGTGCTCGGTCACGCTAGGGGTTCCATCCGTATCCGTCCGTGCGCCGCCGTCAGGCGGTCAGGCCAGTCGGCGGCAGTGCAGGAAGACCTGCTCCTCCGGGGGCACATCGGTGCTCGCCGGTGCGTACGAGTACGAGGACTCCTCGGTGATCTCGAAGCCCGCTTCCCGTACGACGCGTCGCAATTCGTCCCGCAGGTATCCGGATACCCGGATCGTGTTTCCAAGGAACGGAATAGCGAAATCATCCACATCCGCTTCCACCATGGACAGTGCCAGCAACCCGCCGGGCACCAGCAGTTCACGGATCAGCCGGAGCGTGAACGGGATCTCCGCGCGCGGCAGCATCAGCAGCGAGAAGAACGCCGCGACGCCCTCGTAGTGCCCCGGGACGCCCACGGTCCGCGCGCCGGAGCCGCCGGGCCGCAGCTCGGATATGTCCAACTGGTGGAAATCCGCCTCCGGTACGTGCTTGCGGGCCAGCTCGATCATCACGCCCGACAGGTCGATGCCGACCACGTCATGCCCCGCGTCGGCGAGTTGCCGCGCGGTGGGCAGTCCGGTACCGCATCCGATGTCCAGCACCCGTGAACCGGGGGGCAGTTCCGCGGCGAGCCAGGCGCCGGACCGCAACTGCCCATCCTTGTGCGGGAATGCCTCGTCGTACCGGTCGCCGATGGCGTCGAACGCCTCGGCCTGCCCGGTGCGGTCCCGCCCCTGGCTCACGGCATGGGAGATGCCCATGCCCTCGTATCCGCCGGTTCCCACGGACTCCCCTGACTCAGCGTCAAGCATTGGTGTGCGCTTGCTTTTTTTCGCGATGTTGCGGAGGACGATCCTACGGTTGGTGGGGAGGGGGGCATCAAGAGTCTTTCGGATTTCCACGGCGGAGCAACGGGGATTTCCGCGTTGTGCCCACAGGGGTTGCCGGGCACCACTGAGACGAGGGTCTCAGCCCACGGGACGGTCCCAGTCGTCCGGAAGCGGCGGTACCGGCCAGGCCGGATCCGGCCGCCACTGCTCCCAGCCGTCGCGGAACGGCGAGCCCCACTCCTCGATCACCCGGACCGCCCGTGCCCCCGCGTCCCGCACCCGGGCGGCGAGTTCGGCGTCGACCAGCCCGTCGACCTGC
Source organism: Streptomyces silvisoli (assembly GCF_029269905.1). NCBI lineage: Bacteria > Bacillati > Actinomycetota > Actinomycetes > Kitasatosporales > Streptomycetaceae > Streptomyces > Streptomyces silvisoli. The sequence goes on along the minus strand of NZ_JARJBC010000015.1, from coordinate 138,280 downwards.
GCCTGTGCGAACTCGTCCTCGTCGCGCCAGCTCCAACCGCGGTCCGGACCGACCGAGATGTCCAGGAAGTGGTCCTCGGAGTCCACTCCGTGCGACCAACGGCGCCGCGGCTCCTCCAGGTTGACGTACCAGTTCTTGAACCGCCAGCCCGGCTCCCAGAACAGCCACACCGACCACGGCTCGCCCGGGCGGGCCAGCTTCAGCACCCCGGTGCCGTGCCAGCTCTCCACCCGGGTGGCGCGCGGTTTGAGATAACGGGTGGAAAGCGGCTCGCGGTGCACCGACGTGCCGTCGGCCAGCACCGGCCTCACACACGGTGTGCCCGGCGCCATCCACACCGCCAGCACCTCGGCGTCATCGCGCACCACGGTCACCGGGCGCGCGATGTGTACCTGCGCGCGGTAACGCGCGCCGTTGCCCCGGTAGCGCCAGAGCACCTGTGTGCCAGGCGCCCAGCGCCCGGCACCGGTCGCGTCATCATGCCCGCGGCCCGGAGGGCCTCCGTTGAGGGCGGTCGAGTCGGCTGTCATGCACGGATCCTACGGACCGGCGCCTTGCGTACGGGTTACGGGCGTGTCATCCGCAGCACGTCCAGCGCCTCGTCCAACTGCTGCTCGGTGAGCAGCCCGCGGTCCACATAGCCCATCTCCAGTACCACGTCCCTGATCCGCTTGCGCTCCGCCAGCGCCCGCTTGGCGACCTTCGCGGCCTCCTCGTAGCCGATGTAGCGGTTGAGCGGGGTGACCACCGACGGGGACGACTCGGCGTACTCCCGGCAGCGCTCCACGTTGGCGGTGATGCCGTCGACCGTGCGGTCCGCCAGCAGTCGGGAGACGTTCGCCAGCAGCCGGATCGAGGACAGGACGTTCGCCGCGATCACCGGCAGCATCACGTTCAGCTCGAAGTTGCCGGACGCGCCCGCCCAGCCGATGGTGGCGTCGTTGCCGACCACCTGCGCGGCGACCATCGCCACCGCCTCCGGAATCACCGGATTGACCTTCCCCGGCATGATCGAGGAGCCCGGCTGCAGATCGGGCAGCGCGATCTCGGCCAGCCCGGCCCGCGGGCCGGAACTCATCCAGCGCAGATCGTTGGCGATCTTCGTCAGCCCGACGGCGATGGTGCGCAGCTGCCCCGAGGTCTCCACCACCGCGTCCCGCGCGCCCTGCGCCTCGAAGTGGTTGCGGGCCTCGGTCAGTGGCAGCCCGGTCTCCCGCGCCACCTCGGCGATGACCGCCGCCGCGAAGCCGGGCGGGGTGTTGATGCCGGTGCCCACCGCCGTTCCGCCGAGCGGCAGTTCGGCCAGCCGCGGCCGCGAGGCGTTGAGCCGCTCGATGCCGTACCGCACCTGCGCCGCGTAACCGCCGAACTCCTGACCGAGGGTCACCGGAGTGGCGTCCATCAGATGCGTCCGGCCCGACTTGACGACCCGCGCGAACTCGTCCGCCTTGCACTCCAGCGCGGCGGCCAAGTGGTCCAGCGCCGGCAGCAGGTCGTTCACCACCGCCGAGGTGGCGGCGATGTGGAGGGAGGACGGGAAGACGTCGTTGGACGACTGACTCGCGTTGACCTCGTCGTTCGGGTGCACCGGGCGGCCCAGGCGCTCGCTGGCGAGGGTGGCGATGACCTCGTTGGTGTTCATGTTGGACGAGGTGCCGGAACCGGTCTGGAACACGTCGATCGGGAAGTGCTCGTCCCAGCGGCCGTCCGCGATCTCCCGCGCCGCCTCGGCGATCGCCTCGGCCACGTCCTTGTCGACCACCCCCAGCTCGGCGTTGACCCGCGCCGCCGCCGCCTTGATCCTGGCCAGCGCCGCGATGTGGGCGCGCTCCAGCCGCTGACCGCTCACCGGGAAGTTCTCCACCGCGCGCTGGGTCTGCGCACGCCACTTGGCTTCGGCCGGAACCTTTACCTCACCCATCGAGTCGTGCTCGATCCGGTACTTGTCGCTCATACCCATGACAGTGCCCGGGAACGGTGATCTGTTCCCGGGCACTGCCTTTTCGGTCATCCGTCAGGATTTTCCGGTCAGCCCATCAGGAGGAACGGACCGGAATGCTGGTGAAGGTCGGGGAGGGAGCCGGGTCCTGGAAGAAGTCGTTGCCCTTGTCGTCCACCACGATGAACGCCGGGAAGTCCTCGACCTCGATCTTCCAGACGGCCTCCATGCCCAGCTCCTCGTACTCCAGGACCTCCACCTTCTTGATGCAGTCCTGCGCGAGCCGGGCCGCGGGGCCGCCGATCGAGCCCAGGTAGAAGCCGCCGTGCGCGGCGCAGGCGTCGGTGACCTGCTTGGAGCGGTTGCCCTTGGCCAGCATCACGAAGGAGCCGCCCGCGGCCTGGAACTGCTCGACGTAGGCGTCCATCCGCCCGGCCGTCGTCGGACCGAAGGAGCCGGAGGCGTAGCCCTCCGGGGTCTTGGCGGGACCGGCGTAGTACACCGCGTGGTCGCGCAGGTACTGCGGCATCTCCTCGCCCGCGTCCAGCCGCTCCTTGATCTTCGCGTGCGCGATGTCACGGGCGACGACCAGCGGGCCGGAGAGCGAAAGCCGGGTCTTCACCGGATGCTTGGTGAGCTCGGCGCGGATCTCGTCCATCGGACGGTTGAGGTCGATCCGCACCGCGCCCGCGGCGGAGCCGCTGTTGGACGCGGTGTCCAGGTGCTCGTCGGTGGTCTCCGGCAGGAACCGCGCCGGGTCGGTCTCCAACTGCTCCAGGAAGACGCCCTCCGCGGTGATCTTCGCCAGCGCCTGGCGGTCGGCGGAGCAGGACACGGCGATCGCCACCGGGCAGGAGGCGCCGTGCCGGGGGAGGCGTACGACGCGTACGTCGTGGCAGAAGTACTTGCCGCCGAACTGGGCACCGATGCCGATCTTCTGGGTGAGTTCGAAGACCTTCTGCTCCAACTCCTTGTCCCGGAAGCCGTGTCCGGTGGGGGAGCCCTCGGCGGGCAGCTCGTCCAGGTAGTGCGCGGAGGCGTACTTGGCGGTCTTCAGCGCGTACTCGGCCGACGTACCGCCGACCACGATCGCCAGGTGGTACGGCGGGCAGGCCGCCGTGCCCAGCGAACGGATCTTCTCCTCAAGGAACTTCATCATGCTGGCCTCGTTGAGGACGGCCTTCGTCTCCTGGTAGAGGAACGACTTGTTGGCCGAGCCGCCGCCCTTCGCCATGAAGAGGAACTTGTACGCGCCGCCGTCGGTGGCGTACAGCTCGATCTGGGCGGGAAGGTTGGAGCCGGTGTTCTTCTCCTCCCACATGGTCAGCGGCGCCATCTGCGAGTAGCGCAGGTTCAGCTTGGTGTACGCGTCGTACACACCGCGGGAGAGGGCCTCCTCGTCACCGCCCTCGGTGAGCACGTTCTGGCCGCGCTTGCCCATGACGATCGCGGTGCCGGTGTCCTGGCACATCGGCAGCACGCCCGCGGCGGCGATGTTGGCGTTCTTCAGCAGGTCGAGCGCGACGAAGCGGTCGTTGGGGCTCGCCTCGGGGTCGTCCAGGATGCGTCGCAGCTGGGCGAGGTGGGCCGGGCGCAGGTAGTGCGAGATGTCGTGCATCGCCTCGGCGGCCAGCCGCCGCAGGGCCTCCGGCTCCACCTTGAGGAAGGTCCGGCCGTCGGCCTCGAAGGTGCTCACGCCCTCCGAGGTCACCAGGCGGTACGGCGTGGTGTCCTCGCCGAGCGGGAGGAGGTCCGTATAGGCGAACTCGGGGTTGGACGGGCGGGAGGCGGCAGGCATCTGGGGTCCTCACTCGGCGACATCGACGAAGCGGAACAAGCGTAAGACGTGGCCGGGCGCCGCGGTCTGTGAGGTAAGGCTCACCGGTCCGGGTCCGCGTTCGGCCGTGTGCTCCCCGGGGCGGCTGGCCCCGGTGCCCCGGCTGGAGCGACATCGTGAGGCGAAGCCCAGTAGTCACGATCTATCGCGTTTGGCTATCGTGGATGCCGTGGACGAGTCGTCGCTCCAGAAGCGAGAGCAGAAGCCGTACGCGGAGCCGGAGATGCGCGCGTCGGACGTGGACCGGGACCGCATCGCCGAGATCCTGCGCGATGCGCTCGCCGAGGGGCGCCTGACGCACGAGGAGCACTCCGAACGCATCGACGCCGCGTACGCGGCCAAGACGATCGGCGAGTTGGAGCCGCTCGTACGGGACCTTCCGGTACGGGGGGCCACGGCAGCGCCGCGGCCCGCGCCGGTGGAGGAGCCGCCGTCCACCGCATCCGAGAACCTGATCGCCGTCTTCGGCGGCTCCACCCGCAAGGGCCGCTGGCGGGTGGGTGGGCGGACGAACGCGTTCGCCTGCTTCGGCGGGGTGGAGATCGACCTCACGGAGGCGGTGTTCGAGCAGCGGGAGATCACCATCAACGCGGTGGCGATCTTCGGCGGCGTCGAGATCAAGGTCCCGGAGAACGTGACGCTGCGCGGCAACGGCGCGGGCGTCTTCGGCGGCTTCGACGTCAAGACCCACGAGGCCCCCGACCCCGACGCCCCCGTAGTGATCATCACGGGCCTGGCCCTCTTCGGCGGCGTCGAGGCCAAGCCGAGGCGCGGCAAGCGCCTGAAGGCCTGGGGGCGCGGCAGCCTGGAGGGCTGAGCCCTACCGGGGTGCGCCACGGCGCCGACTCGGCGAGCCTCGGCGCCGGCTCGGCGAGCCTCGGCCCACGGCGCCCCGTTCCCGCCGGTCACCTCGTCCGGGGCCGCACGCCGCCGCGCGGCGCCAACTTGCCGCCGCCTCGCGGGTAGGTCCCACCGGTGGTGCCGAACTGGCGGCGTTACCAGGGGAGTTGAGACCCGGCGCGGGCCGGAGCTTCACGGCGCGCGAGCGGCGCCGTGCTCCCGTTGGTCGGAGCGGGGTGAGCGGCGCAGCCCCGGGGTATATGGGCGTAGACGGCAGGGGGCGCCGGGCCCGGCCCCGCAGTGCCCCGTTCGCACCACCACCCCCACCGGGGCGGAGCCCCGGTGGGTACGCTCCGCATGAACCAGCGCACAGCGGGTAAGGGTTGGTGCATCGTCACTCGTACGGCTGGGCGGGGAGCTATGCGGTAGGGACAGTCGTACGCAGCGACGGGCAAGGGTGACAGAACGCCGAAGCCGTCGTCAGGAGTACCCCGTGCTGCAACCGATCGAGCCCGTTAAGGACACCGTCACGTCCCCGTACCGTCACCCCCGGGATCTGGCAGGACCATGGCACGCCGAGGCGGCGTGCCGCCGAGATGAGGCGGGCATGTTCTTCGCGCCGTCGAAGGAACCGACCGCGGCGCGGCTGTCCCGTGAGGAAGCCGCGAAGCGGGTCTGCGCACGCTGCCCGGTCATGCTGGAATGCCGGGAGCACGCGTTGCTACAGCCGGAACCCTATGGGGTGTGGGGCGGTCTGACCGCCGCGGAGCGCAGGGTCGTACTGGCCCGTCGCCGCCGCCGCGACGCGGAACTCCAGCGATCACCGAGGATCGCCGCCGCGGGCTAGTCCCGCCACACCACGCAGTACGGGACGGGGGCCCCGCCGAACCGGTCGGCGGGGCCCCCGCCCGTGTTGTCCCTATCGCGCGCGGTCGAAGTCGATCGCGCTGTACGCCCGCAGCTTCGACAGCTTGTGGGTGGAGTCGATCTGCCGGATCGTGCCCGACTTCGACCGCATCACCAGCGAAGAGGTGGTCGCGGTCTCCGCGCCGTACCGCACCCCGCGCAGCAGCTCGCCGTCGGTGATGCCGGTCGCGACGAAGAACACGTTCTCGCCGCCCACCAGGTCCTCGGTCCGCAGCACCCGGCCGAGGTCATGGCCCGCGTCCAGCGCACGCCGGCGCTCGACGTCGTCCTTGGGCCACAGCCGCCCCTGGAACGTGCCGCCGAGGCACTTGATGGCGCACGCCGCGATGATGCCCTCCGGCGTACCGCCGATGCCGAGCAGCAGGTCGACACCGGTGCCCTCGCGCACCGCCATGATCGCGCCCGCGACATCGCCGTCCGAGATGAACTTGATCCGGGCGCCGGTCTCGCGGATCTCCTTGACCAGGCCGTCGTGGCGCGGCCGGTCGAGCACCACGACCGTCACGTCCTCCGGGGCGCAGCCCTTGGCCTTGGCCACCGCGCGGATGTTGGCGCTGGCGGGGGCGGTGATGTCCACCGCGTCGGCGGACTCGGGGCCTGCGGCCAGCTTCTCCATGTAGAAGACCGCGGACGGGTCGAACATGGTGCCGCGCTCGGCGACCGCCAGCACCGAGACCGCGTTGGGCATGCCCTTGGCGGTCAGCGTGGTGCCGTCGACCGGGTCGACGGCCACATCGCACTCGGCGCCGGTGCCGTCACCGACCCGCTCGCCGTTGTAGAGCATCGGCGCCTCGTCCTTCTCGCCCTCGCCGATGACGACGACACCGTTCATCGACACGGTGTGGACGAGGGTGCGCATGGCCTTCACCGCCGCGCCGTCCGCGCCGTTCTTGTCACCGCGGCCCACCCAGCGACCGGCGGCCATGGCGGCTGCCTCGGTCACCCGGACCAGTTCCAGCGCGAGGTTGCGGTCAGGGGCCTCCGGGCTCACTTCGAGTTGGGACGGCAAGTTGTGCTCGGTCATCGAGCGCACCTTTCTGTACGGCGACGGCCGGAAACGAGGGTGTTGCGACCTTATCGGTAGCCCGCTCACCTTGAGCAGGGCGCCCGTCACATGAGCGCGTACACCAGCCATGATGACGCCGCACGGAGTATGCACGCCATAAGTGGGAGCGCCGCCATGGCACCCCTGGGGCCGACGGCGACGGCCATGGGGGACGATAGGGGGCGTGGCAAACATGCGTGGCAAGCAGACCGTACGGGACATGGTGCTGTCGATCGCGGTGATCGGCGTGCTCGTCGCGGGCATCTACGTCTTCGTCCCGCACTCCGGGGGCAACCCGGTCAAGACGGTCAGCTACCAGGTGGAGCTGGGGCAGGCACGGCGCGCGGCGCCGTATCCGGTGGCCGCGCCCGAGGGGCTGTCCAGCCAGTGGCGGGCGACGTCGGTGAGCTACGACGGTTCCGACCCGAGGAACTCGCAGTGGCACCTCGGCTTCATCGACCCGGAGAACCAGTACGTCGCGGTGGAGCAGACCAACGGCGACCCGCAGACGTTCATCTCCGACAAGACGCAGCAGTCCTCGCAGCAGGGCGGCTCTCAGACGGTGGCCGGTCAGGCCTGGCAGCGCTACGACGGCGGACGGTACCGCGCGCTGGTGCGGCAGCACGGCGGGGCGACCACGGTGGTCCTCGGCACCGCGCCGTACGACCAACTGGCCCAGATGGCCGCCGCCCTGCGGGGCTGAGCCGGGGTTGGGGGCGTTCGCCCCCAGGAGATCCCCGCCTTCAGACGCTGCTGACCACCTCGTCGTACTCCAGCCGCGGGGCCCGAGGCCGGTACGCGTCCGGGCCCGGCTTGCCGATGTTGACCACGGCCAGCACCCTGCGATCCCCCTCGGGGAAGAACTCCTTGTTCAGCCCCTCCGCGTCGAACCCGCTCATCGGCCCCGCGGCCAACCCGGCCGCGCGTATGCCGACGATGAAATAGCCGATCTGCAGCGCGCCGTTGAACGCGGCGGACCGCTCGCGGTCGGCGCGCTCGCTGAAGAACACGTCCTTGGCCTGCGGCATCTTCGGGAACAGTCGCGGCAGTTCGTGGTGGAAATCGTGGTCGGCGACCAGCAGCGCGGTCAGCGGAGCGCCGGCCGTCTTCGCCCGGTTCCCCTCGCTCAGATGCGTCAGCAGCCGCTGCCGGGCCTCGGCCGAGCGGACCAGGACCACTCGCAGCGGGGACTGGTTGAACGCCGTCGGCGCGTACTTGACCAGGTCGTAGACGGCTCTGATCTGCTCGTCGGTCACCGGTTCCCCGGTGAACGTGTTCGCCGTGTGCGCGGAGCGGAACAGCAGCTCCTGGGCGCCCGGGTCGAGCGCGAGCGGCGTGCTCGGCGGCTGATCACTCATCGCCGTCCTCCTGACCGGACCGCTCATCGTCCGTCCCCTCCTCGTCCTCGGCCAGCGCCGCGTCAAGCCGCGCCCTCGCGCCGTCCAGCCAGCGGCGGCACACCTTCGCCAGCTCCTCGCCGCGCTCCCACAGCGCGAGGGACTCCTCCAGCGTCGAGCCGCCCGCCTCCAGCCGCCGCACGACGTCGACCAGTTCGTCGCGCGCCTGCTCGTACCCCAGCGTGTCCCGCTCGGCCGTCTCCTGATCTGCCATGGGACCAAGCCTAGGCGCGGGGTACGACAGCGCTGTTAACGGCGCGAGACGCGGCTCATCCCGGGCCCTTGGCGACCCGCACGCTGAACTCGCCGTCCGCGACCCTGGCGCGCAGCTTCTCGTCCGCCGCCACCTCGTCGGCCGCCCGCACCACGGCACCGTCCGCGCGCTGGAGCACCGCGTAGCCGCGGCGCAGCGTCGCGGCGGGGGAGAGCGCCAGCACCCGGGCCCTGGTGTGCTCCAGCTCGGCGTCCGCCCGGTCCAGCAGATGGCCCAGACAGCGGCGGGAACGTTCCACCAGCGCGGCCACCTCCGCCTCCCGTTCCGTCACCATCCGGTGCGGATGCGCCATCGACGGACGGCTGACCGCGGCCGCCAGCCCCCGCTCCTCGCGCTCCAGCAGATTGCGCACGGTCCGCAGCGCCCGGTCCCGCAGCTGCTGTATCCGCAGCTGCTCCTCGCCGACGTCCGGCACCACCTTCTTGGCCGCGTCGGTGGGCGTGGAGGCACGCAGATCCGCCACCAGGTCCAGCAGCGGGGAGTCGGGCTCATGCCCGATCGCCGAGACCACCGGGGTACGGCAGGCGGCCACCGCGCGCACCAACTCCTCGTCGGAGAACGGCAGCAGGTCCTCCACGCTGCCGCCGCCCCGGGCCACCACGATCACGTCCACACCAGGGTGCGCGTCCAGGTTCCGGACCGCCTCGATGACCCTCGGCACCGCCTGTACGCCCTGCACCGGCACGTTGCGTACCTCGAAGCGGACGGCGGGCCAGCGGTGCCGGGCGTTCTCCAGCACGTCCCGCTCGGCCGCCGAGGCGCGACCGCAGACCAGGCCGATCAACTGCGGCAGGAACGGCAGGCGTTGCTTGCGGTCGGCGTCGAACAGCCCTTCCGCGGCCAGTGACTTCTTCAACCGCTCAAGCCGCGCCAGCAGTTCGCCCACACCGACCGGGCGGATCTCGGCGGCCCGCAGCGACAACTGGCCGCGCGGCGCGTACCACTCCGGCTTGGCGTGCACCATCACCCGCGCCCCCTCGGTGACCACGTCGGCCACCGCGTCGAACACGGCGCGGAAGCAGGTGACGCTGATCGACACGTCATGCGACGGATCGCGCAGCGTCAGGAACACCACGCCCGCGCCCGGGCGCCGGGACAGCTGGGTGATCTGCCCCTCGACCCACACCGCGCCCAGCCGGTCGATCCACCCCCCGATCAACCGCGACACCTCGCCGACCGGGATCGGTGCTTCCGCTGACGTGCTCAGTGCCATGTGCCGAGACTATCCGGCGGCACTGACAGTCCGAGCGCGTCCGGGCTCGCGGCCCCGGGGTTCCGGCTCCGGCCTAAGTTGGAATTTTCCGACTTCAGCATGAATCTGCTCGCTTTCGCCCGTGCGGGATGCCAATTTGGTGCGGTGGAGCAGCAACCCAGCACCCGCACGCCGCGAGCAGCCCGAAGCGGCGTGCCCGAGCCCACCGCGACCTGCTACCGGGCGCGTCGTCGCGCGTCGCTGCCCGCGCCAGTGGTGACGGCGGTGCGGCGTGTCCTGCGGCCGAGCGCCCGGCTCACCGGGCTGGGCACCGGGCTGCTGGTCGTCACGCTCACGGTGATCGGCGGCTCACTGGACAACGTCTTCACCGACGGCCCCGGCACGTTGTTCGGCGTGGTCTTCGTGATCGCGAGCGTGCTGGGAGCGCTGTGGGTACGGAACGCGGACCTGGCGGCCGCGCCGGTCAGCGCGCCCATCGCCTTCGCCCTGGCGCTGGGCGTGACCGGCGAGTCCGGCGACGGCAGCTTCCTCGGCCATGTCGCGGGCACCGTGACGGGGCTGGCGACCCGCACCGGATGGCTCTACGGCGGCACCGCGCTGGCGGCGGCCATCGCCGCCGCCCGCAAACTGAGTGCCGGGCGGGCCCGTAACCAGCCGTAGGGAGGTTGGTCAACGGCCGGGTGGCGGTGGGTCACCGAGCCGGGTGCGCCGACCGGGCTTCCGGCACCGACGCCTTCGCCGGCGGGGTTGCTCGCCGTCACGGTGGGGACACGCTCGGGCAGGCCCAAACGCCGCCCGCCGCCGGGGAGTTGGCGCGCCGCAGGCACTCACCGACCGCAGGCCATGGCCGCGCCCACGATGCCCGCGTTGTTCTGGAGCTCCGCGGGGACGATCTGGGCGCGGATGCCGTTGACCAGCGGCAGGAACTTGTCCGCCTTGCGGCTCACCCCGCCGCCGATCACGAACAGTTCGGGCGAGAACAGCATCTCGACGTGCGCCAGGTACTCCTCCACCCGGGCCGCCCAGTGCTTCCAGCTCAGGTCGTGGTCTTCCTTGGCCTTGGACGAGGCGCGCTTCTCCGCGTCGTGACCGTGCAGCTCCAGGTGCCCCAACTCGGTGTTGGGCACCAGCTGTCCACCGCTGAACACCGCGCTGCCGATCCCCGTACCGAACGTGAGCAGGATCACCGTTCCGTCGTGGCCCTTGCCCGCGCCGAAGGACATCTCGGCGATACCGGCCGCGTCCGCGTCGTTGATCAACGTGACCGGCAGCCCCAGCGTGTCGCTGAGCATGGCGCGGGCGTCCAGTCCGATCCAGGCCTTGTCCACGTTCGCCGCGGTGCGGGTCACGCCGTCCATGATCACCCCGGGGAACGTCACCCCGACCGGGCCCGACCAGCCGAAGTGTTCGACGACCTCCTTGACGCTCGCGGCCACCGCGTCCGGCTTGGCCGGATGCGGGGTGAGCACCTTGAAGCGCTCCTGCGCCAGGTCGCCGCGCTCCAGATCGACCGGGGCGCCCTTGATCCCGGATCCGCCGATGTCCACACCGAAGACATTCATAGGACCCAAGCTAAGGCCGCCCGGCCCCGGTCACCCCTCGGACCTGCCAGTTGCCTCGGGCCGCCCGTCGCCCGCCACCGCCTTGAAGGGATGCGCTACGCGCCTTCCGGATTCCTGAGATCGCGGCGCAGTTCCTTCGGCAGCGAGAACTGGATGTGCTCCTCCGCCGAGGTCACCACCTCGACGTCCGCGAAGCCGCGCTCGGCCAGCCACTCCAGCACGCCCTCGACCAGGATCTCCGGCACCGAGGCGCCCGAGGTGACGCCGACCGTCGACACGCCGTCCAGCCAGGCCTCGTCGATCTCGTCGGCGAAGTCCACCAGGTGCGCGTCCTTGGCACCGGCCTGCAACGCCACCTCCACCAGCCGCTTGGAGTTGGAGGAGTTCCGCGAGCCGACCACGATCACCAGGTCGGCGTCCGCGCCGATCTGCTTCACCGCGACCTGACGGTTCTGCGTGGCGTAGCAGATGTCATCGCTCGGCGGGCTGACCAGCGCCGGGAAGCGGTCCTTGAGCCGGTCGACGGTCTCCATCGTCTCGTCCACCGACAGCGTGGTCTGCGACAGCCACACCAACTTCTTCTCGTCGCGCACCTCAAGCTTCGCGACGTCCTCCGGGCCGTCCACCAGGTGGATGCGGTCCGGGGCCTCGCCCATGGTGCCGATGACCTCCTCGTGGCCCTCGTGGCCGATGAGCAGGATGTCGTAGTCCTCGCCCGCGAACCGCTGGGCCTCCTTGTGCACCTTGGTCACCAGGGGGCAGGTCGCGTCGATGGAGGCCAGGCGGCGCTCGGCGGCCTCCTCGTGCACCACCGGGGCGACGCCGTGGGCGGAGAAGATGACGATGGAGCCCTCGGGCACTTCCTCCGTCTCGTCGACGAAGATCGCGCCCTTCTTCTCCAGGGTCTGCACGACGTACTTGTTGTGCACGATCTCCTTGCGCACGTAGATCGGCGCCCCGTACTGCTCAAGCGCCTTCTCGACGGTGATCACGGCTCGGTCCACGCCTGCGCAGTAGCCGCGGGGAGCGGCAAGCAGGACCCGGCGGGAAGTCGTAGCAGTCATGCCCCCATCGTAAGGGCGCGCACCGACGCCCCCAGGGCGCGGCTTCGTACCCGCCGGGGCGCCCGCGGTGGTGCAATCGGGACGTCGAGCCCGCCGCCACCCTCAAGGGGAAGGCGCGTACGCGCCCGCTGCCCTGTCCGCCCCGAGGAGGCACCCGTGACCGCCGCACCGCAGCCCGTCCCGCTGCGCCGCACCCTGGGCGGGCGCGACCTGGTGGTCTACGGGCTGCTGTTCATCGCGCCGATGGCGCCGGTCGGGGTCTTCGGCGCGCTGGACGCGCGGTCGCGCGGCGCGGTAGCGCTGGTTTACGTGGTGGCCACGGTGGCGATGGGGTTCACCGCGTACTCGTATGCGCTGATGGTGCGGGTGGTGCCGCAGGCGGGCTCGGTGTTCGCGTACGCGCGGGCCGGTCTGGGTCCCGGGCCCGGGTTCATCGCGGGCTGGATGGCGATGCTCGACTACGTGCTGATTCCCGCGGTCGCCTATCTGTTCTCCGGTATCGCGCTGCACGCGCTCGTCCCGTCCGTCTCGCAGTGGGTCTTCACCGCGGCCGCCGTGGTGGTGACCACGGCCCTGAACATGTCGGGGGTACGGGCGGCGGCGCTGGTCGGCTTCCTGGTGCTGGCCATGGAGATCGCGGTACTGCTGGTCTTCGTCGGCGCGGCGGTGGCGGTACTGGTACGGCACGGCGCCAGCCGCGGCCTGGCCTCGCCGTTCACCGGGCAAGGAGGGTTCTCCGGCACGGCGGTGCTGGGCGCGGTGTCGGTGGCGGTGCTGTCCTACCTGGGGTTCGACGCGATCGCCGCGTTCGCCGAGGAGAGCAGCGGAGGGCCGCGGCGGGTGGCCCGGGCGGTGCTGTGCTGCCTGGCGCTGGCCGGGGTGCTGTTCGTCGTCCAGACGTATCTGGCCGCCCTGCTGTCCCAGCGGTCCTCCGCCGCGCTGGCCGCCGACCCGTCCCGGCAGGGCTCGGCCTTCTACGACGCGGTGGAGGCGGGCGTCGGCCACTGGCTGCACCAACTGGTCGCCGTGAGCAAGGCGATCGGCGCCGCGTTCGCGGCGCTGGCCGGGCAGGCGGCGGCCGGCCGGCTGCTGTTCGCCATGGCCAGGGAGCGGCGGCTGCCCGGTGCGCTGGCCAAGGTCGACCCTGGCAGCGGAGTGCCACGCCGTGCGCTGCTGGCGGCCGCCGCGGTGACGCTGGTCGCGGCGGTGTGGGCGGCGCGCCGGGCGGACGGCCTGGCCTGGCTGGTCTCGGTGGTGGACATCGGCGCGCTGACGGCGTTCTCACTGCTGCACCTGTCCGTGGTGGGCTGGTTCGCGGTACGGCACCGGGACGCCGGGTTCAGCGTCGTACGGCACATCGCGGTGCCGGTGCTGGGCCTCGCGGTGACCTGCGCGGTGATCGAGGCGGCGGCGCGCACCGCGCAGTGGGTCGGGCTCGGCTGGCTGGTACTGGGCCTGCTGGTGCTGCTGGCGCAACGCGGCGGGCGTACGATGCGGGCCGCTTAGACTGGGGGATCGGTCCCCGCTGGGACCGAACCATTCGTCCTCGCTCTGGGAAGTCGCCACGTGTCGCTCACGATCGGAATCGTCGGTCTGCCGAATGTCGGCAAGTCGACCCTGTTCAACGCCCTGACCAAGAACGACGTACTGGCGGCCAACTACCCGTTCGCCACCATCGAGCCGAACGTCGGCGTGGTCGGCGTCCCCGACCCGCGCCTGGACACGCTCGCCGAGCTCTTCGACTCGCAGCGCAAGCTCCCGGCCACCGTCGACTTCGTGGACATCGCGGGCATCGTGCGCGGCGCCTCCGAGGGCGAGGGCCTGGGCAACAAGTTCCTGGCGAACATCCGCGAGTCGGACGCGATCTGCCAGGTCATCCGGGCCTTCAAGGACGAGAACGTCGTCCACGTCGACGGCAAGATCTCGCCCAGGGACGACATCGAGACCATCAACACCGAGCTGATCCTCGCCGACCTGCAGACCATCGAGAAGGTCCTGCCGCGGCTGCAGAAGGAAGCCCGGCTGCAGAAGGACAAGGCCGCGGTGGTCGCCGCCGTCGAGGCCGCCCAGAAGATCCTGGAGGAGGGCCGCACCCTCTTCTCCGCGGGCATCCACAACGGCACCGAGCAGGCCGCGCTGCTGCGCGAGCTGTTCCTGCTCACCACCAAGCCGTTCCTGTACGTCTTCAACGTCGACGAGGACGAACTGGTCGACGAGGACTTCAAGAACGAGCAGCGCGCCCTGGTCGCCCCCGCCGAGGCGATCTTCCTCAACGCCAAGATCGAGTCCGAGCTGATCGAGCTGGACGACGACGAGGCGCTGGAGCTCCTCCAGTCCATGGGCCAGGACGAGCCCGGCCTGGCCACCCTCGCCCGCGTCGGTTTCGAGACCCTCGGCCTGCAGACCTACCTGACCGCGGGCCCCAAGGAGGCCCGCGCCTGGACCATCAAGAAGGGCGCCACCGCCCCCGAGGCCGCCGGAGTCATCCACACCGACTTCCAGAAGGGCTTCATCAAGGCGGAGATCATCTCCTTCGGCGACCTGATCGAATGCGGCTCGGTCACGGAGGCCCGCGCCCAGGGCAAGGCCCGCATGGAGGGCAAGGACTACGTCATGCAGGACGGGGACGTGGTGGAGTTCCGGTTCAACGTGTAGGCGGGGCTGCGGCGTTGGCGTGCCGCTTTGGTAAACGTGCACGTCTGGCGGGGTCGGTCCTGGTCGGGGCCGGCCCCGTTCGCGTGCCCGGTGCTGGATCGGTGCCGGATTGGGTGACGGGGCGTCAGCTCTATAGAAACCCGACGGGCAGCCGGGTGGTTGTGCCACCTCTGTTCGGCCGCTGTTGAGTGCCCGCAGGCGCCCTCGCACGGTACAGAGGCGGCCCAGGATTCGGCCGACGCCTCAGACGGCGTGCCGGCTGCGTCGGCCCCGTCGATCACTCAAGCGGTTGGCGAACGACCGGGAGCTGTTCGCTGTGAAGCCATGTGAAGGTGCGGTCGGGTTCTAGGTGGGCTTCTCCCCAGTGGATGGCATGGATGCCACTCTCCACGTCGGCAGTAAAGAAGACACAGACGAGTTTCGTGGAGGTTCCCAGCTCCTCGAACGCTTCGTGGAGCTCCAGGTACTCCTCTGTTGTCAGGTCGTCGTCGAGGTCGAACAGCGCATCCCGTGGCTCAGGTCCGTGCGCCCAGAACATCCGGCGTCGTGTGGGGGAAGCCTTCGCGGGCAAACGGGCGCAATCGAGCGCCCTTGGCCTATCTGCGTACTTGAAGGGGAAGAGCGCGTGATCGTTGATCACCGCGTACTCGTACCCCAGTACTTCTCGTACGGACTCACCCAGCTCGCGCGCCATCTCCGCGAGGTTCTCGCGTACGGCTTCTGCGAGGGTGACACCGTATGGACTTCGCTTCTTGAGCCCGGCTGTGAGGTGTGTGGCGTGGGCCTTCGCGTGCGCCTTGGCCAGTTGTACCGGAACTGCTGCAGCGATCCTGTCAGCCTGCTCTCCAAAGCGGCGCACCGCCCAAGCCGACGGCCTGCTCCCGTTGCCCCCTGACACAGCCATGCAGCGTCCCCTCCCCCAGTCGTCCGCCTATCAACTGTGTGACAGGCACAGGAAGTGATCACAAGGGAGCGATCCGGCCACACAAGGCAGAATGCTGCCTACACGATGGCCGGGGCCGTAGGAGATCCGCAGGAGTGATGCGGAGTGCGCCACGGCCCACCCCATCCGAGCCGCTGGCCGTATGCCACCAGCCACAGGCAGAGCCCGGCATACGCCCGCCCAGGAGACGAGACCGGCCAGGGAGAGCAACGACGGGCCGCTGGAAGACCCGCCGAAGCCCGGGTCGGTAGAGGGAAGTGCACGGCGTCGATACCGAGCGACGGCGCAACGGGGCGTTCCTCGTGCGCCACGAGTTCTTCGATAACCCGGCCACGGAAGCCCGGATCGAGGTATACCTCCGCGCACGGCAGACGGGTCGCCTCGCTGCCCGCCGGTCCCGGCCCGAACGACCGACCGGGCACGGTGGTGCCGGGCTCTGGCGGCACGTGGGCCGGGCGCGCCGGTGGACCGGCCTGCCCTTGCGCACGCACGCCATGACTCCCCCGATCAGGATCCCCTGAGGTAACTGCTATGCGCCGTTAGGGAGTTGCCATCCGTTGCAGAGAGCGCAGTCTAGGTGAATGAGCCAGATGTTTGTGCTGCCTGCGACCGTGACGAAGGGCGCCCGTTGGCTCGTGTGTGACTACCGGCCTGGACGCCCTTCTGGAGGCATTGTCCGTGTTCATCGACGACCATGTGCTGGGCTTCCCTTCGCCCCGGCACTGGATCTGCTTCGCTCACGCCTGACTGGGGCACCTCTTTCGCTACCTGCCCCAGCAGTCGGCCTGCAAGAGCCGCCCGCCACATTGAACCAAAGTGCGGCCACGGCGACACACCACGTTGTCCTGGCAGATGCGGGCACGCCGCCAGGGTGCATCCTCCCCGGTCGACGCGTCCTTTAGCGTGCGGGTCGGTGCTCCTGCGCCGCGCGCCGCGCGGCGACCTCGCTGGGGTACTCGCGTACCGTCACCGCAGCGCATACCCAGCCCATGGCCCATGCTGCGAGGGCGGGTAGTACGGGTGCTGCGAGGAGTGCCGCTCCGCGTCCGGCGGCTATCAGGCCAGGGGTGCGACGTGTCTCGTCTCGCTTGCGCTCAGCGACCTGGGTTGGGGTAGGCGGGTCCAGCAGCTTCTCTCGGTGGCCTTTGCGTTGTACCCGCCAGCCCCACACCAGGGCCACTCCGGAGCCCGCGATCTGTGCCCAGTCCCACATGGAACGCACGGTAGGCGGCAGGACGGTCCTGAAGCCGCGATAGAGGCTCACGGCGATGAAACATACGAAGGCCATGACGGCTAGCAACATGAGCCCTGTGGTCGCTCGGCGCAGCCAGTACCGCATGCCGCGCGCGTACCAGGTGGTGCCAAGGCCCGGGAGCTCGACGAGTGCTGGTGCCGTTGTCTCAGAAGATGCTCTGGATGCCACCCCACACATCCTCTCCCAGCCGCTTGAAGTCGCCGCCTGTCTGCTGAACACGTCACCGGTTCCATCCAGGACACCCATAACGTAGCCGTTCTTGTGGATGTTGGGTCTGTCCGATCAATGGCCCTGTCTCACTTTCGGTGGTGACGGAGAGTGTCGCTATCCGAGGAGGATGCGGTGGGGCGAAGAAGGGTGAAGCCTGCTCGTCCGTGCATCTGGCGTGCGATCCGCTTGGTCTTGGTGTTGACACCCTCGGTCGGGCCGTTGCTGTACGGGAGCATGAGCGCGGCGATCACGGCGTCGCGGTCTCGCTCCAAGCCCCGGGTGAAGGCGTGCAGATGGGGCAGGTCGGCCGCGCGGACCCGGGCGATCCAGTGTGGGAGCGCGTCGGCATTTCCTGCGTGAGGGATCAGGAGCTGGGCGAAGTCGCCGATGCAGGCGGCCAGTTGGGTCAATTCGGGGCAGGCAGCGGTGAGCCGGGCCAAGAGGTCGTGGTGTTCGGCTTTGAGGTTGTCGGGCCTGGTGAGGAGCATCCGGGCGAGTCTGCGCGCGGAGATGTGGCTGCGGTCGGCGTCCGCGCGGCCTTGGTTGATGTACTTGTGCAGGAGGCTCAGGCAGCCGGTGAAGCCGAGGGCCTTGATCTCTTCGAAGAGGTGCTTGATGGGGGCGGCGGGGTCCTCGGCCCGGCGCTTGCGCAGGTGCTCGCGGTAGGGATCGACAAGGCTGGCATGGTACTTGGGGACTCGGAGCATCCGCTCGGGCCGATCGGCTCGCGCGTAGCGTTTGACGGTGTTCAGGGCCAGTTGCAGACGTCGGGCGCACTCGAGCAGGCCCACGCCCTGGTCGAGCAGGCCGTGGACCTGGTGCCAGCGTTCCAGGGTGGTCCGTGCGCGGGGCCCGTCGTAAAGGGGCGCGTCCAGGACACAGGCCCAGCAACTGCTGTGCGCCTTCACCTCGCTCAGGACGGCTTCGCACAGGTTGTGCCACACATGCCTTCGATCGGTGACCTGCACCGCGTCGGGCAGGGTGCTCGCTCGCCGACGAAGTCGGCGAGTTCGACGCATAGCGTGGCGGGTGCGCGCCGTCCGTTGGGTGCCGTGCGGCGGTGCGCGGGCTCGCTGTCCGGGGTCCAGTCCCAGCCGGTGAGCCGATCTGCGTAAGCGGCGGCCGCGGCCCCTACGCTCAACGGCGCTTGCCGCTCCGTCGTTTGCGCCCTGTGGACGTCTCGTACCTGTGCAGTGCTTCGCGGGCGACGGATTCGCCGGGGAAGTTCTTCCGCAGGGCCGACAGGAAGATGGCCAGTGTCATTCCGGCGATGCAGGGTGCGAGGAAGACGAGGGCCAAAGGCGCCAGTATCCGCATCGCGCCATACGTGAAGGGCGGGCTGGTGGACGCGTCCGAGCCGACCCCGTGGAGCTCCAGCCTCCGCCAGAACTTCAGGAAGTACGCCACAGCCGGCGCCCACCAGATCGGCACGATGGCGATTTCCAGTGCCAGCGGCAGGTGCGCCTTGACGAAGAGCATGACCGTGGCCTCGACGGCGAGGAGGTCCATCATCAAGGCGATCAGCAGCCACATCAGCGCATAGGGAATCCGGCGTGCCCAGTACCCGGCGCCTCGCTCAACCCAGCTCTCACCGATGACTCCGAGCCGCGGGCGTCCTCGTTGTTGCCCTGCGTAGCGGTTCACTAGGATTTCACGGCGCGCCGCCTGCCGGGTGCCGCGTAGCTCGTCCAGTGCCCACTGCCACTTCTCGCGTGACCGCCAGGGCAGCCAGCGCGGGAAGTACACAGCCTGTCGCTCCTCGGGTAGAAGCAAACGTTCGTATGCGTCGTGCCGAGCGCGGACGTCCTGTATGCGGGAGGCAACCGTCCACGGGTTTTCTTCGCTCGTCATGGCGTCACCCAAATATTCCTTGCCACATGCCTTTGGCCGTCCCTACGGGGTCCGCGATCGAGCTGATGACTTTAGCGCCCTCGTCGGCGAAGTCACTCTTGATCGTGTGCCATGTGCCCTGGGCGAGGCTGTAGCCCACGCCCAGGACGACCCCGTCGTCATGGATGTTCTTCGACCAGTGCGTGGAGTGCGTGAACTCGGTGGCCAAGGACGAGGCGGCGTAGCCGATGAGCGGCGCGAACGGGCCGGTCTCCGCGCTCGCGACCTCGGCCGCTATTCCCACCAGGTTGGCTCCGCCGTCGGCGGCTATGGAATGCGTCCACGACCAGCCCCGGTTGTGGTCCTCCCGGGCCGTGGCATAGGTGCCGAACGTCGCTGCGGCGATGTCGAGGTAGGGCACCTGGTCGGCTATCCGCACCCAACGGTCCACCGCGCCCATGTTCTTCAGCAGGTCGGCGGGCGTCCGATTGAACCACTTACCGAGCTTGACGTCGTTCCCGAAGAACTCCGCGACCGCGAGATCGGCCCGTTCGGACTTCAGAGCGTCGCGAATGCCCTTCATATCCTGGGTCAACTGCTTGCGGATCTTGGGATCGGTCTCGATCCTGCGGGCTTCCTTCGCGTCCCCGTATTTCGCCTGGAGCCGGCGGATCCGTTTGTCGTGCGCAGACTTCGCCATGCCTTCCGGCAGGTAGAAGTAGTCGTGCAGCAAGGCCGCCAGGGATGCCGCATCCGCATCCCCGAGAAGCGAGGCACCACCCGGTGTGCTCGGGTCGCAGAGCGCCAAGAGCGGATACAGCTTCTGCTTGGCGAGTTCCCGCGCGTCGCTGGCCTGCTTCATGGCAGCCTTCGCCGCGTTTTCATACGTAGTGAGGGTGGCCCCGTCCGTGGTCGGCAGCGGGATGTCGTCTGCCCCGAACTTCAGCCCCTTGGCGACCGCAGCGTCTTTGGCGTCGCTCAACGCGTTGATGGCCGAACTGAGCGACGTCGCAAGTTCGTTGATGGCCCCTTCGGCCTCACCCACCGCCTTGGCGACCACACCGATCGCGGTGGAGTCGGCTTCCCAAGCGGCACGGAAGGAGTCCGCCGCGTCACCGCGCCACCCAGCGTCGGATACCAGTGCCTCAACGGTTTTGTTGATGGCCGTCACCATGCTCTGCATGGGCTGCACCGCGCCGCCGAGGTCGAAGCCGATCCCGTAGAGACCGGACACGTCTCCCTTGATCGTCATCCCGCGTCCTTGATCATGCTGTCGAGCAGTCGGGCCACGTCCGCGTCGTTGCTCTGGTAGTGGTCCCCGGCCGTTTTCAGGGATCTGGCGTGACCGTGAAGCTTGCGCACTATTCCCTCGTGCAACGCACCGAACGCGGTCAGAAGGGACGCCAGGATCGTGTCGAGATCCGCGTCGCCGGTCGTCGTGGGTGTCGGAGCGACCAAATGGCGGAGCTTGTCCAAATCATCGGCCTCGTTACCGAAGCACTTGGACATGGCCATGATGTCGGCGTGGATGACCTGGAAGTCAGCGCTCATCGGCTCACCATCGCGGTGACCGCTTGGACGTTCTCGGCGCTCCAACGGGGAGTGTCCGGATCCATAACGGGATCGATAAGGATCCGCTGCGCGCCATGGAGTTGAGCCAACTTGCTGAAGCCGATCGCCGGGAGCCCGATCCACGGCTGATGCTCGCCCAGTGCTGTCACCAGGGCGTCGGGGCTGGTGAAGGCGATGCCCACCTTTCCCTGGCCAGGGATCACCCGCAGCTCGAGGTTCACGCCTCGCAGGTCACCCTCGCGCACCGGATGAGCAGGTACACACAAAATGTCGGTGTCGCATGGCAGTTGCGTCACTACCCTCGCCCCCGTCCCCTGTCTGTCATGGGACCGTACACGAGGCGCTGGCGAGTGAGCGGCGAGGCCTGTCAGAGCAGCTAGTGCCCGGTACGACCGGGACGTTGGGTGAACCGCTCCGCTTCCTCGCGCGGTTCGTCCACCCGCTGCCGGGCAGCTAGCTCCCGCTCCTTCAGCAGTCCCCCTACCGACGCCACCGCCAACCTCCTCCAGCAAGACGACGCGACGCGCCGTCCCTCCCGGACCGCATGCGGTCTCACGCCCGACCAGCGGCAACGCACCCGTCGCATTCGGGTACGACAACGGCTTCTCAACGATGCCGTCGCCGCGGAAGTGTTTGATCGCTTCGACTGGCAGCTATCTGCTGTAGGTCACGCGACGCGGTTCGCGTCGGCCTTCGAAGCGGCACAGCGAGGGATCGAAGCGTGCGTGCATCAGCGGCTCCCCTGGCCCGGACGATCAGGTGGCCTGGCAGCCGCCAGGGTTGGCGCCTTGGAGGGCTGCTCGGTCGCCAACTTGGTTGGGCGTTGTCAGAGGGGGTCGATAGAGTGATGCCAGGTGTAAGGGTGGTGTTAGGGGGAGGGCACCGTGGTCGCGCCCAGCAATGATGCGAAGGTTCTTGCAGTCAAGGCCGAGTCGCTTGCGGTGTTCAAGGGCCGTGTCGACAAGATGCTCAGCGACTTGGAGAAGTCTCAGGCGTCGCACACCAACGTCGGGACGCAGGGGATCTCGCACTCGTCGTACGGCGAAGGCTTTGCTGAGGCAAGCGATCTGGCGGGCCTGTACGACAAGGTCCACAGTCGGCTCGTCGCTCTGTCGCAGGCGTTTGGGGACCAGATAGAGGCCCTTGGCATCGCCGTCCAGATGGCCAAGGACGGCTACAGCGGCGTCGACCAGGAACAGATGGAGCGGCTCATCGCGATCCAGCAGAGCACCGAGCAGCTCTACCAGAACCCGAAGTCAAGCGCATCCGGTGCGCAGTCGCCCGCTTCGTCGACCCACCAGTCGACCGAGGGCCAGGGTAAGACCGCCGCTCCGGGCAGCATTTAGGCACCGGGGGGGGAGCAGATGGGGCAGGGCAACGACGGCATCACCGCTGGCCAGATGAATGTCACCGCGTGCTATCGCGGTAAGACCGACTTCGAGGGCAAGTCCTTCGAGGACATGCATGCCATGGTGGCGAACGCCATGCCGAGCGATCTCACCAGCACGGGCCACGCCCTCCTGGCCGCTCAGAAGCAGGTCGAGTCCATCGCCAACGACCTCAAGACGTACGGACAAGGGGTTGAGTGGCAGAGTAATGCCGCCGACGCCTTTCACGAGTGGGTCGACCAACTGTCCAAGCAGAGCTTCACGTTGGCCAACTACACGGGGACAGCGGGCGACCACATCCTCGCGGCGGGTCAGGCGCTCTCCGAGGTGACGGGGACCATGTACTCACTGTCCAAGGGCGGTGGCAAGGCGAGCGAGTCGGACCGCCAAGAGGCCATCAACCAGATGAACAAGCTGACCTCTTACTACGTGACGTCTACTGAGACGATCTCGCAGCAGGAGGAGCCGGTCTTTCAGCCGATGCCGACAAACATGATGCCAGGTAAATTCGGTGGAGGACTCAGCGACCACCCTTACGCCTCGCCCGACGCGACGACCAGCGCTACCACACCGTATGGTGAAGCGTACGAGCCATCGATAGCCCAAGGTGTTAGTGGCGATACTCCGGCAGGGGCGATGAGGTCGAGCAATGGCTCGGCGGCTACGGCAGAACAGGTCCGTCAGCGCGAGCCACGGGGAGATGCTGGCCCGCATACGTCAATTGACTCGGTGGCTCATGCCCCCACCGCGCCGCCCTTGGCGCCGCATGGCAGTAATGCACCGCTGGAACCTTCGGTCACCCCGCCGAGGAGCATCGGCATTCCTCACGTGGCCACCACCCCCGGAGTTGGCCTTGGCGACATAACTCCACCTATCCCAGAGAGAGCTGTCGAGGCACCCAAAGGCCTCGGTGGGTTGGGCGGATACCGTGTCCCGGCGAGTGGCGGCTTGCCGAGCGAAGGGGGTGGCGACGGGATCGTCGGGGGCATGCCCAGCCGTAACGGAGCCTCCATGTCCTCGCCTCGACTCCCTCGGGGAACCGTCATCGGCGGAGAAGGCGAGCCGTCTGCTGCAGGCTCGATGTTCCGTGGGCCGATGGGCGCCGGCGCGGTAGCGAACGTCGGTGGTCGAGCGCCAGGCGCTCCTACGAGTCCTGGTCGCCGCCTGGCTTCCGAAGTAGGTGGAGTCGTGGGCGAGGCCCACGAGCTGGGCCCGGCCGCGAGGGAGTTCACCCCTGGCGGTGCCGGCCTGGTGAGGGAAGGCCAGGGTGTCGGAATGATGCCATCGGCTGGCGTAGGGTCGACAGGCTCTGCTCGACGCACCTCCCGTGCTCGCCCGGACTATCTCGAAGAAGACGAAGAGACGTGGAAGGCGAGCCGACAGGGCGTCGTGCCACGTGTCATTGAGTAAGCCACAAGGAAGCCATGAGACTGGTGGGAGGCTACGGCGCCATGCGAACGTCGTCAGCGAAGGCGGGTTATCGCCTGGCGTCATTGTTGGTAGTCCTCGGCGGCTTCACGGTCTTCTCAAGCGCTGTCGCGCCAGCTGCGTTTGCTGATGGTGCTCGCTCTCATCAGTGGTACCTGGACCGCATGCAAGCCGACAGCATGTGGAAGGTGAGCGCAGGGCAAGGGGTGACGGTTGCCGTTATCGATGGCGAGGTCGACGCGTCAAGGCCGGAGTTGCAGGGTCAGTTGCTGCCCAGCGCGGATCTGAACACGGGCAAGCCTCCTGGGGGGAGCGACGACGGCCACGGCACGGAGATGGCGGCTTTGATCGCGGGAACGGGCGCGGGAGGCGGTATCCAAGGCCTCGCGCCTCGGGCAAAGATCCTACCTCTCAAGTATTACGAGGTGCCGTTTGGTGGCGAGGTGATCCCCAAGTACATTCGCTACGCCGTGGATCACGGGGCTCGGATCATCAACATGTCCTTCGGGTACATCTTCAAAGGTGAGACCTCTGATATGCGGTCGGCGGTCGATTACGCCAACTCCAAAGGCGTTTTGATGTTCGCGGGCTCAGGGAACCATGGCGACAAGGACAATGTGATCACCGCGCCCGCCTCTATGTACGGCGTGGTGGCCGTCGGCGCTGTGGACAAGAACCTCAGCGTTACGAAGTGGTCCAACCACGGTCCGCAGGTGGCCCTCGCGGCACCCGGGGACGACATCCCCATGCGCTGCGCCAACGGGCAAGGGTATTGCTCCAGTTGGGGCACGAGCCAAGCCACCGCCATCGCCTCCGCATCCGCTGCCCTCGTCTGGTCTGCTCACCCGGACTGGACGGGCGACCAGGTGCTGCGCGCACTGATCGAGACCGCCGGTAAGCCGCAGGACGGCAAGGTACCCAGCGAGTACCTCGGCTACGGGATCGTACGGCCCCGAATGGTTCTCCTGGACCATGAAGGGGATCCTGGGCCTGCCAACGTCTTCCCCCTGCCCAACCCTGCCCGAGGCAACTCCTCGGCCTCTGCGGCACCCAAGCCTGAGAGCGCGGCGCATAAGGGGAAGGTCGAGGCAGATGCCGGAAGCCATGGCGGTAGCAGCGTGATGCCTTGGGCGCTGGGCGGCTTGGGAGTGATCGTCGCCGCGGGAGCCATTGTCGGGTTCCTCGTCCGGCGGCGTACCGCCCAAACCACTTGAGCGTCGCCGCTCAACACAGCACAGCGGCGTCGTCGAGCCAGCCGCGCCCCATCCGGTACCGAGCGCCCCGCTCGCGGATCTGGAGCCAGCCCCGCCGCAGGAGGCGGCCGTCAGAGCTGAGGCTGGCCCCGACGCATCCACGCCCGTGGCTGCGTAGTCGCCCTGCACTTCGCGATAAGCGGCGCGCCGTCCGCCCCCTGTCTTGGCGCCCGTCCGACGAGGCCCCCGCTGCTGGGCCCGGCTGAACCGGCGCTACCTCCCCAACATCGAGCGGGTCCGGGTCGGCGAGGGGAACGACATGGTGAAGGCCGGCATCGAGCCGAATCCGGACACCCGAGGCCTGGTGTGGGTGCGGCGCGAGTCGCAGGCCAGGAGGCCACCGGCAACGTGATCTACGCGCACACGACAAGGGCCAAGTGGCCCTACTGGACGGCCTGAGGTCGTCACTGGCGCGCCTCGACACCTCCCTGGTGCGCGACCTGGCCCTCATACGCGCACTGCCCGAAACTCCGACTCATTCTGAAGGAGCGCCGTAGAAGCGTGCCAGTGTCAGCTGCTTGATTCCATGCTGTTCGAGCTGCTCCAAGGGGCCTGTCTGCCCGCCGAGGAACACAGCCTGACCATTGTCGATGTGTACGTTCACCAGATGGCCTGTCGTCTCAAAACCGCGGAACTGCCGCCGGATCCAGACCACACCGCGTGCTTGTGGACCACCGTCTCGTACTGCCGATACCACGCTGTCCCAGCTGGGGCAGGTTGATACCTCGGAGCCTGGGAAGTAGCGGCGGATGAGCCTGTCCCACCAGCCAGGGGCCTCGTCTGCCGGTTTCCAGGGCAGCGAGGAAGCCCGATAGCCGTTGAGGGCGGCGTCGTAGGTGATGGCCTGACTACGAGCGTTGATTCGGTGCGCTTGCGCTGGGAAAGGCCGGGGCTGCGGAGCTTGGTCGTAGTCTGCCAGGTCGTCCCAAGGATTGTCCGTGGCGAGGAGGAAGGGAAGGTTCCCGTTCTTTGGCACGGCGATGGACGAGGCCAGCATGGGCGTGTTGGGATAACCAGGCTGTGGAAGTACCCGGCAAACGAACACCCATGCTTCAGAGCTTTCGGCGACAGGGTGCGAAGGGGCCAACTCCACGAGGCCGTTGTAGAGCGATCGGACCCACTCGGCAGCCGTTCTGACCGGATCAGGAACAGCCCTCGTCCCCGTGGTAGACGCCGGAGGGCTGACAGGCAACCGCATAGGATTCGCCCCTATGGCCTGCAATGGTGGGTGAGCCGGACGATAGAGGCGTCGGTACATTTCGATCGCCGACTCTGGTGGAAAGTTGGGGACGAAGGTAACCTCTCCCGTTCCTTTACGGACGACGACATGTGAACCACCGTAGTTCGCGATACCTCGCGCAGGGTCGTTCAGCGGGAGCACGCGACAGACCAGGTAGCACTCCTCGAACTCATAGACTTCTAGTTGCGTTGGGCTTCCGTCCGGTGCCCCGGACGGAAAATAGCTGCGAGCGATCTGAAGAGCGCTCTCCGCATCATGCGGAACGGGACGCTGTCCTTCGTGGGATGAGTTCATCATGCTGTCGTCTGTCTGTCTCTGGTGATCTGGCGGTGCTGGGCTTCCCCGCTTACGGGATAACAGGCTGGCGGTTTGCGCCTATGGTGACGTGTTGGACGCGTACGTTGTTGACGTGGATGGGTACGGCACTGACCACCCTTGACTGTGCGTCGATCCACAGGACCTCTCCGCGGTAATTCACTGCATTGAACACATGCCCACCTCCTCCCGGCCAGTCGACGAAGATGACAGAACTCGCGCCATGCCCGGTCTGCTGAAGCTCGTGGGCGATTTGCTGGAAGCCTTGCGGTCCTGCTCCGGAGTCACGGAGTCTGGCCCCAGTCCAGTACTCCACGTTCTGGACGGCGTTACGCTCGCCGCTCACACGGTCGTAAGGCTCTTCGGGGTGAGGATCCAAGGTACGCGGGGCGGAGACCTGCGGGTTTCCGTGCCAGGTTTCGTAGAATGCCCTGCCGGTGTCAACGCAGTTGTTGGAGCGGCCCGGCATCGTGGGGCCGCCGTCGTTTTGCAGCTGAAACCAGTTGTCCCTAGGGTCTGCGAACTTCTGGTACTGACCAGCCGCGTCACGCGGCATGGCCTTCTCCAGAAGCACCTGATCGATTGCCTTCGGTTCACGGAGTCCGAAGGGGCCTCCTTGCAGAGAGTTCCTGATCTCGCTGAAGCGTGTGGACTGGGCAGCGGCACGCTCAGCGAGTTCCTGCGACGCCGCTTTGGACGCATCCTGCACCGCGGCTTCCGGAGCGTTCTTCGCAGCGTCGACCAGGAGGCCATCCGTCGCGCTCGCGCCGTCCGTGGCGGGAACGGTGACCAGGTTCGACATCAGTCGGCCGAATGCCTGCCCGGGGTCGGTGCTCCAGCCTGAGCCGATGATGGATTTGACTAGATCCATGGGGTGGTTGGCGGCGTGGAGCAATCCCATGTCGACAGTGTTGACGTGGTCCAGGTAGACCCAAGGATGTGAAAGGTTATAAGGGTCTGTTGGACTCACGCTGCGGGCGAACTTGACCATGTCGCCGAGGCCTTTGACGAAGCCTCCCACGAAGTGCTCGGCAAAGATGGTTTCGCCCGACATGCCGTCGACGTAGTCGTCTTCCATGCGGTGCAGGAAGGTGGGTTCCTTCGGGGCGGTTTTGGTCGCTTCTGTGATGGACTTCCTGGCGACGGCAGCTTGGGTGTCACGTTGCCGCCGGGCTTCGTGGAGGATGTCGACGGCTTCCTTCATGCCGGCTTCGCCCGGGTCATGGAACGGGCCTGGGTCCACGGGCTGCGCGCCCGAGTCTTGCTTTCGGTTGTCTGACAGCGCCTTGTTGTACGCCTCCACCTTCTTGTTGTAGGCGTCTCGGGCTTCATCAGAGGCTGTTTTGGCCTTTTGGTAGGTATCGATGGCGCGTTGGGCCTGACCTTGTGCCCAATGCACGGTATCCGCGTAGGCGGACAGCGCCTTCGCAGCGACCTCACAGGCGTCAGCGGCCCTGGACCACTGTGCGGGGTGTGGAGCGAACTTGTGGTGGAAGGCGTCGGCCGCCTCGCCCTTCCAGTGGTCGGTGTCAAGCCCTCGCAGCCCTCGACTGGTCTCCTGAAACGCCGAGGAGAAGTTGTGGAGGTGTTTGGCCGCTGCCTGTATGCCCTTCACGTCGCCATGGACCAAGTCCGACGGGACGTCGCTCTCGCCCAGCTCCTGTTCGGGGATCTGTACGCCGAGGTGGTCGGCAACGTGATCGCCGAAGGATTCCACCTTTCTGGCGTACTTGTGCAGACCCAGCTCGTTTAGACCCCAGCCGAGTCCATGGGCGCTTGTGTCGACGAACGAGCCGAGCGCCTTCTCTCCGCCCTTGACTGCCCCCTCCAGCTTGTTACCAACGTAGTCAGTGAAGTCGGAGAGGCCGCTCATTTGTGATCCTTGGCGTCCTGGTCAGCTGCGTCCGATATGAACTTTGACCACCTGTCCGTGTGATGTGATAGCGAGCCGCCTGATGCGTAGTCGACCGTCTCGAGCAACGGGCTGTGCGTGATCGCATCGTGGGCTTCGGCGCCATCGGTCTTAGCCATGTGGCTCACTGCTTTGTCCAGCCCTTGGCGACTGTAGTCCGCGTGCTCGAACTGGGTGTAGGCGTTGTCGCCAAGGACCGTCTTCCAGGATTCCTTCTCCACGTCGGTGTCCGACTTGTTCGGATCCCCGATGAAGTCCGCCGTTAGATCCTTGAACGTACCCGACGCATACTGATCCATCTCATGAATGGCGCCAGCGGCGAGACCGAGCGCCCGCGCGAACTCGTCCCCGTCTTGGATCAGCGTGCGGACTCCCCAAGCCCATCTGTTGCTGAACTCCTCCAACGCGGAGGTCAAATCCGCATTTCCCAACTGCAGCCCCGTCAACGACACGTTGGAGAAGCCGCGGCCGATCTCCGCCGCGCCCACCATACCCACGGACTTCAGCTCGTTGATGGACTTCGTCAGCCCTTCGGCTGCTTGGCGCAGGGCTTCAGGATTCGCGGAAAGATCTGGATTGCCTGAATTGTTGGCCGTCGTCACGCCATGCCCCTCACGTCCACAGCCACCGCGTTCGGCACGATCCCCGCGACCGGTGGGAACAGCATTGGGCGCCTGCTTCCGACGTCCAGGGCCACTCCCGCGGGCTCCCCGACTTCGGGTATTACAACGTCCAGCAGCTGGGCCCCCGCCGCCCGCACGTACTCTTGTCCTTCTTCGCCGGTTGCCCCGCCCCTGGACCTCAGGAATGCAGTCAGTTCGAGTTCTCCTGAGAACGCGTACAGCCAGCGCACGCCGCCCCACTCTGCGGACCACGCATGGCCTTCGATCAAGGGTAGGAGCACCACGCTGTCACGAAACCCATCGAGCAATCGCTTTGGCTCACCGTTGCCTTGATGCATAGCGGTGATCTCGTCGGCGAGTTCGCATCTGGCATCGGGCGGGGCATACGCGACAGGTCCGAGCGCGTTATTTCGCCTTGTCGCTGCCGTCGGTTCGCCTTCAGCGTTGAATCCGTACAGATTGAGCCTGCGGTCCCAGTTGGCGTTGCTGCTCCTCATGTTGGGCCCGGTCCCTTCGCGATTCCGTCGCACTGCTTTCAAAGGGCTTGGCAGACAGGCCGAAGACTGTCTCGTCGCTCCTGATCAGGCTTGTCTCAAGGTATGTGGACGAGGTTCACGCCGCTGCTCCGCCACGGCTCGCCCGCACCCTCCGAGGACACGGCGGTATGGGTAGCATGCCTCCGCTACGCCATCACGCCGCCTGCCCGGCGTGGTAAAGGGGACAGCCTTGGCTGGGCTGCCGATGTGCCGGTCTAGCGGCTGGATTCCGGACCCGTCCCGCAGGCCGACCTGTCAGGTCACGACCGCACGAGCCAGTGCACAGCGCGCAAGGGTGGACGAACTGCGGCCAGGTACATTGCTGGCAGTCCTGTAAAGCAGTCATCCATCCCCCGGCTGCTGCAGATGCCGCCCCGCCAATGAGACTCCTGGCGCGGCAAGCTTTGCTCCGCCCGTCCCGACGCCGCCACGACACTACCAGCAGCAGGCAGTTCCGATTGCGTCCCGAGAAGTGGTGTATAGGGTTCGGCCTGATCCGGGAGTTTTGCTCGGGTGCGAGGTGAGGCCCGCATAGGCGAACGGTCACCGCCCAGGTGAGCGGGACACATGCCCCAGCACCATCCAACTGGCCACCCCTGAGAGGCGGCAGGGCAGTTACTTCCCGCACCGGCTCCTGGAATGAATGACGCTGCGCCCCTACCGGAAGCACGCATCGTGGATAACCCCGTCCAGCGTGCCGCGGCCTGGCTTCGGTAGACGTACCGCAGGCTTGTCGAACTGTCCGCGCGGGAGCCCCCGCCGAGAGCTCCCGCGCCTGGGGGTTCGGCTGTCGGGTTATTCCCCGGCGAGGCTTTCCGGATACGCCCATCGCGCCACGCCAACGCCCGGGTTGCGTGCTTGCTGTTCACGCGGGACTTGGCGGTGCCGACGCCACCGCCCTGCGTCGAAGGCCGCTGATGAGGCTCCGGGATGGTGGGACCGGCTGTTGCGCCGCTGCTTCCCGCAGGCGGAGGCCGCCCCGGATCGAACTGGGACGAGGTCATCCGCGCGGTACGGCAGCCGCTGACGCCGAACATGGTTCGGCGCTGCTGCATGCCTGCTCGCTCTGAACGACACCCGAGCTCTCATCACCGCTGGAGTTCCCGTATGCCCCACCGCACCGGCCTCGTACTCGACTTCGGCGGGGTGCTCGCCACACCACTGCTGCCCGCCGTGCTGAACTTCGAGAAGCGCGAGGGTCTGGCCGAGGGCGCGTGCATCACCTCGCTGTACCTGGACGAGGACGGGACAAGGCGCACCCACGAGTTGGAGTGCCGTGCTATCACCCAGACCGAGTGGAACGAGGCTGCGGCGCCGCAGCTCGGGGTCTCCCCAGGCAACCTGATGGGCAGGATCTTCGCTGACCTGCGCCCCGAGCCGCTGATGATCAACGCGGCTGCCGCCGTGCGACGAGCGGGCATCAAGGTGGGCGTCTTGTCCAACAGCGTCGGGCTCGACCCCTGGAACCTCTACGACGGATACGACCTCGACACGCTCTACGACGCCGTGGTGATCTCCGAGCACCACCGGATGCGCAAGCCTGACCCGGAGATCTTCCAGGTCGCGCTGAAGCTCCTGGGGCTGCCCGCTGAGCAGTGCGTCTTCGTCGACGACGCCGAAGGTTACCTTCCGGCAGCGGCCGATCTCGGCTTCGCAACAGTTCACGCGAAGGAACCCAAGCAGACGATTTCCCAGCTTGAGGACCTGCTTGGGGTGCCCCTGACCGAATAGGTCCAGACTCACCCGCGATCGCATCGCGGGTGGCACCGTGGTTACGGATTCCGCTGCTTCGTCGTTGGTCCGCTGCTTCTCGGCGCTGCTTCCTGGCCGGTGTGTTCGGCCGGGGCGGCGCCCTCGAACCGCACTGACGGCGTGGCGGCGGGGGACTGTTGATGAGTAATGCGCTCACGGCCGTGCGACTTTGGAGTAGCGTCCGTGAACAGTTGGGTATCACCATCACTTCGCCCCAGTTCCCTGCGGCGACACACCGGGAGGCCAGCGGTGTCTGAAGCCTTGGTCGTCTACGACGGGACCTGCGGTTTTTGCCGAGCCGGCGTCACCTGGCTCGCCAACCGCTTCGACCTCAAGGGCAGGCGCGTCGCCTGGCAGGGAACCGACATCCACGCCCTCGGGCTGACACGTCGCGACGTCACACAGCGTATGTGGTACGTCCATGGCTCCACCCGTCATGCGGGAGCCGCGGCCTTCGCCGCTTGGCTGCGCACGGGGAACCGCACAGCGCGCGTCCTTGGCTACGCGTTGTGCCTTCCCGGCGTCGCTCAACTCGCCGGGTGCGTCTACTGGTTGGTGGCGCGTAACCGTCATCGCATCCCCGGGCCGTGGGAACACACATGCACGATATAGACGCGGCGCACGGCGGCGCCGTCGCTGCTCTGGAGAAGCTCCTGAGCTCCGGCCCGAGCGAGTGGGCACACATCGCTCCCCGCGTGATCGACGCGATCGGCCTGCCGCGCCTGGAGTCGATCATTGAGGCCACGCTTCAACGCACGGGTGCGTTCACAAAGGTCACCGACAGCCCTGACGGGCTGCTCATCCATGGCACAAACGCAAGTGTCCTTGCCTGGGCGCGGTCCGGCCCCGACGGCACTCTCAGCGGGCTGAGCGTGGACTGGGAGGTGTTCAAACCGTCCCGAGCGCGGGCTCTGAGACGGTGGATACCGCTGGCCGTGCTGACGGTCTACACCGCATTGGCTGTGTGGTTCTTGTGCGAAGCCGTGGCCGCTGCCTCGGTCACCGATTGGCTTGAGGCGTGTGTTGCCGCTTTGATCGTATGGGCGGCCTTCGAAACGTTTTACGCCCCGGCGACCCTTCCCTACTGGGCCGCCATGGCCCCGCGGGCTTTGTGCGCCGGTAGTGTCCTGTCGTTCTGGCGCCTGGGCGACCTGCCGCGGGGCCATGGCACCGCCACGTGCGCCATCTTGTTGTGCGCCTTTGGATACGTGTCGTGGTCGGCGTACCGCGCACGCTCGCACCAGTACGGGACCCCCGTGTCGATACCGCTGCGATGGCCGTTCGAGGACGGCACCTGGTGCATATTCCAAGGTGGCGGCAAGGCGACGAACCACCACGCGCAAGTGCCCGAACAGCGCGCTGCGTTGGACATGGTGTGCGTCGCCGGCCCACTCATCCCTTCCCGGTCCCTTGACGCCTACCGCTGCTACGGGACAAAGGTCTACGCCCCGTGCGCCGGGAAGGTGGTCTCAGCCGCTGATGGGATTGGAGAGCAGGTACCGGGCCACATCCGGTACGCGCCTGTCTACGGCAACCACGTGATCATTGACACCGGACATGAACGGGTCCTTCTGGCCCACCTGCGCCCCGGTACCGTCACCGTCTCCATCGGCGACACCGTCAGCTCTGGCGAACTGCTGGGTGAGGTCGGCAACTCCGGGAACACCACGGAGCCGCACCTTCACATCCATGCCGAACGGGAAGGACTCGGCTTGGACCTGCGCTTCGAAGGGATGAACGGGCGCCTCTACCGAGGACGCGTGATACGCCCCCGGAACTAGCGCTTCCGCACGCGACCTGCCCCTACGCGCCCCGCCAACTGCCCAACGCTCACGGTGTGACCGGTTCCCGAGCCGGGCAGACCGTCGCCGCCCACGAACGCTGGGTGGATCGGCTCCTGCGCTGCACAGAGGCGCTGATCGGCTGGTCCCACGGTGCGTTACTGTGCCCCCGTCATTTGAATATCCAACTACTTGGACAACAGGAAACGGGGGGCGCCATGCGTGGCATGCGATTCCGTACGGTTATGGCGGTCGCGGCCGCCACGGCGGCATTGGGCGCGGTCTCCGCCTGCGGCGGCAAATCCGCGTCGGCGACGGGCGAGCACGCGCACGCGGCACCGTCGCCAGTCGCCGTCTCGCCCATGGCCTACCTGCTCAAGGTGGAGGACGCCACGGCAAAGGTGCACTCGGCCGAAGTAGACCAGACCGTCGCCGTCGGCACCATGCGCGAGATGCGCATCGCGGGCGACAACGACTGGGCCAACGGTCTGCAGGGCAACGTCACGTTCTCGGTGAAGACCTCTGCCCAGACGCCGGTCTCACCTCTGCGGATGGAGATCCGGAGCGACGCCATGTACGTGCGGGTGCCTGCGCAGAACGTGGCCAAGCTGGGCGGCAAGCACTGGGTCAAGGAGCCGCTCGACCTCCTCGCCGCGCAAGGCGACGGAGGCAAGGCTGAGACCGACCAGCTGAGGCGGGCCGACCCGACCATGGAAATACGGATGTTGATCGCCAGTGGCGATGTGCGCAAGGTGGGCCAGGAGACCGTACGCGGAGTGACCGCCACCCACTACACGGGCACTTTGGACCTGGCCAAAGTGATCGCCAGCAAGCAAGGCCTGACGCCCGATGACGTGAAGTTCCTCAAGAAGGAGGTCGCGGCGCAAGGCGCTACCGATGGGCACGTCGACCTCTGGGTCAACAGCGACAATCTGCCGGTGGAGACACAGGAGCAGGTACAGACGGACACCGCCAGGGTCACCTCGACCACTTACTACTCCAACTACGGCGTCGCGGTCGACCTGTCGCTTCCGGCGGAGTCGGATACCTTCACCCTCCACTCGGTGACGGGCGGCAACGCATCAGGCGCGGTCTGAGCCAGGCGGCCGTACCGGGCGGGGCTCAACGCGGCACCGCGTGCTCGCGGCAGCGCACGGCCCGGAGGCCGGACGTCGGCGTACGGACGGGTGCCTTCGCGCCTGCGGGCCCAGCGCGCGGGCGGCGGTGGCCCGGACCACTTCCAGCCGTGGGCATCCGTGGGCTCGCGCCCATGGCACCGCAGAGGCCCTAGGCGAATCAGGGGCCGCCTCACACGTGCAGGAAGCGTGTCGGGTCCAGTTCGACCTCTCGTAGGATCAGGCGGCTGCGTAGCTCCCGCACGCCGTGGTCCTTCTTCAACCTCTCGACCACCGACTCCAGTTCGGGCGGGTCGGCGCACACCACGCGCAGCTGGTAGTCGTACTCGCCCGTGGTGTGCGCCGCCGCCGCGATCTGCGGCAGGGCGGACAGGCCGGTCTCGAAGCCGCGGCCGTCCACGCCCTCGCGCAGGCGGACATCGGTGAGCGCGCAGAGCGTCGCGCCCATGGCGGTGCGGTCCAGGTCCGCGCGGTAGCCGCGGATCACACCGTCCGCGCGCATCCGGCGGACGCGGTCGGCCACCGCGTTCGCCGACAGCCGGACCCGGCGGGCCACCTCCAGATACGTGGCGCGTCCGTCGCGCACCAGCACGGCGAGGATCTCCCGGTCCAGGCGGTCGAGGCCCGGCCGCGTTCTTCTTCCCTGTATCGCCATACCCCCGAGAATGTCACGGTCGAAGCCGCTCACCAGGGGGGAAGTCCGCGCCCGACGCGGCGCGATCCGGCGCAGGGTCGAGGCATGGCCGACGCGATAGCCCGCATCCTCCTTCCGCCCCTGCTGCTCGCCTGTGTGTCCGCCCTGCAACGCCGTTACGGTCCGCGCTTCGGCGGGTTGGTCGCCGGGCTGCCGTTGACCTCCGGGCCGATCGTGCTGTTCGCGGCGCTCGATCACGGTCCGTCCTTCGCCGCGCACCTGGCCGCCGCCACCATCGGCGGGGCCGTCGCGGCCTGCCTGCTGTGCTGGTCGTACGCGCTGACCGCACGCCGCCTCGGCCCGGTGCGCTCGCTGCTCACGGGGTGCGCGGCGTTCCTGGCGGTGGCCATGGGGCAACTCGCCGCGGGCATCGGCCCGTTGGGCGCCGCCGTGGTCGCCCCGGCCGTACTGCTGGCGGTGCTGGGATGGTGGCCCGCGCCCGGTACGGCACCGGTCACCGGCGACGGCGCCAGGGCGAGGTTGCCGGTGCGGATGGCCCTGGCCGCCCTCTACGTGTGCACCGCCACCGCGCTGGCCGGGCCGCTGGGGCCGAAGGTGGTCGGGGTGTGCTCGCCGTTTCCGGTACTGGTCGTCGCGCAGGTGGTGCACACGCACCGGCACATGGGGGCCGGTTCGGCGGTGGACTTCCTGCGCGGTGTGGTCCATGCCGAGTTCGCGTTCCTCACCTGGTTCGGGGTACTGGCCGTGCTGCTTCCCACGCTGGGCGTCGGCGCGGCCTTCGGCGCCGCCGCGTGCTGCGCGGCCGTCGTCCAGGGGACGGTCTACGCCATCCGCCGCACCCGTTCGGCGTCGCTCGTACGCGGGCAGGTCAGGCAGGCCTCGTCCGGGCGTATGGCGTAGTACATGCAGCAGCCGAGCCGGGTGCGGATCGGCTGGCCGGACAGCTCACGGAAGGCGGCGGCGCCGGGGAACGGCGGGGTGCCGCCGGGGAGTACGGCACCGGCCTCCCGCACCCCGCGCCGCTCGTCGCCGAACACCCGGCCGAGGTACCAGATGCCGGACACCAGGTCGTCGCCCGCCATTCCCCACAGCGCCCGTGGTCCGCGCCGCACCTGGGGCGCGAAGGCCCGCAGCACCGGTGCCACATGCTCGGCGACGGCGGTGCGCAACTCGGCCGGGCGCGCGGCGCGTCGGCCCTCGCGGCAACCGTCGGGCGCCAGCGCGAGCGTGCCGCTGACCGGGTCGACGCGGACCCGGTCGGGGGCGATGTCGGGCACCCGGCGGTCCAGGTACCAGGGGCCGCTGAACAGCAGGCTGGCCGTCCACAGGTAGTGGTGCAGCGCCCGGGACGCGGCGACGTCGCGGCGGGGCCGCAGGCCGTGGTCGGCCAGGATGCGGGCCGACTCGCCGTCGATGACGGCGGCCAGCGCCTCGGGGCGGGTGGCCAGGTCCGACGCCGTGATCGACTCCGCGGGGCCGCTGGCGACCTCGGCGCACCATGCCTCGCAGCGCCGGGTGAGCTGGCGGTACAGCTCGGTGAGCGGTCGTACACATGTGCTGGAGGGGTCGGTGAACCCCGTGCTGGTGTTGGGCATTGGCGTTCCGATCAGGGTGGGGCGCGCCGGAAGAGCCACACCATACTTGACAGAATTAGGTGTGCCTAACCTAAGTTTCTCGCGTGTTGACGACCGAACGAAGGCGTCCGTCCATGCGGCTCTACCTGCTCGCGCTCAACCCCACCGACTCGGTCACCGAGGGATTCCTGCCCGCCGCCGAACGGCTCGGCCTGGACGTCACCGTCCTCACCGACGACCCCGCGCCGCACCGCCGCGTCCCGTACCCGGCCGGGGTGGAGGTCGTCGGCTGCGAGGTCCGTGAGATCCGCGAGGTCGTCGGGGCCATCACCCAACGCCCCGCTCCCGCCGCGGTGTTCACCAACAGCGACCACCTGCAGACCCAGGCGGCGCTGGCCGCCGAGTACCTCGGACTGCCCGGCAAGGACTGGCGGGCCGCGCTGCGCACCAAGAACAAGGCGCAGCTGCGCCGCCACCTCGCCGACGTCTGGTGCGCCGAGGTGCCCGCGGGCGCGGCGCCGGACACCTCGCGGACGCGCTACCCGTGCGTGGTCAAACCGCGCGAGGGGGTGGCCAGCGAAGACGTGGTGCGCGTCGCGGACGAGCGCGAACTGCTCGCCCGCTGCGCCGAGATCCAGGCCCGGCGGCCCGGCGCCGCACTGCTGGTCGAGGAGTTCCTGCCCGGCGAACTGCACACCCTGGAGACGCTGGGCGACGGCCACGGCACCCGCCATGTGCTCGGCGGCTTCCACACCGAACTGTCGCCGCCGCCGTACTTCATCGAGGAGCGGATGGTCTTCGAACCCGAGCCGCCACCCGGGGTGGTCGAGCAGGTACTGGCCCAACTCGACGCGCTCGGCGTGGGTTTCGGGGCCTGCCACACCGAGTACGTGGTGCACGACGGGCAGGCCAGGCTGATCGAGGTCAACTACCGAGCCGCGGGCGACCAGGTGGACCTGCTGCTCGACGGACTGCTGGGCGTCCCGTTCTTCGAGCACGTGCTGCGGGCGCACCTCGGCGAACCGCTCCCCGCCGACCTCGGCGCCCGCGCCGACCGGGCCGCCCGAATCGACTACCCGTACGCCGACCGCGCCGGAACCCTGACCTCGGCGCCCGAGGCGGCCGAACTCACCGTGGACGGCGTGCGGTTGACGTACCGGCCGCTGCGCCGGACCGGCGAGCGGCGGCCACTGCACCACACCAACCGGGACTACCTGGGAGTGCTGCGCACCACCGGCGCCGACCAGGCGGCCGTGGACCGGGCCGCCACCGGGTTCCTGGCCGCCCAGCGCTGGGAGATCACCCGGTGACGGCCGAGGACCAGCTGACGCTGCGGGTGCTGAGCGCACTGCTGCGCGAGGACGTGGTCGGGCTGCGCCGCCGTAGCACACCGGTGGCACGGCCGGACGGGCGCTGGCTGCGGCTGCCCGCCGCGGACGGCGGCGCGCTGCTGCTGGCGGTGGCCGCGGACGGCTACCAGTGCGAGTACGCCGCCCGACTGCCGCTGCTACGGCATGAGAGCGCCGACGGCCGCACCGCCGAACTCACCCGCTTCGCCGACATCCTGGGCGCCCTGCGCGCCCTCGCCGAGCCGGTCGACCGCCCCGGATTCGACGCCTTCGCCGAGGAGTACCGGCAGACCCTGGCCACGATGCGGCTGCACGACGAGGTGCGCGCCGCCACCCACCGGCGGCTGGCCGCCGAACACGGCCCGGACCCGGCCCACTGGCGTGGCCACCGCGGCGCGCTGGCCCATGACACCCTCGCCGCCTATCTGGACCACCCGGTGTACCCCACCGCCCGCGGCCGCCTCGGTCTCGGCGCCGCCGAACTGCGGTCCTGCGCACCGGAGTTCCATCCCCGGTACCGGCCGCGCTGGCTGGTGCTGCCCCGGGAGGCGGTCAGCGTCGGCGGCGCGGTGCCCGAGGAGGTGCTGCCCGGCCGGTGGCCCAGCCCCGCGCTGCTGGGCATGCCGGAGCGGGACCGGGACCACCTCGCGCTGCCGGTGCACCCGCTGACCAAGGCCCGGTCGATCCAGGAGGCGCTGCGGGCGGTCGGGCTCGACCGGGACGCCGCACTGGCCCGTAGACCGCATCTGGACCTGGTCCCCACCCTCTCCATGCGCACCGGCGCGCTCGCCGACCATCCCCGCGCACACCTCAAACTACCGCTGGACACGGCCACGTTGGGCGCCGCCAACCTGCGCACCATCAAGCCCGGCACGCTGGGCGACGGCGCCGAGTGCCAGCGGCTGCTGGAGGCGGTGACCGCCCGCGAGCCGCGCTTCGCGGACACCGTGCTGCTCGCCGACGAGACCTGCTGGGCGCACGCCGGGCATCCACTGCTCGCCGCCCTGGTGCGCGTGCACCCGGCGGGCCTGGACCAGTCGGCGGTGGTGCCGATGGCGGCGCTGCTGGCCACCGCGCCGAGCGGGCGACTGGTCATCGACCACCTCGCCGACCGGTTCCACGGCGGCGATCCGCTGGCGCTCCTCGACGCCGTGCTGCGGCTGCTGTTCGACTGGCAGACCACGCTGTTCGGCTACGGCATCGCCCTGGAGTCGCACCAGCAGAACATCTCGCTGGTCTTCGACGCCGACCGGGTGCGGCTGCTGCTGAAGGACAACGACGGCCCGCGGATCAACGCCGTACGACTGGGCGACCGCCTTGGCCCGTACGCGTTCGACGATCCGCGGATCACCACCGAGGACGACGGCCCGCTGGCCGACCTGTTCACCACCATCACCGTGCACCTGTGCGCCGGGGCGTACGCCTTCGCCCTCGCCCGCACCGGCCGCGTGCCCCTTGTCGCGGCCCTGCGGATGATCCGCGCCCGCATGGCGGAGGCGGTGGACCGCCTGCCGCACGGCCCGCGGGAGGTGCTGCGCGAGCGCGTACTGGACGCCGAGCGGCTCCCGGTCAAGGCGATGGTCAGCGCCGGAACGCTGTTCGCGAAGGCGCGCAGCGGCGCGATGGACATCAACAAGCACTACACGTCCGGACCCAACTACCTGCTGGGGGCGTAACCCCCAGGGCCCGGGTCCAGGGCGGAAGCCCGGGAGGTCGAGCCGCCGCGGCGGCGAGCGGCCCCCGACGACGCGGACCGGCGGTCCGAGCGAGCCACACCCCACCAACCTCCGCTGGAGAACCCCATGTTGCTCTCCCCGGTGACCGACCGCAGGTCGCCCACGTTGCCCGACGCGGACGTGGTCGCCGTGCACACACTGCTCAACTGCCTGCTGCGGGAGGTCTCGGGACCCGAGCAGCAGGCCATCGTCGTGGACGGGCACCTGTACCTGCGGCTGCCCAGACGCGGTGTGCTGCTGCGCGTGGCACTGCGGCGCGTCTCGCTGTTCGGCGCGCACCGCTTCCGGGGACCGGCGGCCGAGCGGGTCGACGGCGGCTGGCGGCAGGTGGCACCGGAGCGGCTCGCTGAGTACGTACACGCCGAGCTGTCGCTGCGCTCCGGCGTCGGCAACGACGAGTTCCTCGGCCAGCTCGCCGCCAGCCGCGACGGCATCGCCGCCGCCCTGGCGCTGCGCACCCGCCCGTACCCGGGGGCCGACCGCTATCTGGAGTCCGAGCAGTCGCTGGTCTACGGCCACCGCTTCCACCCCACCCCCAAGGCCCGCTGCGCGGCGTACGACGCCTGGGACGACTACGCGCCGGAGGCCCGCACCGCCTTTCCGCTGCGGCACCTGGCGGTGCGCCGGGAACTGGTCGCGGGGGAGTGCGCGACCCCGGGCGCCGACGCGCTGCTGGACCGGCTGCGGACGGTCCCGGACGGCTACCGCCTGCTGCCCGTACACCCCTGGCAGTACCGGCTGTTGGCCGACGTGCCCCGGCTGCGCGCCGCCATCGGCGCCGGTGACGTGCGCGACCTCGGCGAGGGCGGTGCGCCGTTCACCGCCACCGCCTCGGTGCGCACCCTGTACGGCCAGGGCGCCTTCCTCAAGTTCAGCCTCAACGTGCGTATCACCAACTGCCTGCGGAAGAACGCCCGTTACGAACTCGCCGGTGCCGTCGCCCTGACCCGACTGCTCGACCCGGTACTGCGCGAGCTGGCCGCCCGCTTCCCCGGCACCGCCATGCTGCGCGAGCCCGCGTACCGCACACTGGCGCTGCCCGGTGACGACGCGCTGCTAGAGGGGTTCGGCGTGATCGTCCGCGACGGCCTGGCCACCCATCTGCCGCCCGGCGTGACCCCGTTGCTGGCCGCGGCCGTGGCCGACGAGTACCCGACCAGCGGCGCCCATGTCTCCCGGCTGCTGGACGGCGCGGGCCCGCCGGAGGCGCTGGAGTGGTGGACGGCGTATCTGCGGCTGCTGCTGCCACCGGTGCTCGCCGCCTACTTCGACCACGGCGTAGTCCTGGAGCCGCACCTGCAGAACGTGCTGGTCGGCGTCGACGGCGCCGGGCTGCCACGGCACATCGTCTTCCGCGATCTGGAGGGCACCAAGCTGCTGGCCGAGCGGCACGGCGAGGCACTGGCCGCGCTGCCCGCCGATGTGGCCGGGCCGTTGACGTACGACGCGCGGCGCGGCTGGGACCGGGTGGTCTACTGCCTGCTGGTCAACCACACCGCCGAACTGCTGGCCGCGCTCGCCGATCTGCACCCCGGATCGGAGCCCGCGCTGTGGGGGCGGGTCCGGGCCGTGCTGCGCGAGTACGCGGACGAGCACGGCTGTCCGCCGCGGTTGCGCGCCCTGCTCGCGGGCGTGCCACTGCCCGCCAAGGCCAACCTGCTGACCCGCTGGGCCCGCCACGCCGACCGGGACGCGGGATACGTTGCGGTGCGCTCACCACTCGCCGCCCCGGGACACGAGGCCTCCTTGGCGGCGGGCGCCCAGACCGCCGCACCGGGAGTCCGCCGTGATCACTGAGGCCGTGCGTGACCACGTCCGTGCGCTGCCGGACGACCAACTCCCCGCGTATGTCTACGACATCGCCGCCCTGCGGGCGCACGCCCGGCGCGTCCGGGACGCGCTGCCCGAGCGGGTGGAGCTCTACTACGCGGCCAAGGCCAACCCGGACCCGCAGATCCTGGCCGCGCTGCGCCGCGCGGTGACCGGCTACGAGGTCGCCTCGGGAGGCGAGCTGGCCCATGTGCGCCGGGCGGTTCCGGGCGCGCCCGTGGCCTTCGGCGGGCCGGGCAAGACGCCCGGCGAACTGGCCGCGGCGGCGGGAACCGGCGTCACGCGCTTGCACGTGGAGAGCGAACGCGAACTGCGGCTGCTGGCGGGCGCGGTGGGGCCGGGGCGGCGCGCCGACATCCTGCTGCGGGTCAACCTGCCGGTGGAACTGCGCGGCGTCCCCCTGGCGATGGGCGGCCCCAGCCCGTTCGGCCTCGACCCGGCCGGAGTCCACCGGTGCCTGTCCCTGCTGGCCCGGCCGGACTTCGCCCGGCTGCGGCTGCGCGGCATCCACGCCCACCTGGCCAGCGGCCTGGACGCGGGCGCCCAACTCGCCGTGGCCGAACGGATCGTGGACTGGGCGGTACGGCTGCCGGTCCCGATCGAGGAGGTCAACACCGGCGGCGGCATGGCGGTGGACTACGCGGATCCGGCCGCCCGCTTCGACTGGGCCGCGTTCGGCGCCGGACTCGACCGGCTGCTGCGCCGCCACCCCGGGCTGCGGCTGCGGATCGAGCCGGGGCGGGCACTCACCGCGTACTGCGGCTGGTACGCCACCGAGGTGCTGGACGTCAAAAGCGCGCACGGCGAGGACTTCGCCGTACTGCGCGGCGGCACCCAGCATCTGCGCACCCCGGTGACCAAGGGGCACGACCAGCCGTTCACCGTGCTGCCGGTGGACGACTGGCCGTACCCCTGGCCCAGGCCCGTGGTGCGCGGCCAACGCGCCACGCTCACCGGGCAGTTGTGCACCCCGAAGGACGTGTTCGCCCGTGCCGTACCGGGGGCCGCCGGACTACGGCCGGCGGACAGGGTGGTGTTCGCGCTGGCCGGGGCCTACGCCTGGAACATCTCCCACCACGGCTTCCTGATGCATCCGCACCCGGGCTTCCACCACCTCGGGCGGGACTAGGCCCGGCGGTGCCGAACCGTCCGCACCGCCGGGCCCGCGTCGTGTGAGCGTTCCCGCTCAGGACACCATCTCGTCCTCGGGGACGGTGATCACCCAGTGCGTGGCCCGGCGCGGCCGTAGGTAGAACACCCAGTACAGGGCGGCGACCGCGGTGATGCCCCCGGTGATCAGCAGATCGCGCGCGGCCTGCTGGGCGAGCACCCAGACCAGTACCGCCAGCAGCAGCACCGGGACC
Organism: Streptomyces silvisoli; assembly: GCF_029269905.1. Lineage (NCBI taxonomy): Bacteria > Bacillati > Actinomycetota > Actinomycetes > Kitasatosporales > Streptomycetaceae > Streptomyces > Streptomyces silvisoli. The sequence goes on along the minus strand of NZ_JARJBC010000015.1, from coordinate 95,845 downwards.
ACCGGCCACAACGGCATCCGCCACACGCCCTCTCGCTCCTTGTGCGCGCCGCGCCGGGACGCGAGGGCGGCCACCGCCACGAAGGCGTACAGCGCGGCAACCGCCACGCCGGTGACGCCGTTGAGCGTCGCCACCGGCACGAAGCACAGCACCGCGCCCGGTACGCCGACCGCCAGCGTGGCGATCCACGGCGAGCCGAACCGCTTGCTCAGCGCCGCCAGTGCCCGGCCGACCGGCGCGGGCCAGGCGTTGTCACGCGCCGAGGCGAACAGCACCCGGGAGTTCTGGATCACCATCACGATCGCCGCGTTGATGATCGCCAGCGCGATGCACAGGCTGATGAAGGTGCCGACGCCGGAGTCGCTCCACTTCTGCACCATGCCCGCGATGTCGCCGCCGGCCAGCGTGTTGAGGTCGGGAGCGCCCAGGGTGATGGCGACCACCGGGACCAGCACCACGGCCGCGCCGATGGCCAGCGTCCACAGCACGGTCCGGGAGACGGTGCGCCGCGGGTTCTCCATCTCCTCCGACAGGTACACGGCGGTGGAGAACCCCTGGAGGATGAACAGGGCCGCCGCCAGGCCCGCGACGATCAGCCCACCGGTGACCGGCAGGCTCGCGCCGTGGTCCCCGGCCATCACCGGGTGGAGCAGCACCGAGGCGGAGCGCCGGGTGTGCGAGAAGCCGAGGAAGGCCACCACGGCGGACGCGACCACCTCAAGTACCAGGAAGACGCCGGTGATCCAGGCGTTGGCCCGCAGGTCGAGCAGGCCCATCACGGTGGCCAGCAGCATCACGGCCGCGCCCGTCGCCTTGGCGTCGACGTGGATGAGCGGTGCCAGGTAGTCGGCGGTGCCCAGCGCGATGATCGGCGGGACGATCATGACCACGATCAGCGCCTGGATGAACACCAGCCACCCCGAGAAGCGACCGGTGAGCGTGCCGACCATGGCGTACTCGCCGCCCGCGCTGGGGATCAGCGTGCCCAACTCCGAGTAGCAGAAGGCCACCGCGACACACAGCACGACGGCGATCACCAGGGTCAGCGCGGTGCCGGTGCCGAGGGTGGCGAACGAGCCCGGGACGATGACGAAGAGGGACGAGGCCGGGGTGAGGCAGGAAAGGGTGAGCAGCGTGCCGCCGACCACTCCGATGGAGCGGGTCAGTTTGCCCCTTTCCGTTGCCGCCGTGGAGGCGGCGGCGGACTCGGGGACTTCGGCGGGCGGGCGCAGGATTTCGGTCATACGGCGTCCCATCGGGCTCGGTGGGGCTCTGCGGGGGAGCGTTATCGCCTCCGTTATGGCTGGCTCATCAGATGCTGGGGCGCTCCCGGGACGTCATGAGACAACTGGTGTCAACAAAGCGTCAACCCCCATCTCGCAACGAAATCCGTTGTCGGGTAGATCGAATTCGACTGATCTGAAAGCGGATTAGCTGTTAAATGGAGGTAAACGGCATGGCGTGACGGGGGTCACGGCCGCTTGTGGCGGCACTGCGGATCGCGCGGCGGGGGTGGCGCGGCGAGAGAAATTAATTGCCGCCAGGGTAGGGGAATCCAGAGGTGATGCGTTGGCCTTGGCTTGCGGTTGGACACGGTACGTTGTCAAGCTGTTGCAGCCGGTCAACCTCTGTGGAGGGTCACGTGCCATTTGGTGAGCAGCCCGCGTACCTCCGGGTCGCCGACGACCTGCGGAACAAGATCCTCGACGGCATCCTCCTCCCGCACACCCGGTTGCCCTCGCAGGCTCGTATCCGCCGGGACTACGGCGTCTCCGACACGGTCGCCCTGGAGGCCCGCAAGGTCCTGATGGCCGAGGGCTTCGTCGAGGGCCGCTCCGGATCCGGTACGTACGTCCGTGAACGGCCGGAGCCGCGTGCCATCGCCCGCTCCGGCTACCGGCCGTCGTACGGCCCCACCCCGTTCCGCCAGGAGCAGGCGGACGAGGGCTGCAAGGGCACCTGGGAGTCGGTCAGCACGCAGGAGAGCGCCAGTCCGGCGATCGCCGCCCGGCTGCGGATCCAGCCGGACGACCGGGTGATGTGCACCCGCTATCTGTTCCGCACCGAGGGCGAGCCCATGATGCTCTCCACCTCCTGGGAGCCGCTGGCCGTCACCGGGCGCACCCCGGTCATGCTGCCCGAGGAGGGGCCGCTGGGCGGACGTGGCGTGGTGGACCGGATGGCGGCCATCGACATCGTGGTGGACAACGTGGTCGAGGAGGTCGCCGCGCGTCCCGGCCTGGCCGTCGAGACCGCGGAACTCGGCGGCGTTCCGGGCCACGCGGTGCTGGTCGTCTCCCGCACCTTCTACGCCTCGGACCGGCCGGTGGAGACCGCCGACCTGGTCATCCCGGCCGACCGCTTCAAGGTGGCGTACCACCTTCCGGTCCGCTGATGCCCTTCCCTGGACCGCTCGCTCGCATGGGTGCCGGTGCGGTGTCCGCCACTCGCCGTCGCCGCTCGCGGCACGGCGGAATGCTCTTCGCGGCCGGCCTTCGCACGGGTGATACCGACTGCTGACAATCAGTGACGGCTTCCCGGCCGATCGGTCGGTGTAACCCCTCTGAGCTGCAACGTCGTTGACGGAGTGGTCCGTTCGCGAACCGGTTCGATCACGATACGTGGCTGTTGCAAAGATCACACAACGCCTCCAGGGGGAACCGCGGACGGCCTATCGCCTTTAAGCTGCCGGAGTTTGTGCAAGGCCACGGGGAGAAGAAAGGGGAACCACCGATTTGTCTGGTTCCAACTACCGCCGTTCCCTCGGCACGGTATCGCTGACTGCCGTCGGCCTCGGCTCGATCATCGGCTCGGGCTGGCTGTTCGGTGCCGCCAAGGCAAGCCACCTGGCTGGGCCGGCGGCGATCTTCGCCTGGGTGATCGGTGCCGTGGTCGCGCTGACCATCGCCTTGACCTACACCGAGCTGGGCTCGATGTTCCCCAAGGCCGGTGGCATGGTCCGCTACGGCCAGTACTCGCACGGCTCGCTCGCGGGTTACCTGGCCGCCTGGGCCAACTGGATCGCCATCGTCTCGGTGATCCCGGGTGAGGCGACCGCCTCGGTCACCTACATGAGCTCGTGGAAGTGGTCCTGGGCCAAGGGCCTGTACAACGGCACCGAGCTGACCGGCTCCGGTGTCGCGCTGGCCAGTGTGCTGCTGCTGGTCTACTTCGCGCTCAACTGGTGGGCGATCACGCTGTTCGCCAAGACCAACACGGCGATCACCGTCTTCAAGATCGTGGTGCCCACGCTCACCGCGGCCACCCTGATGCTGTCGCACTTCGACACGCACAACCTCAGCCGCGCCGGAGGCTTCGCCCCGCACGGCTGGAACGCGGTGTTCAACGCGGTCGCCGTCTCCGGCATCGTCTGGGCGTACAACGGCTTCCAGTCGCCGCTCAACATGGCCGCCGAGGCCCGTAACCCGCGCAAGTCGCTGCCGCGTGCGGTGATCAGCTCGATCCTCATCGCGCTGGTGATCTACGTGGCGCTGCAGGTCGCCTTCCTGATGGCGGTGCCCGCCCACGACCTGGCCGGTGGCGGCTGGTCCGCGCTGAACTTCAAGTCCCCGCTGGCCGACCTGGCCATCGCCTGGGGCATCAACTGGCTGGCCATGCTGCTCTACGCCGACGCCTTCATCTCCCCGTCCGGCACCGGCATGATCTACGCGGCCACCACCTCCCGCATGATCCACGGCGTCCAGGAGAACGGCCACCTGCCGGGCGTCTTCGGCAAGGTCGACCCCAAGACCGGTGTGCCGCGTCCGGCGCTGCTGCTGAACCTGGTGGTGGCGTTCGCCTTCCTCGCGGTGTTCCGCGGCTGGGGCTCGCTGGCCGAGATCGTCTCGGTGGCCACCGTGATCTCGTACATCACCGGCCCGGTCGCCGTGATGTCGCTGCGCCGCCTGGCGCCGGACATGCCGCGGCCGGTGCAGCTGAAGGCGATGCCGGTGATCGCGCCGATCGCGATGGTCTTCGGTTCGCTGGTGCTGTACTGGGCCAAGTGGCCGCTGACCGGCAAGGTCATCCTGCTGATGGCGGCCGGTCTGCCGATCTGGGCCTTCTACGAGCTACGCAAGCCCATGTCGCAGCTGAAGCCGCACCTGAAGGCGGGCGTCTGGATGGTCGCCTACCTGTTCGTGATGGCCTTCATCTCGTACATCGGAAGCAAGGACTACGGCGGCCAGGGCTACCTGCCCGAGGGCTGGGACCTGCTGGTCGTCGCCGTGATCGGGCTGGCCTTCTACTTCTGGGGTGTGCGCAGCGCCTGGCACAACCCGTCGCTGGAAGCGGTCCGCGAGGAGCTCAAGGCGGCCCAGGACGACGCCGAGCGCGTCTCCACGGCGGTCTGATCCGTCGCTCGCGATGAGGACCCCCGCGCACCGCGCGGGGGTCCTCATCGTTTCCGCCTTCAACAGGTGGCGAGTTCATACCCGTTCGCGTACGGACGGGTTCACACGGTCACCGGCGGGCGTAGGCTGTGGCATATGCGGATCGCCGTTTCCTCGGACATGGATGAGCCGGTAGCCAGGGTCCTCGTCTACGAGCTGCGCAGGCGCGGGCACGAGGTGTCCGCCTACGGGGCGCTGCGCAGCGACGACAGGGAGGGCGCGGGACGCCCCGACTGGGCGTGGTCGGCGACGGCCGCGGCCCGCGAGGTCGCGGCGGGCCGGGCCGACCAGGCGGTGGTCTGCTGCTGGACCGGCACCGGCGCGTCGATGGCCGCCAACAAGGTGCCAGGAGCGCGCGCCGCGCTGTGCACGGACGCCTACACCGCCAACGGCGCCCGCCAGTGGAACGACGCCAACGTCCTCGCCATCGGCCTGCGGCAGACCTCGGAACCACTGCTCAAGGAGATCCTCGACGCGTGGTTCGCCGGTAGGGCCAGCGAGGAGAAGGACGACCTCGCCAGCATCGACCACGTACGGGAAATCGACGGAGTCGCCTGATGGGCGAGCTGCTGTGGGCCGTCATACGCCAGGACGACAACGGCAACCGCTACCGCGTCGCCAGTTGTGAGACCCGCGAGGAGGCCGAGACGGTCGCGGGGCACTTCGAGGCACGGGGGCTGGGGCGGCGCTACCTCATCGAGAAGATCGACCAGCCCCAGGCCTCCTAGCCGCTGACGGGACGCCCTGCGCGGCGCCGTAGAGTGCCGCGCATGAGCGTTTCGGTGCGTGTGGTGGTGGGCGCGGCGCTGCTGCACCAGGGCCGGTTGCTGGCCGCGCGGCGCAGCGCCCCGCCGGAGCTGGCCGGGCGCTGGGAGCTGCCCGGCGGCAAGGTGGAGCCGGGCGAGACGGCCGAGCAGGCCCTGGTGCGCGAGCTGCGCGAGGAACTGGGGGTCGAGGCGGAGCCGCTGGAGCGGATCCCCGGCGAGTGGCCGTTGCGGGCCGATCTGGTGCTGCGGGTGTGGACCGCCCGGCTGGCCGAGGGCTCCGCGCCGCCGCGTCCCCTGGAAGACCACGACGCCCTGCGCTGGCTGTCGCCCGCAGAGGTGGCCGGCGTCGACTGGCTGGACCAGGACCGCCCGGCGGTCGCCGAGGCGGCCCGCAGGCTCTCCGGGGGCCGGTGAGCGCGGTGCGGACAGGGCGGCGCGCGGCACCCCGCTTGAGGCGGGCGGGAGGCGGGCGCGCCGGACCCGTTCGAGGACTCCGCCGGACTGAACGGAGTAACGCGCCGGGCCGGTCGCCGTGTACTCCATTGATCATGGGGTACGGGGGGTTTAGGCACTATGTCCGAACTGGCGGGAGGTGTGCCGGATGAGCACCCCATCCGCCGCGCACAATCCGCCACACAACGCGGCCGACCGCCACCGGACGCGCGGCCTGCAACCGGCAGCCACCCAACCCGCCGACTCCGGTGGGCTGCTGGACACCCTGCGGGTCGGCGTCATCATGCTGGACACCCGGGGCCGAGTGGTGCTGTGGTCCCCGCTGGCCGAGGAACTGCTGGGCTGGGCGGGCGAGCACATCGTCGGCCGCCGGATCGACCACATCATCAGCGACTGGTCCACGGCGCACGCCGTCCGCGCCGAGCGCCTCGGCCGGGTGCCCAGCCCCGGCCCCGCGGAGCAGGTGCTGGCCGAGCTGCTGCGCGCCGGACGCTGGGGCGGGGTGCTGCCGCTACGGCACCGCGACGGCCACACCGTGCAGGCCGAGGTGCGGGCCTCGCTGCTGGTGGACGGGGACGGCAAGCCGTACATCCTGGTCTCGCTCGCCGAGACCCAGCTGCTGCGCGGCCTGGAGCACGATCTGGCCATTGTCGACGCGGTGTTCGACACCTCCGCGCTCGGCATCGCGATCTTCGACACCGATCTGCGCTTCGTCCGCGTCAACCAGGCCCTGGCCCGAATGAACGGCCGCCCCCCGGACGACCACATAGGCCGCACCGTCGACGAGATCCTGCCCGGCAGGACCGGCCACAACCTCACCCTGGTCCAGCGCGAGGTGCTGGCCACCGGACGCACCGTGGTCGACCTGCTGAACAAGGGACCGGGCGGCGAGGGCCTGCGCTCCGCCTCGTACGCCAGGATCGTGGACCGGGCCGGGCGGGTACTGGGCATCTCCTGCATCGTCATGGACGTCACCGAACGCCACATCGCGGTCGCCAAGGCCGAGCGGGCCCGCGCCCGGCTCACCCTGCTCAACGACGTGGGCGGGGTCCTGTCCGACCTGCTCGACGTGGACCGCATCGCCCGGCTGCTGCCCGACATCCTGGTACCGGAGTTCGCCGACTACGCCGGGGTGCTGCTGGTCCGCGACGTCCCCCGGGGCGCCGACCTGCCGCGCCGCCCGCACCCCGCGCACACCCCGCTCGTGCTGGCCGGGGTCACCACGGGACCCGGTACCGAGGCGGTCGCCGCCCAGCTGCGCGCCGGGGCCAGCCTCAGCTTCCCCGAGGGCTCACCGCTGACCGAGGTGCTGGCCGGCGGCCCCGCCTGGTACGCCGAGACCAGCGCGGACCTGCACGCCGCCACGGACAGCGCGTACGGCCTCGACCCGCGCATAAAGGCCGCCCTGGAACTGGGCGTCGGCTCGATGCTCGTCGTCCCGCTGCGGGCCCGCGGCATCGTGCTCGGCCTGCTGGTCATCGGACGCTCCGTGCAGCGCGAGTCGTTCGACCCCGACGACCTGGCGCTCGCCACCGAACTCGCCGACCGCGCGGGCGCCGCCCTCGACAACGCCCGGCTGTACGCGCGGGAACGGGAGGGCGCCCTGATGCTGCAACGCAGCCTGCTGCCGCAGCACGTGCCCGAACTGCCGGGCGTCGAGGTCGCCTACCGCTACGTGCCCGGCAGCACCGGCGCGGAGGCGGGCGGCGACTGGTTCGACGTGGTGCCGCTGGCGGGCGGCCGGGTCGCCTTCGTGGTCGGCGACGCGATGGGGCACGGGCTCCAGGCCGCCGCCACCATGGGACGGCTGCGCACCGCCATGCGCACCCTCGCCGCGCTCGACATGACCCCCGACGAACTACTGCGCCGCATCAACGACCTGTCCGACGACTTCGCGCAGTTCCCCGACGAACCGATGATGGCCACCTGCGTCTACGCCGTCTACGACCCGTCGACCCGGATCTGCTCCATCGCCAAGGCGGGCCATCTGCCACCCCTGTTGATCGACCCAGGCGAGCGCGGAGCCGAAGGCGTGCACCGCCTCGACATGCCCACCGGCACCCCGATCGGCGTCGGCGAAGCGGAGTTCGAGACCACCGAACTGCGGGTGCCGGACGGCTCGGTGCTGGTGCTGTACACCGACGGTCTGATCGAGCGGCGCGGCGAGGACATCGGCCATGGCATCGACCGGCTCAGGGCGGTACTCGGCCGCCCGCACCGGTCGTTGGAGGACGCGTGCGACGACATGGTCACCAACCTGGTCGGGGAGCTCGAACCGGACGACGTGGCCGTGCTGATGGCCCGGCTCGGCGGCCTCCCCGAGGGCAGTGCGGCGTCCTGGGCCTTCCCCGCCGAACCCAGCGCGGTACGGCAGGCGCGCACGCATGTCCGAGAGACGCTGGCCGTATGGGGTTTGAACGCGCTGACCGACGTGACCGTACTTCTGGTCAGTGAACTGGTCACCAACTCCCTGCGGTACGCGCACGGACCCATCGGCGTCCGCATGGTCCGCGGACCCTCGCTGCTGGTCGAGGTCTCCGACCCGCTGCCCGATCCGCCGCGCGCCCGTACCGCCGACCACGAGGACGAGGGCGGCCGCGGACTCCAACTCGTCGCCCGGGCATCCCGGCGATGGGGCACCCGGCAGGGGCCGCTGGGCAAGACGGTGTGGTTCGAACTGGCGTTGCCGGGTAGCTGACCTCGGTGAAGTTGCCTCGTTGAAGCCGAAATGATGCTGTGATCGACAAGACCGTGTGTCCGGTGCCGCCGGTGCTCAATACTTCAGGGGTGCCCAATACCCTGAAGACTGGGCAGCGGCCGGTCCGGGAGTACTGAATATCTGGAGGGGTCTTGCGCTGCATACGTTCCGGCGGATCCTGCTCCGCCGCTTCGCACGGAGAAGGCCATCACCCCTCGGGGGCCGACCATGGCTGAACTGCCAAGTCCCCGGGGCCTTGAAGGCGACCGGGAGCGGGACGCCTCCCTGGCCGCGTTCGAGGCGATTTTCGGCCAATCTCCGATGGGGCTTTTCCTCGCCGACACCGACCTCAGACTGATCCGCGTCAACGAGCGCTTCGCACACGTCTACGGCAAGCCCGCGGGGGACTACCCGGGCCGCACCCCGCACGACTTCCTGCCCCGGGTCGAGGCCGACCGGCTCACCGCGGCGCTGCGCCAGGTGCTGGACTGCGGCGAACCGGTGGTCGACATGCAGGTCGTCGGCACCAGCCCCGGTTCTCCCGGCCGCCGTCGCTGGGCGATCTCCCTGTACCGGCTCACGGACCCGCACGGCCGTCCGTCCGGAGTGGCGGGCGTGGCAACAGATGTGACGACTCGTCAGCGCGCCGAACGGGAGGCGGCGCACACCCGGCGCGACCTGGCCCTGCTCAATGAGGCGGGCACCCGCATCGGCAACTCCCTCGACCTGGAGACCACCGCCCGGCAGCTGCTGGATGTCGCCGTACCGCACTTCTGCGACCTGGCCGCCGTCGACCTCTACCAGGTGCTGCTGACCGGCGACGAGGACCCGGTCGGCAGCTCCGACGGCAGCGCGGACGTGCGCAGGGTCGCGGGCGCCAGCGCGGTCTCCGGCGGCCCCGACTCACTGGGCGTCGAGGACGGCTCGGTGAGCGTGGGCGCGGTGCACCGCTATCCGTTCACCTCGCCCGCGGCGAAGGCGCTGCGCACCGCGCAGATCCAGGTCGTCGGCGTCAGCGGCGGCGGCTCCATGGCCGACGAGCCGACCGAACCCGACCCGGAGCGGGGCGAGTTGCCAGCCGTCGTCCAGTCCACCCTGGTGGTGCCGATGGTCGCCCGGGACACCGTGCTCGGCCTGGTGCACTTCTCCCGCGCCAAGGGCAGCGAACCGTTCGGCGAACGCGACCGCGCGCTGGCCGGGGAACTCGTCGCCCGGGCCGCCGTGTGCATCGACAACGCACGGCTGTACCGGCGCGAGCACGAACGGGCGCTGCTGCTCCAGCGCAGCCTGCTGCCACCGGGCAATCCGGAGGCCGCCGGACTCGACATCGCCTGCCGCTATCTGCCGGGCAACGCCGCCGCGGAGGTCGGCGGTGACTGGTTCGACGTCATAGAACTGCCCGGCCACCGCACCGCGTTGGTGGTCGGCGACGTGATGGGCCGCGGACTTCGGGCCGCCGTCGCCATGGGCGAACTGCGCACCGCGGTACGCACCCTGGCGCTGCTCGACCTCGAACCGGCCGAGGTGCTGACCCAGTTGGACGAGATCGCCCGCGGCCTGTCCGACCCCAGCGGCGGCCGCAGCCGACGCGCCAAGGACCGCGACACCGAGGACCTGGCCGAGGTGTACCTGGCGACCTGCGTCTACGCGGTGTACGACGCGGTCACCCGGCGCTGCACCATCGCCAACGCCGGCCATCTGCCGCCGGTCATCGTGCAGCCAGGTGATCCGGCGCTGATGCTCGACGTGCCGCCCGGCATGCCGCTGGGCGTCGGCGGCGAGCCGTTCGAGGAGGTGGACATCGAACTCCCCGACGGCGCGCTCCTCGCCCTCTACACCGACGGGCTGGTGGAGTCCCGCCACCACGCCCTGGACGAGGGCCTGGAGGCCTTCCGGCGCGCCCTGAGCACCGCCGCGCTGCCGCTGGAGGACGCCTGCGACCACGTACTGACCAGCCTGGACACCCACCACGGCGAGGACGACGTGGCGCTGCTGATGGCCAGGGTGCGGGGCCTGCCGGACGACGCGGTCGGCGACTGGACGCTGCCGCCGAAGGGCCAGTCGGTGGCCCAGGCCCGGGAGCTGGCCCGGGGGCGGCTGGAGGCCTGGGGCCTGGGCGAACTGGTCGACACCACCGAACTGCTGGTCAGTGAGCTGGTCACCAACGCGCTGCGGCACGGCAGAGGGGACATACGGTTGCGGCTGCTGCTGGACCGGACGCTGGTGTGCGAGGTCTGGGACTCCGGCCTCGTCCAGCCCAGGCGGCGGCGGGCCCGGGACACCGACGAGGGCGGTCGCGGGCTGCAACTCGTCAGCATGCTCAGCGAGAGCTGGGGCAGCCGTAGGACGCCGCGCGGCAAGACCGTGTGGTTCGAACTCGGGCTGCCCGACGGGGAGACGAGGGGACCGGACCTGGCGTCGGCGCTGCTCAGCGTGTACTGATCGGTCGTGTTGTGGGCAGCCGCTCCGCACGACGGAAACGGATGGGCACAACACGGCCCACGGCCCGCACCTTGGAATCCCGTCTCAGCGCCGACGAATCCTGTTCCCCAACCAGACCAGTGGATCGTATTTACGGTCCACTGCCCGTTCCTTGAGCGGAATCAGCGCGTTGTCGGTGATCCTGATGTTCTCCGGGCACACTTCGGTACAGCACTTGGTGATGTTGCAGTAACCGAGCCCGTGTTCCTCCTGCGCGGCGGACTTGCGGTCCAGGCCCGACTCGTCGGCCGAGTCCAGCGGATGCATGTCCAGTTCGGCGATCCGCATCAGGAAACGCGGCCCGGCGAACGCCTTCTTGTTCTCCTCGTGGTCCCGCACCACATGGCAGGTGTTCTGGCACAGGAAGCATTCGATGCACTTGCGGAATTCCTGCGAACGCCCCACGTCCTCCTGCTGCATCCGGTATTCACCGGGGCCCAGCCCGGGCGGCGGGACGAACGACGGAACCTCCCTGGCCTTGGTGTAGTTGAACGACACATCGGTCACCAGGTCGCGCACCACCGGAAAGGTCCGCATCGGCGTCACGGTCACCGTCTCGTCCGGCGCGAACACCGACATCCGCGTCATGCACATCAGCCGCGGCTGGCCGTTGATCTCCGCGCTGCACGAACCGCACTTGCCCGCCTTGCAGTTCCAGCGCACCGCGAGGTCGTTGGCCTGGGTGGCCTGCAACCGGTGGATGATGTCGAGGACGACCTCGCCCTCGTGCACCTCGACGTCGAAGTCCCGCAACTCGCCGCCGTCCGCGTCGCCGCGCCACACCCGGAAACGACCGGTGTACACGGAACCGTTGGCCTTCGGGCCAGGCGCAGCGCTCATGTGTCGAGCTCCTCGTCCGTGAGGTACTTGAGCAACTCGTCCTTTTCGAAAAGGCCGAGCAGATCGCCGCGGATCGGCGGCGTCTCCCGCCGGGTCAGCCTGACCTGGCCGTCGGCGGGATCGACCGCCGCCAGTTCGCCGTCGCGGTCGGCGAGTTCGCAGACCAGATTGGTCTTCCGCCAACGGCGGTCCATTTCCGGGTAGTCGTCGCGGGTGTGGCCGCCGCGGCTTTCGGTGCGCTCCAGCGCGGCGCGCGCCACGCACTCGCTCACCAGCAGCATGTTGCGCAGGTCGATCGCCAGGTGCCAGCCCGGGTTGAACTGGCGGTGCCCCTCGACCCCGGCCCGCCGGGAGCGCTGCCGCAGGCCGGCGAGGCGGCGCAGCGCCTCGGCCATCTCAGGGGCCCGCCGGATGATGCCGACCAGGTCGTTCATGGTCTGCTGCAACTCCTGGTGCAGCGCGTACGGGTTCTCCGCAGGGCCCCCGGCCGCCTCCGGCTCGTCGCCCTCGACGCTGAACGGGCGCAGTGCCTCGGCCGCCGCGGCGTCCACCTGCTCGGCGGAGACCCGGGGGCGGCCGTCGGTGCCCAACCCGGCGGCGTACTCGGCGGCGTGCAGCCCGGCCCGGCGGCCGAACACCAGAAGGTCGGAGAGGGAGTTGCCACCCAGCCGGTTGGAGCCGTGCATTCCGCCGGCCACCTCGCCCGCCGCGAACAGCCCGGGAACCCCGGTCGCGGCCGCGCTGTCCGGGTCGACCTCGACCCCGCCCATCACGTAGTGGCAGGTCGGCCCGACCTCCATGGGCTCGGCGGTGATGTCGACATCCGCCAGTTCCTTGAACTGGTGGTGCATGGACGGCAGCCGCCGTCTGATCTCCTCGGCGGGCAGCCGGGTCGACACGTCCAGGAACACCCCACCGTGCGGAGTGCAACGCCCCGCCTTCACCTCGGAGTTGATGGCCCGGGCCACCTCGTCGCGGGGCAGCAGTTCCGGTGGGCGGCGGTGGTTGTCCGGATCGGTGTACCAGCCGTCCGCCTCCTCCTCGCTCTGCGCGTACTTCTCCTTGAAGACGTCCGGAACGTAGTCGAACATGAAGCGCTTGCCGTCGCTGTTGCGCAGTACCCCGCCGTCACCGCGCACCGACTCGGTGACCAGGATTCCCTTCACGGACGGCGGCCAGACCATTCCGGTCGGATGGAACTGCACGAATTCCATGTTGATCAGCGGTGCCCCGGCCAGCAGCGCCAGCGCGTGCCCGTCCCCGGTGTACTCCCAGGAATTGGAGGTCACCTTGAAGGACTTGCCGATGCCACCGGTGGCCAGTACGACGGCGGGCGCCTCGATGACGAAGAGGCGCCCGGACTCCCTTACGTAGCCGAACACCCCGGAAACCCGCTCACCGTCCTTCAGCACTCGGGTGACGGTGCATTCCTGGAAGACGCGCAGCCGGTCCTCGTAGTCACCGCACCGCTTGTGGTCCTCCTGCTGGAGGGAGACGATCTTCTGTTGGAGGGTGCGGATGAGTTCCAGACCGGTGCGGTCGCCGACATGCGCCAGCCGGGGATACTCGTGGCCGCCGAAATTGCGCTGGGAGATCCGGCCGTCCTTCGTGCGGTCGAACAGCGCACCCCAGGTCTCCAACTCCCACACCCGGTCCGGGGCTTCCTTGGCGTGCAGCTCGGCCATCCGCCAGTTGTTGAGGAACTTCCCGCCCCGCATGGTGTCCCGGAAGTGCACCTGCCAGTTGTCACGCGGATTGGCGTTGCCCATGCTGGCGGCGATTCCGCCCTCGGCCATCACCGTGTGCGCCTTGCCGAACAGGGACTTGCAGACCACGGCGGTGCGCAGGCCCTGTTCCCGGGCCTCGATGGCGGCCCGTAGCCCCGCCCCGCCCGCGCCGACCACCACCACGTCGTAGGTGTGCCGCTCGACTTGCGTCATGTGCTGCCGCATCCCTTTCGCTGGTTTCCGGCGACCTCTTGCCCGCTAGAAGAACTTCGGATCGGTGAACGCGCCGCTGGCGACCAGGTACACATACAGGTCGGCAACCGCGACCATCACCAAAGAGCCCCAGGCCAGTGCCATGTGATGAGCCGTCAGCCGCCCCACCCAACTCCACATCCGATAGCGCACCGGGTGCTTGGAGAAGTTCTTCAACCGCCCGCCGACGACGTGCCGGCAGGAATGGCAGGACAGGGTGTAGACCCAGATCAGCGCGACGTTCACCAGCAACACCAGGGTGCCCAGGCCCATATGGCCCCAGCGCCCGGCCGCGTCCCGGAACCCGAGCGCCGCGTCATAGGTCAGGATCACCGCGAAGACGAGCGCGAAGTAGAAGAAGTAGCGGTGCACGTTCTGCAGGATCAGCGGAAAGCGCGTCTCCCCGGTGTACTTGCGGTGCGGCTCGGCCACCGCGCACGCGGGCGGCGCGGCCCAGAAGCCCCGGTAGTACGCCTTGCGGTAGTAGTAGCAGGTCAACCGGAATCCCAGCGGGAAGATCAGTACCAGCAGCGCCGGCGAAAGCCCCCACCAGGGCCCGAAGATCTGCAGGTCCGCACCCCCCTTCATGTTCACGCAGTTGGTCGCGATGCAGGGGGAGTAGTACGGGGACACGTAGGGCGCGGCGTAGTAGTCGGCATTGGCGAAGGCCCGCCATGTCGAATAGACGACGAACACCGTCAGCACGGTCGCGGTGACGGCGGGCGCCAGCCACCAGCGGTCGGTGCGCAGCTGCCGCGCGGCGATCGCGGCACGCCCGGGGGCGTGCACGCCGCCTGATGAGGGTCCTGCTGTCTCGGTCGTGGCCAACGGGTCGCCTCCGGCGAGGTGGGTGGCTTACCGGTTTCGCCTCACGGTGTGCCGTGCTGGGGGGCTAGGGGGCGTGCCGGTCGCGGGCGCCCAGGCCCTCGTCGTCGGAGTCACGCCACAGGTTCGGGTCGTACGGGGCGTCCGGGACGGTGATCATCTGCTGGGCGGCCTTCGACTGACCGGACGGCCCGGTCCTGGAGGCTGGAGCGCTGTCGCGCAGCAACGCCAGGTCCTCCCGCAGATGGTTGGCGTCGGCCCGGACCCGCCGCATGTCGATGCTCTGCCCGACATGCTGCTCCAGCGTGGTCAGGCAGCGGTCAAGGTCGTCAAGGCGTCGCTGGGTGGCAGTGAGCTCATCCTGTAGGGACATGGACAGCACCTCCGTTGCGCGTTCGCGCGGGTTGCCCCAGAAAGTGTCGCGCGTCACAGGCGCGCTTGTGAAGACGGTATCCGCTCCGTCGGGGTCTTGCGTTTTCCCGCGAGGGGTGGCAGGCGCTCGGCTAGGCCACACAGGTGGCCTTCGCCGTCCCCGACGCCGTGTCGGACCGGCCGCCCGGGCGCCATCACCTTCAGTAGGTGCGATAAGCGGCAAACGAGATAAGCGCTCGGGAGTCCCCCGGAGGTAGCCACGATGTCCCGCACCGCGGTCGGAACCATCGCCCTGGTCGTCGTGGCGAGCGCCGCGGCGGCCGGCTGCTCGGCCTCCTCCGGAACCGCCGCCTCCGCCGTCGACGTCGCCTCCGTCGCCCGCTCCTCGGTACGCGACGGCGGCACGCTGCGCTGGGCGGTGGACGCGGTCCCCGGCACGCTCAACACCTTCCAGGCCGCCGCCGACCCGCAGACCGCCCGGGTCGCGGGCGCGGTACTGCCCGCGCTGTTCACCGTGGACGGCCGCGGCCGACCCCAACGCGACCCGGACTACCTGGAGTCGGCGGCCGTGGTCAGCAGGTCACCGCAGGTCGTGGTGTACAAGCTCAACCCCAAGGCGGCCTGGAGCGACGGCCGGGCTATCACCGCCGACGACTTCGCCGCCCAGTGGAAGGCGCTGAACGGAACCAACTCCGCGTACTGGAGCGCGCACAACGACGGCTACGACCGCG
This sequence comes from Streptomyces silvisoli, assembly GCF_029269905.1. Lineage (NCBI taxonomy): Bacteria > Bacillati > Actinomycetota > Actinomycetes > Kitasatosporales > Streptomycetaceae > Streptomyces > Streptomyces silvisoli. The sequence goes on along the minus strand of NZ_JARJBC010000015.1, from coordinate 80,308 downwards.
TCTGCGACGTACGGCGCGGCGCGGACGCCCACGAGATCAAGGTCACCTTCAGCCGCCCGATGGCGACCTGGCGGTCCCTGTTCACACCGCTGTACCCCAAGGCGGTCACCGGCACCCCGGACGCCTTCAACGACGGCAGTCGCGCCGCGCTCCCGGTGACAGCGGGCCCGTTCTCGGTCCAGTCGGTGAACGCCAGGGGCGGCACCGTGACACTGGCCCGCGACCCCCGGTGGTGGGGCGAGCCGGCCAAGCTGGACCGGCTGGTGTTCACCGCGGTGCCCAGCGCACGCCGGGCCGCCGCCCTGGCCGCCGGAAGCGTGGACGTGGCAGAGGTGAGCCCGGACGCGCTCGGCGCGGTAACCCGGGACCGGCGGCTCGCGGTGCACCGCGCCCTGGACGCCTCGTACACCCAGCTCACGCTGAACGGCGGCAGCGGTCCACTCGCCGACGAGCGGGTTCGGCGGGCGGTGGCCCGGGCGATCGACCGCAAGGCCATCGCTCAGCAGGTGCTGCGCCCCGCCGGGCTGCCCACCGCGCCGCTCGGCAACCACCTGGTGCTGGCGTCGCAGGACGGCTACCAGGACAACAGCTCGGCGATCGGCGGCCCCGACGTGAAGACCGCCCAGGCCCTGCTGGCCGACGCCGGATGGCAGCCCGGCAAGGCGAACAGCGCGCGGAACGCCGCGGCGCCCGGCCCCTGGCACGCCCACCCGGCCGCCCCGCCGCCGGGCGGCGGCAAGGTCGCGCGGACCGAGACCGTGGAGCCCAGCGCCTTGCGCACCGACCGGTCCGGACATCCGCTGACCCTGCAGTTCGTGCTGCCGCAGCACGACGCCACGCTCGGCGCGGTCGGCGACCGCATCGCGCACATGCTGGCCGGCATCGGGGTGCGCAGCCAGATCACCAAGGTCGCGGACAGCAGCTTCTTCCAGGACCAGATCGCCTCCGGCGACTTCGACCTGGCCCTGTACTCCTGGCCCGGCACCGCCTTCCCGGCCACCGACGCCCGCCCGATCTACGCCAAGCCGGAGCCGGGCGCGGACGGCTCGCTGGTCGTCCAGCAGAACTACGCCCGGGTGGGCACCGACCTGATCGACCGGCTGCTGGACCAGGCGGGGGCCGAACTCAACCCCGGCAAGGCGGCCGACCTGACCAAGCGGGCCGACGCCAGGATCTGGGCCGCCGCGGGCTCCATCCCGCTCTACCAGCGCCCCCAACTGGTCGCCCAGAGCATCAGGGTCGCCAACGTGGGCGCGTTCGGCTTCCAGACTCCGCGCTACCAGAACATCGGCTTCCGCCGCTGAGCGTCCGCCCCGGGGCGCTCCGAGATCGCCCAGGCGGACGCTTTCGCCCGCGCCCCGTACCATGGGGGTAAGGCCGCGGCGTGATGTTGCCCGGCGGGCGCGCGTACCGGACCGGACGCGCCGCCATCCACGAATCCGGGAGAAGCGCCGCAGTATGCCCACGCGCCACGACATCCGTAACGTTGCCATCGTCGCCCACGTCGACCACGGTAAGACGACCATCGTCGACGCCATGCTCAAGCAGGCTGGCGCCTTCGCCGCCCATCAGCTCGACTCCGTCGACGACCGGGTCATGGACTCGAACGACCTGGAGCGTGAGAAGGGCATCACGATCCTGGCCAAGAACACGGCCGTGAAGTACCACCCCAAGGGCGGTGGCGAGCCGATCACCATCAACATCATCGACACCCCCGGCCACGCCGACTTCGGCGGCGAGGTCGAGCGCGGTCTGTCGATGGTCGACGGCGTGGTGCTGCTCGTCGACGCGTCCGAGGGCCCGCTGCCGCAGACCCGCTTCGTCCTGCGCAAGGCGCTCGCCAAGCGGATGCCGGTCATCTTGTGCATCAACAAGACGGACCGCCCGGACTCCCGGATCGACGAGGTCGTCAACGAGACCTACGACCTCTTCCTCGACCTGGACGCCGACGAGGACCAGATCGAGTTCCCGATCGTCTACGCCTGCGGCCGTGACGGCATCGCCTCGCTGACCAAGCCGGAGGACGGCACCGTCCCCGCCGACTCCACCAGCCTGGAGCCGTTCTTCTCCACGATCCTGGAGCACATCCCGGCCCCGACGTACGAGGAGGACGCGCCGCTGCAGGCGCACGTCACCAACCTCGACGCCGACAACTTCCTCGGCCGTATCGCGCTGCTCCGCGTCGAGCAGGGCGAGCTGAAGAAGGGGCAGACCGTCGCCTGGATCAAGCGTGACGGCACCGTCCAGAACGTCCGCATCACCGAGCTGATGATGACCGAGGCGCTCACCCGCAAGCCCGCCGAGAAGGCCGGGCCGGGCGACATCTGCGCCGTCGCGGGCATCCCGGACATCATGATCGGCGAGACCCTGGCCGACCCGGAGAACCCGGTCGCCCTGCCGCTGATCACGGTCGACGAGCCGGCGATCTCCATGACCATCGGCACCAACACCTCGCCGCTGGTCGGCCGTGGTGGCTCCGGGAAGGGCGCCGACAACAAGGCGGCCGTCAAGGACCGCAAGGTCACCGCCCGCCAGGTCAAGGACCGCCTGGACCGCGAGCTGATCGGCAACGTCTCGCTCCGCGTGCTGGACACCGACCGCCCCGACGCCTGGGAGGTCCAGGGCCGTGGCGAGCTGGCGCTGGCCATCCTGGTGGAGACCATGCGCCGCGAGGGTTACGAGCTGACCGTCGGCAAGCCGCAGGTCGTCACCAAGGAGGTCGACGGCAAGGTCTACGAGCCCGTCGAGCGCCTGACCATCGACGTGCCCGAGGAGCACATGGGCGCCGTCACCCAGCTCATGGGCGTCCGCAAGGGCCGTATGGACAACATGTCCAACCACGGCTCCGGCTGGGTCCGCATGGAGTTCGTCGTCCCGTCCCGCGGTCTGATCGGCTTCCGCACGGAGTTCCTGACCCAGACCCGTGGCACCGGCATCGCCCACTCCATCCACGAGGGCCACGAGCCGTGGTTCGGCCAGCTGACGACCCGCAACAACGGCTCGCTGGTGGCCGACCGGGCCGGTGCCGTCACCGCCTTCGCGATGACCAACCTCCAGGAGCGCGGCGTGCTGTTCACGGAGCCGGGCACCGAGGTGTACGAGGGCATGATCGTCGGCGAGAACTCGCGCTCCGACGACATGGACGTCAACATCACCAAGGAGAAGAAGCTCACCAACATGCGGTCGTCGACCGCTGACGTGACCGAGTCGATCGTCCCGCCGCGCAAGCTGTCGCTTGAGCAGTCCCTGGAGTTCTGCCGCGACGACGAGTGCGTCGAGGTGACCCCGGAGGCGGTCCGCATCCGCAAGGTCGTCCTCGACCAGAAGGAGCGCGGCCGCGCCGCGTCCCGCGCCAAGCGGTAACGCCTGCCGCTTGGCTTTGAGGGTTTTCTGGGGGGTACCCCAGACCCCCTGCGCCCTAAGTTCGCATATCGGACGGCCTGTTGAAGCCCATGGCTTCAACAGGCCGTTTGTTTTGTGTGAACGGTCCCTTTCGCGGGTGTCTGTCTATGTTCCATATGTCCAAGATTGCGGGGCTGTTAACCCCAGGTGTGATCAAAGCGAGACCATTTGCATGTTGGTGCCAGGCCCAACATGTCCGATAGTTGGACGCATTGAGCTCGGGTCAATGGGTCACGCGCTGATGGGGAGCGCCGACTCACGAGCAAGGAGAGCCGCCGTCCGCTGTCAGGGGTGTCAGCGGGGGACCGGCCCTCCTTTCACGTAGTGATTGTGAACGCCTGTGAGGAGGCTTACCCATGCGCGGAGCCAAGAGCGCCACCATGGTCATCGGGGCGATAGCCATCGCCCTGACCGCCACCGCCTGTGGCGGTGGTAGCAGCAGCGGCGCAGAGGATGGCGTGGTCCGCGCCTGGTGGGGTGACCCGCAGAACCCGCTTGAGCCCGCCAACACCAATGAGGTGAACGGCGGCAAGGTCCTGGACATGATCTTCAGCGACCTCAAGGAGTACGACCCCAAGAACTCCCAGGCCTACCTGGCCGCGGCCGACTCCATCACCTCGACCGACCAGCAGACCTTCACCATCAAGGTGAAGCCGGGCCTGAAGTTCTCCGACGGCACCCCGGTCACCGCCAGCTCCTTCGTGGACGCCTGGAACTACGGCGCGCTGCTGACCAACGCCCAGAAGGACGCCTCGTTCTTCGGCAACATCGAGGGCTACAGCCAGGTCCACCCGGACAAGGGCCAGCCGACCGCGAAGACCATGTCCGGCCTGAAGGTCGTTGACAACCTCACCTTCACGGTCAAGCTCACCCAGAAGTTCTCGGCCTGGCCGGACAGCCTCGGCTACAAGGCGTTCGCCCCGCTGCCGAAGTCGTTCTTCACCGACCACGCCAAGTGGCTCCAGCAGCCGGTCGGCAACGGCCCGTACAAGATCGTGTCGTACAGCAAGGGCCAGAGCATGAAGCTCGTCCCGAACCCGTACTACACCGGTGCGGAGAAGCCGAAGAACAAGGGCGTCCTGCTCAAGGTCTACACCGACGAGAACACCGCGTACGCGGACCTGCAGGCCGGCCAGCTGGACGTGGACGACTCCATCCCGGCGTCCGACATCCCGCACGTCAAGAACGACATGGCGGGGCGCTACCAGAACCTCCCGGCCGGCATCAACCAGGCCATCACCTTCCCGCTGAACCAGAAGACCTGGGGCGCCAAGGGCATGGAGAAGGTCCGCCAGGGCATCTCCATGGCGATCGACCGTGCCTCGATCACCCAGAAGATCTTCCAGGGCACCCGCACCCCGGCCACCGACTTCACCTCGCCGGTGCTCGGCTCGGCCGGTGGTTACAGCACCGACATCTGCGGTGACGTCTGCAAGTACGACCCGGCGAAGGCCAAGGAGCTCATCAAGGAGGGCGGCGGCATCCCGGGTGGCAAGTTCACCATCTCGTACAACGCCGACACCGGCTCCCACAAGGAATGGGTCGACGCGGTCTGCAACAGCATCAACAACGCGCTGGGCACCCAGGCCTGCCTCGGCAACCCGGTCGGCACCTTCGCGGACTTCCGCAACCAGATCACGCAGAAGCAGATGATCAACCCGTTCCGCGCCGGTTGGCAGATGGACTACCCGCTGATCGACGACTTCCTGCAGCCGCTGTGGGGCACCGGCGCCAGCTCGAACGACTCGCAGTACGCCAACCCCGACTTCGACAAGCTGATCAGCCAGGCCGAGGCCGAGCCGGACAAGGCCAAGTCCGTGGCGCTGTACCAGCAGGCCGAGAAGCTGCTCGTCAACGACATGCCGTCGATCCCGCTGTGGTACCAGAACGGTGGCGTCGCCTGGTCCGACCGGGTCTCGAACGTGACCGAGAACCCGTTCAGCTACCCGGTCTTCTACAACATCACCGTCAAGTGACCTGGTAACACGGCGTCTCCGCCAAGGCGGCGCACGGGGGAATCCACAGCAAACCGCACGCGGTGTGCGCGGCAGCCGGGCCCACGAGGCCCTGCTGCCGCGTACCCGATCCCTGGAGGGCAGATGGGGCGCTACGTCATCCGGCGACTGCTCCAGATGGTTCCGGTCTTTCTCGGAACCACACTTTTGATCTTCGTCATGGTCTACGCGCTCGGCGACCCGGTGGCCGCCATGTTCGGCGACAGAGCACCGGACCCCGCGACGGCGGCCATGATCAGGCACCAGCTTTACCTCGACCACCCGCTGTGGCAGCAGTATCTGCACTACATGGGGCAGATCCTCCAGGGCGACTTCGGCACCGCCTTCGACGGCCAACCCGTCACCCAACTCATGAGCAGTGCCTTCCCGGTGACGCTCCGGCTGACGCTGGTGGCGTTCGCCATCGAGGGCATCTTCGGCATCGCACTCGGCCTGCTGGCCGGCATGCGCCGCGGACGGTTCGCCGACACCGGCGTACTGGGCTTCACGCTGCTGATGATCTCCATCCCGGTCTTCGTCACCGGCTACCTGCTGCAGTACTTCGTCGCCGTCAAGTGGCAGTTGGCCAACCCGGCGGTGGCCGACGGCGCTCCGTTCGGCGACCTGATCCTGCCGGGCATCGTGCTGGCCGGTGTCTCACTGGCGTACGTGGCCCGACTCACCCGTACCTCGGTCGCGGAGAACTCCCGCGCCGACTACATCCGCACCGCGGTGGCCAAGGGCATGCCGCGCCGCAGGGTGGTCACGACCCATCTGCTGCGCAACTCCCTGATCCCGGTGGTCACCTTCCTCGGCACCGACATCGGCAACCTGATGGCGGGCGCCGTCGTGACCGAGCGGATCTTCAACGTCAAGGGCGTCGGCTTCCAGCTGTACCAGGGCATCCTGCGCCAGAACCCGCCCACCGTGGTCGGCTTCGTCACCGTCCTGGTGTTGGTCTTCCTCGCCGCCAACCTGCTCGTCGACCTGCTGTACGCGGTCCTGGACCCGAGGATCCGGTATGCCTGACACCACCAACTCCACGGTGAAGGACCAGGAAGCGACGACGCTCGACGCGGTCGCCGCCGTCACCCCGGCGCAGCGCGACGCACCGCGCAGCCTGTGGAACGACGCGTGGCACGACCTGCGCCGCAAGCCGATCTTCTACGTCTCTTCGCTGCTGATCCTCTTCCTGATCGTCATCTCGCTCTGGCCGAGCCTGATGACCAGCACCAGCCCGTACGCGTGCGACCTGAGCAAGTCGCAGCTCGGGCCGACCGGCGGGCACCCGTTCGGCTTCGACACCCAGGGCTGCGACGTGTACGCCCGCACCGTCTACGGCGCTCGCGCCTCGGTCGCGGTCGGCATCTTCACCACCCTGGGCGCGACCATCCTCGGCTCGGTGCTCGGCGGTCTCGCCGGGTTCTACGGCGGTTGGTGGGACGCGATCCTCTCCCGGATCAGCGACATCTTCTTCGGCATCCCGATCCTGCTCGGCGGTGTGGTCTTCCTGTCGGTGATCAAGGGCGGTTCGATCGCCACCGTGGTCGCCTTCATGGTGCTGCTGGGCTGGCCGCAGATCGCCCGTATCGCCCGCGGCGCGGTGATCACCGCCAAGCAGCAGGACTACGTACAGGCCGCGCGCGCCCTCGGCGCCAGCAGTGGACGGATGCTGTTGCGGCACATCGCGCCGAACGCGCTCGCTCCGGTGATCGTGGTGGCCACCATCGCACTCGGTACGTACATCTCGCTTGAGGCGACGCTGTCGTTCCTCGGGGTGGGCCTCAAGCCGCCGACCGTCTCCTGGGGCATCGACATCTCCCAGGCCTCAACGATGATCCGCAATGCTCCGCACATGCTGCTGTGGCCCGCGGGGGCGCTGAGCATCACGGTGCTCGCGTTCATCATGCTCGGCGACGCGGTGCGCGACGCCCTCGATCCCAAGCTGCGCTGAGGAGGCGTCGCCATGACCACTATGGAGAAGGCTGGTCCCGAGCAGACGGGCGCCACCGGCACCGCGCCGCTGCTCGAAGTACGCGACCTGCACGTCGAGTTCCACACCCGGGACGGGGTGGCCAAGGCCGTCAACGGTGTCAACTACTCGGTGAACGCCGGTGAGACGCTGGCCGTGCTCGGTGAGTCGGGCTCCGGCAAGTCGGTGACCGCACAGGCCGTCATGGGCATCCTGGACATGCCCCCGGGCCGGATCCCGAAGGGCGAGATCCTCTTCCGCGGCCAGGACATGCTCAAGATGTCCGGCGAGGAACGCCGCAAGATCCGTGGCCAGAAGATCGCGATGATCTTCCAGGACGCGCTCTCCGCGCTCAACCCCGTGCTCAGTGTGGGCTACCAGCTCGGCGAGATGTTCCGGGTGCACCAGGGCCTGTCCAAGAAGGACGCCAAGGCCAAGGCGATCGAGCTGATGGACCGGGTGCGCATTCCGGCGGCGAAGGAGCGGGTGGGGGACTACCCGCACCAGTTCTCCGGCGGTATGCGGCAGCGCATCATGATCGCGATGGCGATGGCCCTGGAGCCGGACCTGATCATCGCGGACGAGCCCACCACCGCGCTGGACGTCACCGTGCAGGCCCAGGTCATGGACCTGCTCGCGGAGTTGCAGCGCGAGATGCACATGGGGCTGATCCTGATCACCCATGACCTGGGTGTGGTCGCGGACGTCGCCGACAAGATCGCGGTGATGTACGGGGGCCGGATCGTGGAGACCGCCCCGGTGCACGAGATCTACAAGGCCCCGGCCCACCCGTACACCAAGGGCCTGCTGGACTCGATCCCGCGCCTGGACCAGAAGGGCCAGGAGCTGTACGCGATCAAGGGGCTACCGCCCAACCTGCTGCGGATTCCGTCGGGTTGTGCGTTCAACCCGCGCTGCCCGGTGGCACAGGACGTCTGCCGTACCGACGTTCCGCCGCTGGCGGCCGTGAGCGACACGCGGGCCAGCGCCTGCCACTTCTGGAAGGAGACCCTCGATGGCTGAGGCCATTCTCGAAGTGCGGGACCTGGTCAAGCACTTCCCGCTGACCCAGGGCATCATCGTCAAGAAGCAGATCGGCGCGGTCAAGGCCGTCGACGGAGTCAGCTTCGACCTGTACCGCGGTGAGACGCTCGGCATCGTGGGCGAGTCCGGCTGCGGCAAGTCGACGGTGGCCAAGCTGCTGATGAACCTGGAGCGGGCCACCTCCGGCCAGGTGCTCTACAAGGGCGAGGACATCACCAGGCTGTCCGGCAAGGCGCTCAAGGCGGTGCGGCGGAACATCCAGATGGTGTTCCAGGACCCGTACACGTCCCTGAACCCCCGGATGACGGTCGGCGACATCATCGGTGAGCCGTTCGAGATCCATCCCGAGGCGGCGCCGAAGGGCGACCGCCGCAGGAAGGTCCAGGACCTGCTGGACGTGGTCGGTCTCAACCCGGAGTACATCAACCGGTATCCGCACCAGTTCTCCGGCGGCCAGCGGCAACGCATCGGTATCGCACGGGGGTTGGCGCTCAACCCGGAGATCATCATCTGCGACGAGCCGGTCTCGGCGCTGGACGTCTCCGTGCAGGCACAGGTGATCAACCTGATGGGCAGGCTCCAGAAGGAGTTCGACCTGTCGTACATGTTCATCGCGCACGACCTGTCCATCGTCCGGCACATCTCCGACCGCGTCGGCGTGATGTACCTGGGCAAGATGGTGGAGATCGGCGACGACGAGCAGATCTACGAGCACCCGACCCACCCGTACACCCAGGCGCTGCTGTCCGCGGTGCCCGTGCCGGACCCGGAGTCCCGTGAGCACCGCGAGCGGATCATCCTGACCGGCGACGTGCCGTCTCCGGCCAATCCGCCGTCCGGATGCAGGTTCCGCACCCGGTGCTGGAAGGCGCAGGACAAGTGCGCTACCGAGACGCCGCTGCTGGCGATCCCGGAACGGTTCAAGGACGTCGACTCGCCCGCCGCGCACGAGAGCGCCTGCCACTTCGCGGAGGAGAAGGACGTGGTCGGCGCGGCCTGAGCCGTACCCGACCGGATGAGGGCGCCCCCTGTGTCCCGGGGGGCGCCCTCGTCGGCGTTCACCCTGGCTTCAGGGCCTGGGGGCGCTGGGACGGCGGTGTGCCGTCACCACGCGCGGGTTACGGGCCGACTGTGCCCAGGCCGATGGTCCACCCCATGCAGAGCGCGATGAGGGCGATGCCGAGCAGTACGGCACGCCTGCTGAGCCATGCTGCGAACCTGGTCACTGATGCTCCTTCTCCTGACAGGCGAACGTGATCACGCTGTGCACGGTCTGAAGATGGCGCCGTGCCAAGACCCGGTAATCGGTTGCGCGGCTGTGGTTGCGCTCTCTGCGGGCCGCCTCCTCGGCAGCTCGAAACCGGGCACACTCGGAGCAGTCCGACTCGAATGGCAGGGCGGTACTCATCGGCCCCACGCCCGTCGGGCATTGATCTCCGCCACCTTCGCCCGCAACTCATCCATCGGCCCTGCCGGGCATACATCTGCCAGCCGAGCCTTCCACGGGTCACCACTACCAGCTGGACGCAAGCTCACCGTCCCGGCGTTCCAGCCCAACACCACGCCGACGCGATCCAGCGTGGTATCGAGCATCACCCTGCCGACCTCCAGGTCGTACTCCTCTCCCAACGTCGTCGCCTCCTCAAGTCCCTTGTAAGCCCCAGGGTTTGATGGGACTTGCAGGCTCAGAGTCTCTTGCTACCCACCAGTTTGCAAGACTTCATTTTGAAGATTCACCCTTAAAAACTCGAAAGGTTGACACTCATTGCGAAGCGAGCACCGCAGTGCTTTCATTTCGAGTGCTGGGGGTGCTTCATACTGAGAAGGGGAGGGGTGACCCATGACAGAAGGGCCGACAGGATCGACGGTTCCCCGCAGGCAACTTGGGCGGTACCTGCGCGATCTACGCAACCAGGCGCGTCTCACGGTGCGCGCGGCGGCGCGCAAGCTGGAGTGGTCCGAGGCCAAGATGTGGCGCATCGAGACAGGGCAGACCTCGCTGCGCAGCCTCGACGTTGAGGCCATGTGTAAGGTCTACGGAGCTCCCGCTGGTCTCACCGAAGCCCTGATGGGCCTGGCCAAGGAAACCAAGGCGCGTGGTTGGTGGCATGCTTACGGTGACGTGATCCCGGAGTGGCTGGATCTGTTCATCGGACTGGAAGAGGCCGCATCGCAAATCGCCTGGTTTGAAAGCGATTTGGTTCCTGGTCTGCTCCAGACAGATGACTACGCGCGCACCATCATCCGCGCTGATAACCCTGACGAGGACGACGAAGAGATTGAGCGGCGCGTTCACGTGCGCATCGCTCGTCAAGTCCTGCTCACCAGGGTCACAGAACCGCCAGAACTGAACGTCGTACTCAACGAAGCCGTGTTGAGGCGCCCGGTTGGCGGAAACCACGTGATGGCTGCACAGCTCACACACTTGGTGGAAGTTGGCGAGCTGCCCAACGTTTCGATCAAGGTGGTCCCCTTCAGTGCGGGGCTCCACTTGGGCGTCATGTCAGGCCCCTTCGTCATCCTGAGATTCCCTCTCAACGGTGACGGAGCCGAGAGTGAGCCACCGACCGTCTACGTGGACGGTTACACCGGCGCGCTGTACCTCGAGAAGCCAAACGAAGTTGAACGCTACGGCGCGGCCTTCGAAAACGTCTGGGCGACAGCGCTGGACGAGGACGAATCGAAGCGCCTGATCTGTGAAGTGGCAGGAAGCTATGGGCAGGGTTGACCTGATAAACGCGGAGTGGTTCAAGTCCAGCTACAGCAACGGGCAAGGCGCCTGTGTGGAGGTGGCCTTCCCGCGTAACGGGGTAGTCCCCGTGCGGGACAGCAAGGATCCGAGCGGTCCTGCTCTGACATTCGGAGCTGCCGCGTGGACGGCGTTCGTGGCTGGGGTCAAGGCAGGTGACTTTCCGACCCTCGACTGAGCGCGGAGCGACGCGGGAGCCTCGGCAGGCGATCCGCTGTGAAGCCAACGGCCCGGCGGCGCGTAGCGGCTGCCGGGCCAGCGGGTTCAACGTCAAGGTGGAAGACGCGGCCAAGACGCTACGCCTGGGAGAGGGGCTGGAGAAGGTCCCGGACTTTCTCAAGGAGATTCCCGTCATCGATGTTGCCGCCGCGGGCACCTGCAGCCTCTTGGAGGCCAAGCAGGACCATGATGAGGGCTGGTCGTGGACGCATTCGGTGGTGGTGGATGGTGGGGCCAACGTCGGCGGACTGGCAATCACGGCGGGGGCGATTGCGCTCCTCCCGATCGAGGCACCAACGGCGGTGGTGGCCGGGGTTGGGGGCGTAGTCGCAGTGGGTGTGACGGGGGTTCTTGACCACGCGTTTCACGAGCACTGGAAGGAAGACATCCACAACCACGGCGTCGTCGCCGGAATCCTGCACGGTAGTGGCCATGTCTTCTCGCAGACAGGGGGAGATTTCGTGCGCATGAAGGATGATATCTGGCATGGCATCAAGAGCCTCTTCTGAAATGCTGGCGATCCCCAAGCTTCCGGGCCTTGGAACCACTTGGTACGGGCGTGGTGCTCGATATTGGGTGCGTCGCATCACCACGGCTGTGGTGTGGCTGGCAATGGTGGCATTTTTCTGCTTCATCGCAATAAGCCTCTACCGCAGCTTCAGAACCGATCTGCCGCCGACTGTGCGCATGATCTGGGACTGGGCGCAGGTCGCCGCTTCGTGCGTAGCGGTGGTTTGGGGATGGGCGGTACAACGCGCGGACCTACGGCGCCAGTTGCTGGATCCTCCCTCTCCTGGCGAGATCCGGGCGCGCAAGCGTGACGAGCAGCGAAGGGCCCCCGGGCTGATCGCTCTGGGGCGAGCGGTGATGTTGTTCGCGGCTCCTGTGATGCCCGCGTTCGCGGCGTGGGTGTTGGGGTGGACCTGCGCCATGGTGACCGTGCGCGAGTACCCCAGCGAAGTCGGCGCCCGGCGAGCCCTGGAAAAGCGGGTACCGGTCCGCCGCTGAGCAGCGCCGGGAGCGCGAGTGCGACGTGCCGGTGCGGCGGCCGGAGGCCTGCTGAGCCGGGAGCGGTAGTGCGGTCCGGCACGTTACGCCCCGTGCCCCGGATGACTCACGCGGATGGGTGCATACGGGCGGTTTCCCCCGCGGTCTCCGCGTGTACGACCGCCGGAAAGGCGTGGAAGATCACCCGTTGGGTGTTATTTGTGGCTACGTGTGACGTGAGCCATGAGGAGGCACCCGAATGCGCGGACCCGCACGCCCGAAGTGGGCGGTGTGCGCGGCAGTGGTCGTACTGACGGCCACCGCCTGCGGTGGCGGTAGCCGTCCCGGGGGTCCGAACGCCGTCGTGCGCGCGTCCTGGGGCGATCCGCAGCATCCGCTGGAGCCCGCGAACACCAACGAGGTGCAGGGCGGCAAGGTGCTCGACATGGTCTTCCGCGGCCTGAAGAGGTACGACCCGAAGACCGGCGCCGCACAGAACTGGATCGCAGACTCGATCACCAGCTCGGACCAGCAGAACTTCACCGTGCGGCTCAAGCCGGGCTGGCGGTTCTCCAACGGCGAGCCGGTCACCGCGCATTCCTTCGTGGACGCCTGGAACTACGGCGCGCTGGTCACCAACAAGCAGCTCAATTCCAGTTTCTTCGGCTACATCGACGGATACCGCCAGGTCCACCCGGACTCCGGAAGCCCTACCGCGAAGACCATGTCCGGGCTCTCGGTCAAGGACGACCGCACATTCACCGTAAGGCTCAGCCAGAAGTTCTCCACCTGGCCGGACACCCTCGGCTACTCGGCGTTCTACCCGCTGCCCAGGGCGTTCTTCACCGACCACGCGGGCTGGCTGCGGAAACCGGTCGGCGACGGCCCGTACGAGATCAACTCGTACACCAGGGGCACCGTCATGAGGCTGCGCCGATGGGACGGCTACACCGGCGACGACAAGGCGAAGAACGGCGGCGTCGACCTCCAGGTCTACACCGACAGCAACACCGCGTACACCGATCTGCAGGCCGGAAACCTCGACCTGGTCGACGACATCCCCACCACCCAACTGCGCAACGTCAAAAGGGACCTGGGGTCGCGCTACATCAACCAGTCCGCCGGAATCATCCAGACCATCGCCTTTCCGATGTACCAGTCGCGGTGGAGCGGCGGCAACGCACAGAAGGTGCGCCAGGGCATTTCCATGGCCATTGACCGCGCCTCGATCACAACCCGGATCTTCCGTGGCACCCGCACCCCTGCCACCGACTGGACCTCGCCGGTGCTCGGCGCGCGCGGCGGATTCAAAGCCGGGCTGTGCGGCGCCGTGTGCACCTACAACCCCACCCAGGCGAAAAGGCTGATCCAGGAGGGCGGCGGCCTGCCCGGCGGGCAGATGAAGATCGGCTACAACGCCGACACCGGCTCGCACAAGGTGTGGGTGGACGCGGTCTGCAACAGCGTCAACAACGCTCTGGGCAACGACAAGGCGTGCGTGGGCGCCCCGGTCGGCACCTTCGCGGACTTCCGCAACCAGATCACCAACAAGTCGGAGACCCAGCCCTTCCGCGCGGGCTGGCAGATGGACTATCCGCTGATCCAGGACTTCCTGCAGCCGCTGTACTACACGGGAGGCTCCTCCAACGACTCGCACTGGTCCAACGCCGATTTCGACCGGCTGGTCGACCGGGCGAACGGGGAATCCGACCGGGGCCGGGCGGTGAACGACTTCCAGGACGCGGAGCGCATCCTCGCCCAGCAGGTGCCCGCCATTCCGCTGTGGTACCAGAACGGCAACGCCGGCTACTCCGCCAACCTCTCGAACGTGGCGCTCAACCAGTTCAGCGTCCCGGTCTACAACGACATCACCGTCAGCTGAACACACTCGGGGAAAGGCTCCATGGGACGGTATGTGATCCGGCGGCTGCTCCAGATGATTCCGGTCTTCGTCGGCAGCACTTTCCTGATCTTCGTCATGGTGTACGCGCTGGGCGACCCGGTGGCCGCGTTGTTCGGTGACCGCGCCCCCGATCCGGCGACCGCCGCGCAGATCCGCAGGGACCTCTATCTCGACCATCCGCTGTGGCAGCAGTACACGCACTACATGGCGCAGATCTTCCAGGGGAACTTCGGCACCGCGTTCACCGGCCAACCGGTTCTCGAACTGATGGGATCCGCCTGGCCGCTGACCATTCGGCTCACCATCGTGGCGGTCGCCGTCGAGGCGGTCATCGGCGTCATCCTCGGCATCGTCAGCGGACTACGGCGCGGCCGCTCGGTGGACACCGGTGTGCTGGTGCTGACGCTGATCGTGGTGTCGATTCCGACCTTCGTCAGCGGATACGTCCTGCAGTTCCTGTTCGGCGTCAAATGGGGAGTGGTCAACCCCTCGGTCTCACCGGCGGCGCCGTTCAACGAACTGGCCCTGCCCGGCGTCGTGTTGGCGCTGGTCTCGCTGGCGTACGTCACCCGGCTGACCCGTACCTCCATCGTGGAGAACCACCGGGCCGACTACGTACGCACCGCCATCGCCAAGGGACTGCCGCGCCGCCGGGTGATCTTCCGGCATCTGCTGCGCAACTCCCTGATTCCGGTGGTCACCTTCATCGGCACCGACGTCGGCGCGCTGATGGGCGGCGCCATCGTCACCGAGCGGATCTTCAACATCCATGGCGTCGGCTACCAGCTCTACCAGGGCATCCTGCGGCAGAACTCCCCGACGGTGGTCGGCTTCGTCACCATCTTGGTGATCGTCTTCCTGGTGGCGAACCTGCTCGTGGACCTGCTGTACGCGGTACTGGACCCGAGGATCCGATATGCCTGAGCAGCTCGAACAGCCCAACGGCCGGACCTCGGCCGACGCCGTCGGCAACGCCGGCGCGGGCGGCGCCATGGAGTTCGCCGCCACCGAGGCGGCGTCCATCGGCCAGGCCACCGCGCCGTCCGCGCGGGCCCGCAGCCTGTGGTCGGACGCCTGGCACGATCTGCGCCGCAACCCGATCTTCATCGTGTCCGCGCTGCTCATCCTCTTCCTGGTGCTGATCGCGATCTGGCCCCAACTGATCGCCAGCGGAAACCCGTTGGCCTGCGACATCAACAAGTCGCAACTGGGTCCGGCGCCCGGCCATCCCTTCGGCTTCGACACCCAGGGCTGCGACGTCTACACCCGCACCGTCTACGGTGCCCGGGCCTCGGTCACCGTCGGCGTCTGCGCCACGGCCGGGGCCGCACTGCTCGGCAGCATCCTGGGCGGCTTCGCCGGGTTCTTCGGCGGCTGGTGGGACGCGCTGCTCTCCCGGGTCAGCGACATCTTCTTCGGCATTCCGATCATCCTCGGCGGCCTGGTCTTCCTCTCCGTGGTCACCAACACCACGGTCTGGCCGGTGGTCGGCTTCATCGTGCTGCTGGGCTGGCCGCAGATCGCCCGTATCGCCCGCGGTGCGGTGATCACCGCGAAGCAGAACGACTACGTACAGGCCGCCCGCGCGCTCGGCGCCGGGCCTGCCCGGATGCTGCTGCGGCACATCGCGCCGAACGCGATCGCTCCGGTGATCGTGGTGGCCACCATCGCGCTCGGTACGTACATCTCGCTTGAGGCGACGCTGTCCTTCCTCGGCGTGGGGCTCAAACCACCCACCGTCTCCTGGGGGATCGACATCTCCTCGGCCTCCACCCAGATCCGCGACGCACCGCACATGCTGCTGTGGCCCGCCGCCGCGCTGAGCGTCACGGTGCTCGCGTTCATCATGCTCGGCGACGCGGTGCGCGACGCCCTCGATCCCAAGCTGCGCTGAGGAGACGTCCGTTGGACACATTGCTGGACGTACGCGACCTGCATGTCGAGTTCCGCACCCGGGACGGGGTGGCCAAGGCGGTCAACGGTGTCAACTACTCGGTGAACGCCGGTGAGACGCTGGCCGTGCTCGGTGAGTCCGGCTCCGGGAAGTCGGTGACCGCGCAGGCCGTCATGGGCATCCTGGACTCACCGCCCGGCCACATCACCCGGGGCAGGATCTTCTTCCAGGGCGCCGATCTGCTCTCGCTGCACCGCGAGGCCCGCCGCCAGCTGCGCGGCGCCAGGATGGCGATGATCTTCCAGGACGCGTTGTCCGCGCTCAATCCCGTGCTGAGTGTGGGCGACCAGCTCGGCGAGATGTTCGTGGTGCACCGCGGTCTGTCCCGTAGGGACGCACGGGCGCGGGCCGTCGAGCTGATGGACCGGGTGCGCATTCCGGCGGCGAGGGAGCGGGTGGGGGACTATCCGCACCAGTTCTCCGGCGGTATGCGGCAGCGCATCATGATCGCGATGGCGATGGCCCTGGAGCCGGACCTGATCATCGCGGACGAGCCCACCACCGCGCTGGACGTCACCGTGCAGGCCCAGGTCATGGACCTGCTCGCGGAGTTGCAGCGCGAGATGCACATGGGGCTGATCCTGATCACCCATGACCTCGGTGTGGTCGCGGACGTCGCCGACAAGATCGCGGTGATGTACGCGGGCCGGATCGTGGAGACCGCCCCGGTGCACGAGATCTACAAGGCCCCGGCCCACCCGTACACCAAGGGCCTGCTGGACTCGATCCCCCGGCTGGACCAGAAGGGCCAGGAGCTGTACGCGATCAAGGGGCTACCGCCCAGTCTGCTGCGGATCCCGCCCGGCTGCGCGTTCAACCCGCGCTGCCCGATGGCCCAGGACGTCTGCCGCACCGACGAGCCACCGCTGTACGAGGTCGCGCCGCACCGCGCCAGCGCCTGCCACTTCTGGAAGGAGACCCTCGATGGCTGAGGCCGTTCTCCAGGTGCGGGGCCTGGTCAAGCACTTCCCGCTGACCCGGGGGATCGTATTCAAGAAGCAGATCGGCGCGGTCAGAGCCGTGGACGGGGTGGACTTCGACCTCTTCCAGGGTGAGACGCTGGGCATCGTGGGCGAGTCGGGCTGCGGCAAGTCGACGGTGGCCAAGCTGCTGATGCGGTTGGAGGAGCCGACCGCGGGACGGATCCTGTTCAAGGGCGAGGACATCACCAGGCTGTCCGGCAAGGCGCTCAAGGCGGTGCGGCGGAACATCCAGATGGTGTTCCAGGACCCGTACACCTCCCTGAACCCCCGGATGACGGTCGGCGACATCATCGGTGAGCCGTTCGAGATCCATCCCGAGGCGGCGCCGAAGGGCGACCGCCGCAGGAAGGTCCAGGACCTGCTGGACGTGGTCGGGCTGAACCCGGAGTACATCAACCGGTATCCGCACCAGTTCTCCGGCGGCCAGCGGCAACGCATCGGTATCGCACGGGGGTTGGCGCTCAACCCGGAGATCATCATCTGCGACGAGCCGGTCTCGGCGCTGGACGTCTCCGTGCAGGCACAGGTCATCAATCTCATGACCCGGCTCCAGAAGGAGTTCGACCTCTCCTACATCTTCATCGCCCACGACCTGTCCATCGTCCGGCACATCTCCGACCGCGTCGGCGTGATGTACCTGGGCCGGATCGTCGAGCTCGGCAACGAGGAACAGATCTACGAGCACCCGACCCACCCGTACACCCAGGCGCTGCTGTCCGCGGTGCCCGTGCCGGACCCGGAGTCCCGTGAGCACCGCGAGCGGATCATCCTGGCGGGCGACGTGCCGTCGCCCGCGAACATCCCCTCCGGATGCAGGTTCCGCACGCGGTGCTGGAAGGCGCAGGAGCGGTGCGCGGTGGAGGTACCGCCGCTGGCGGTCCCTCCGGCTCTCCGTGAGGTGGCCGGGCCCGCGGCGCACGAGAGCGCGTGCCACTTCGCGGCGGAACGGGACTGCGCACCCGCGGGAGGTTAGGGGGCTTTCCCACCCACCCACCACCCGCCCGCTTGACGTGGGCTTTCTGCTTGCCGTCGCGCCCCTCCGCGGGTGGGTCGGGGCGCGCCGGGGCCGCCCCTCACTCCGCCAGTGGTGCGCGGGTGCGCGAGGCGCCTACGCCTCCTCTATGGCCGCCAGGGCCGGATCCAGGATCACGTCCTCCTCCCGCCCGGCAATGGTCGGCTCCTCCGGAAAGTGGCAGGCGGTGAGGTGCCCCGACTCGTTCCCGTGCAGCCGCACCAAAGGCGGCTCCACGTCCGCACACTTCTGCTGCGCCTTCCAGCACCGTGTCCGGAACCGGCACCCCGACGGCGGGTTGATCGGCGACGGCACATCACCGGCGAGCCGGATGCGTTCCCGGTCGTCGTCGGGGTCGGCCTCCGGCGCGGCGGACAGCAGGGCGTGGGTGTAGGGATGCCGCGGCCGCTCGTAGATGTCCGCCCGGTCCCCGATCTCCACGATCTTGCCCAGGTACATCACCGCGACCCGCTGCGAGAAGTGCCGCACGATGGCCAGGTCATGGGCGATGAACAGGAACGCGATGCCCATCTCCCTCTGGAGTTCCTGCAACAGGTTGACCACCTGCGCCTGGATGGACACGTCCAGCGCGGACACCGGCTCGTCGGCGACGATCAGCTTGGGCTGCAGGGCCAACGCCCGGGCCACACCGATGCGTTGCCGCTGACCGCCGGAGAACTCGTGGGGGAACCGGTTGTAGTGCTCGGGGTTGAGGCCCACGATCTCCAGCAGCTCACGGACCCGCTTCTCCCGGCCGCCCTGCGGATTGACCCCGTTGATCTCCATCGGCCCGGAGATGATGTTGCCGACGGTCTGCCGCGGATTGAGCGAGGCGTACGGATCCTGGAAGATCATCTGGATCTCGGAGCGGATCGGCGCGAGCTGCTTGCGGTTGGCGTGGGTGATGTCCTGCCCGCGGTAGCTGATCTTTCCCGCGGTCGGCTCCAGCAGCCGGGTCACCAGCCGACCGGTGGTGGACTTGCCGCACCCCGACTCGCCGACCAGGCCGAGGGCCTCGCCCGCCCGTACGTGGAAGTCCACCCCGTCCACCGCCTGGACGGCGCCGACCTGCCGTTTGAAGAGGAAGCCGTCCAGCACCGGGAAGTGCTTGGTGACCCCGGACACCTCCAACAGCGGCTCTCCGGCGCGCCGTTCGGCGGCGGGCTTGTCCAGGGTGGGGCGGCTCGGAGGTTCGGGGGTCTGCTCCGGGGACAACGTGGGGTCGCTCATCGGTGTTTCCTCGGCTCCTGATCAGCCTGCTCGGCCCAGCAACGGCTGGATCCGCTCGGCGAAGATTGACTGCTTCTGCTCGGTCGCGAGATGGCAGGCGGACCCCCTGCCGTCCTCCAGCGCGAGTGGCGGACGCTCGTCCTGGCACAGGGTGCCGCCCACCTCGTCGCGGAACGCGCAGCGTGGATGGAACGGGCAGCCGGACGGCGGGTTGAGCAGGCTCGGCGGGGTGCCCTTGATCGGCTGCAACGGCGCGTCCACCGAGGCGGACAGCCGTGGGATGGAACTCAACAGGCCCCATGCGTAGGGATGTTGCGGGGTCTTGAGGATGTCCCGGACGCTGCCCCGCTCCACGCACCGCCCGGCGTACATCACCAGCACGTCGTCGCAGACGTTGGCCACCACGCCCAGGTCGTGGGTGATGAAGATGATCGCGGTGCCGGTCTCCTGCTGGAGGTCCTTGAGCAGGTCGAGGATCTGCGCCTGCACCGTCACGTCGAGTGCGGTCGTCGGCTCGTCGGCGATCAGCAGCTCCGGGTCGCAGACCAGCGCGAGCGCGATCATCGCGCGCTGCCGCATACCGCCGGAGAACTGGTGCGGGAAGTCGTCCACCCGGGTCTGCGGTTGCGGGATACCGACCTTGCGCAGCATCTCGACCGCCCGGTCCCGGGCCTCCTTCTTGCTCGCCCCGGTGTGCTTGCGGAACGGTTCGGCGATCTGCCGGCCGACCGTGTAGTACGGGGAGAGCGCGGTCAGCGAGTCCTGGAAGATCATCGCCATCTTGTTGCCGCGCAGCTTCTCCAGCGTCCTGTTCGTGGCGCCGGTCAACTCCTGGCCGTCCAGCACGATCTCGCCGCTGATGGCGGTGTTGCGGGGGTTGTGCAGGCCGAGCACGGCGAGGTTGGTGACGGACTTGCCGGATCCGGACTCGCCGACGATGCCGAGCGTTCTGCCGCGCTCCAGGTCGAAGGAGAGTCCGTCCACCGCCTTGACGGTCCCGTCCTCGGTGGCGAACCGGACGTACAGATCACGCACGGAGAGGAACGGAGCGCCCGCGTCCTGGGGCGACGCCTGCCCTTCGGGCTGGGTGAGGGTGGTCATGGGAGGGGTCTCCTGGGAAGCGGTGCGTGGGGCGGGGCGGACGGGCCGGTCATGCGAGCCGGATCCGCGGATCGATGAAGGCGTACGAGGCGTCGATCAGCACGTTGAACAGGACGATGGACGCGGCGCTGAACAGCATCACGCCCATCTCCAGCGGTAGGTCCGTCTGGAGCACGGCGGCCACCGCCAGCTGTCCGATGCCGTGCAGTCCGAAGGTGGTCTCGGTGATGATCGCGCCACCGAAGACGGAGCCGAGGTCGATGCCGAAGATGGTGACGATGGGGCCCATCGCACCGCGCAGCGCGTACCGGAAGAAGACGTAGCGCCAGCTCATGCCCTTCGCCCGGGCGGTGCGCACATGCTCCTCGGAGAGCTGCTCCACCATCAACGACCGGGTCTGGCGGCTGTAGTTGGACCAGAAGATCACCGACATCACCAGCGCGGGCAGGATCATCCTGGTGATGGAGCCGACGGGGTCGTGCGCCCAGTCCACGTCATGACCGCGGTCCAGCCAGCCGAGGGTGTCGGCGAACAGGTAGATGGCGAGCGGGCCGATGAAGTAGATCTGCACCGACTGGCCGGTGAGGGAGATGCCGCTGGCGACCTTGTCGAACAGCGAGCCCTGCCTGGCGGCCGAGATGAGGCCGAGTCCGACACCGATGGTCAGGAAGATGGCCGCGCCCATGATGGCGAGGGTCAGCGTGGTGGGGTAGCGGTCCTTGATGATGTCCCACACCGGCTGCTGGTTGGCGAAGGAGAAGCCGAAGCACGGGGCGTTGCAGTGTCCGATCGGCATGTCACGGCCGGCGAACAGCCCGACCATGTAGTGCCAGTACTGGACCGGGATCGGCTGGTCCAGCCCCAGGTTGTGGTGGATGAGCGCGACTTGCTGCGGCCCGCAGTTCTTGCCGCAGGACAGCAGCGCTGGATCGGCCGGGAGGGCGAAGAAGAGGAAGTAGGTGACGGCGCTGATCAGGATGAGGATGACGATGGCGCCGAGCACCCGGCGTACGAGAAATCGGAGCATTGGTCGGGATCTTCCGTAAGGGGGGCGGCGCCGTTGGCGTCGGCGTCACGGTCGGAGGGGAAGTGGTTCCAGGCCGATCCGGCCGGAGGCGGCCGGTCCCGCCCCCGTCGGGACAGGACCGGCGCGCCAATCCGGTTGGTGCGGTTCCTACTTCACGTAGACGGTGTTGGCGTTGATGACACCGAGGTCCTGGCGGTAGGTCACGCCGCCGAGACCCTCACCGTAGATCCCGAAGAACTTGTCGTAGGCGTAGGGGATGGCCGGGACGTCGTTCTTCACGATGTACTCCGACAACTGCTCCCAGGCGGCCTGTTGCTGCGACAGGTCGGTGATCGCGTTGATCCGGTCGATCTCGGAGTTCACGTGCGGGTCGTTCAGGTGCGCGTAGTTGGGGTTGCCGTCGGCGATCTGCCGCCCGTCCTCGGTCGGCGGGATGACGGTGGAGCCGTTCGGCCAGTCCGCGCCCCATCCGGTGCGGTACAGGTCGTACGGGTTGTTCACCTTGCCGACCAGCGTGTAGTACGACGTCAGGTCCAGCGACTGCAGCTGCAGGTTGATACCCGCCTTGGCGAAGGCGTTCTTCAAGGTGCTGGCGAAGTTCTGCCACTTGTCGTTGTTGGCGAAGGCGAGGGTCAGCTTCAGGTTGGAGACCCCGGCCTCCTTCAGCAGCTCCTTGGCCTTCTCGGGGTCGCCGTTGGGGTGGGTCAGCTTGCCGAACGGGTCGTAGGGCTTGAAGCCGCTGACGGTCGGACTGATCAGGTTGCTGGCCATCTCCCCCTGCGCCTCGCCGCCGAGCGCCTGCTGCACCTGCTTCATCGGGAAGGCGTACTCGATCGCCTGGCGCACCTTCGGGTCCTTGACCCGAGAGGTGTTGATGGAGAGCACGTCGACGAACGGCTGGTACTGGTTGACGGTGCGCGTCTTGTACTTCGGGTCGCTCAGGATCGCCGCCATCTGCGTCGGGGCCGCGGACTGGGAGAGCGACAGGGCGTCCTTGTCGTCACCGGCGCCCGCCATCAGACGCTGCGTCAGGCCCGGGTCCGGAACGTTGATCTCGAAGTTCCACTTGTCCGGGTAGGCGTCGCGGATCGGGTCGGTCTTGGGGTCCCAGTAGGTGTTGCGGGTGAGGACCAGCGACTTGCCCGGGTTGTAGCTCTCGATCTTGTACGGGCCGGTGGAGACCGGGTGCAGGTCGTACTTCTGCTTGGTGTCCTTGGACTTGGGGATCGGCGAGATGTTCGGCATCGACATCGCGTACGGAGCGTCCGCGTGCGGGGCCTGGAAGTGGAAGACGATGGTCTTGCTGTCCGGGCAGGAGATCAGCGAGTCCGGCAGGTCCTTGCCGCCGTACGGTCCCGGGTAGGTCTTGCGGTAGTCCGTGCCCGACAGCCAGGTCTGGACGTAGATCGGGCCCTCGGTCTCGAAGTCGGCGTAGAGGCGCTCGATGCCGTACTTGATGTCCTGGGACGTGATCGGGGTGCCGTCCTCGTACTTGAGGCCGTCCTTGAGGTGGTACGTCCAGGTCTTCTTGTCGGCCGAGGGGTCACCGGTGTCGGTCGCCAGGTCGCCTACGAGCTTCTCGGAACCGGTCTTCGGGTCGATCTTGTACCCGGTCAGTGTGCGGCTGTAGAGCGAGGCTATCGCCTGCTGGTTGCTGACGTAGAGCTGGCCGGGGTCGAGGTGGTTGAAGTCGGACTGCTCCAGGTCGTTGACCGTGCCGCCCTTCTTCGCACCGTCGACCGCCAGAGCCGGGCCCTGCGAGTCGGCCGCCGTGCCCACGGTGATGGTCTGCACCGTGGGCTTCGCGACGTCGGCCGTGCCCCCGCCCGCGCCCCCGCCGCCCCCACTGCTGCACGCGCTCAGGCTCAGCGCCCCCACCGCCAGCACCGCGGCGTAATGAGTCTTACGCATTCTCATGGATTCCTGCCTGTCACTGATCTGCGACTGCCTGGAAGTCGGCCTGCCGGGACCCGGCTGCGGCGACCTTGGACACTCAACGGATGGTCTTGGGATCGAGAGCGTCCCGGACCGAGTCCCCGAGCAGGTTGAAGGCGATGACGAAGACCGCCATCGCGATGCCGGGGAAGAACATGTAGGTGATGTCGGACTGGTAGAACTGCGCCGCGTCCTGGAACATCAACCCCCAGTCGGGAGTGGGGTTCTGCATGCCGACGCCGAGGAACGACAGGCCCGCCTCCGCGGTGACGTTGACCGGAAGCAGCAGGGTCGCCTGGACAAGGATCGTGCTCCAGACATTGGGCAGCAGCTCCTTGCGGATGATGCGCCACGAGGACGCGCCGCTGAGCTTGGCCGCCTCGATGTACTCGCGCTCGCGCAGGCTGAGCACCTGGGCGCGTACCAGGCGCCCGAGGCTCATCCAGCCGAGCGCGAACTGGACGAGCACCAGCGCCAGGAAGCGGATGGTCGTCGACTCCTGGTCACCCGGCTTGACGAAGACCGCCGCGATGACCGGGGTGAACGCGATGAAGAACAGCTGCTGGGGGAAGGACATCATCAGGTCGGAGAACCGGCCGACGAAGTAGTCGGTCCTGCCACCCGCGTAACCCTGGAAGAGGCCGACCGCGACACCGGCGACCACCGACAGGATCGTCACGCACAGCGCGATGCCCAGCGAGGTGCGGATGCCGTAGACCAGCAGCGCGAAGATGTCCCGGCCCAGGTTCGGTTCGATGCCGAACCAGTGGCTGCCGTCGATCCCGCCGTTCGGCTTGATCGGGTAGCCGTAGGAGTTGAGCAGGTTGTCGTCCTGCCCGTAGAGCTTGTACGGGCTCTTGCCAGTGACCGCGGTGATCACCGGCGCGAAGATCGCGATCAGGATGAAGATCCCGACGATGACGGCGCACACGATGCCGGTCCGGTCCCGTTTGAAGCGGAGCCAGGCCAGTTGCCTGGGGGAGCGCCCGACGAGTTCCGGGGCGATCTTGGAACCGGAACTGTTCGCTGTGGCGTCCTCAGGAACGGGCTCCGGCTCCGTCGCTGCCTGAGTAGGACTGGTCATTGGGCTTCCATCCCCGCGCAGTGGGTCGACGCGGCTTTGAGTGAATGCCGCGGGTTGTGCGGACTTTCGCAATGGATTCATTGCGGAGTCAAGAGGGGGAACCCTGGGAAAGTGATGTTCTTCAGCTTCTTGAGCGAAGATTTTGCGGATTGCCGCGCCCGCGTGCTTGACAATGATCAATTCATTGGGGCGAAGGTGCCTAAACGGGCATCAAGTGACTTAACATTCCGGCAACTTGACTGTCGCATCACCGATATACGGACGCTTCACGCTGAACACCGTACGGCCGTGCGGGTGCCGTCGATCGACCGGGGTGGTCCGCTTATGCCCCGGTCGATCGCCCGTGTACCGGTCGGTCCCGCGGCCCGCTGGAGTCCTCGGGGAATTTCGTCACCGGTAGTGACACCACCCCCAGTGGTGTCCTACTGTTCGGAATTCTCGGGAGGACGCCTGAACCATTCCTCGCCGGTTGTCACGCCATGCCCAGAGACTTCTTGAGGAAGTCGACCTGGAGCAGCAGCAAGTTCTCCGCCACCTGCTCCTGCGGAGTCATGTGCGTTACGCCGGACAACGGCAGCACTTCATGGGGGCGGCCCGCGGCCAGCAGTGCCGAGGAAAGTCGCAGCGTGTGCGCCGCGACTACGTTGTCATCGGCCAGACCGTGAATGATCATCAATGGCCGTGCGTGTTCCGCTGGTACGGACAAACCCGCTTCTGTGACGAGCGAGTTGGCGTCGTACACGTTCCCGGATTCCGCCGGGTCCCCCAGGTACCGCTCGGTGTAGTGGGTGTCGTACAGCCGCCAGTCGGTGACCGGTGCGCCGGCGACGCCCGCGTGGAAGACGTCGGGACGGCGCAGCACCGCGAGCGCCGCCAGATAACCGCCGTACGACCAGCCGCGGATGGCCACCCGGCCGAGGTCCAGCGGATGGTCGGCGGCCAGCGCGCGCAGCGCGTCCACCTGGTCGTCCAGCGTCGCCCCGGCGAAGTCCCCTGCGATGGACTTCTCCCACGCCGGACAGCGGCCCGGCGTGCCGCGGCCGTCCGCGACGATCACCGCGAAGCCCTGGTCGGCGAACCACTGCGAGGTCAGATGCGCGTTGTGTGCGGCCACCACCCGCTGGCCGTGCGGGCCGCCGTACGGATCCATGAGCACCGGAAGCGGACCGTCCGACGCCTGGTAGCCGGTGGGCAGCAGCACGGCGGCCGGGATGCGGCGTTCGGCCACCGCCACCAGCGTCGGCCGCGCGGTCAACAGCGGGGGCTCGGCGTGCGAGGCGATCCGGGCGATCTCCTTGCCGTCGCGCAGTACCCGCACCCTCGCGCCGGGGTGGTCCAGGGAGGAGGAGGACACCACTGTCAACGGGCCGCCGCGTACGGCCGAGTGCACGCCCGGTGTCGGGGACAGGCGCTCCACGGCGCGCTCCGTGACCCGGTAGACATGCACCTCGCCCAACTCACCGGCCCTCGCGTCCGGTTGGGCTTCCGCTTCGGTTCCGGACGAGGCCGACACCAGGATGCCGTCCTCGGCCACGTCGAGCACCGCCCGCACGTGCAGCCGCGCATCGGTCAGCGCCCGTTCGGCCACCATGAGCACCCGGGCGTCGTCCTGGTCGGCGATCCGGACCAGTTCACCGTCCGGGGTCCAGGCCGGGGCGCCGGAGAACAGCTCCAGCCACACCGGGTCCGTCTCCTGGCGGACCGGCGTCGTCCCGCCGGTCTCCGGGTCCACCGACAGATAGACCTGGGAGCGCTGGTCGCGGGACTGCACCAGCAGCAGCGGCGGACCGGACGCCGACCAGTGCGCCCGGGCCAGATACGGATAGCGGTCCTGGTCCCAGGCCACCTCGGTGCGCGTGCCGTCCAGGCCGAGCAGCGCCAGGGTGACTCGCGCGTTGGGGGTACCGGCGGCGGGGTAGCCGACCTCGGCCGGGGGGTTCGACGGATGCGCCGGGTCGGCGATCCACCAGCGCCGCACCGGGGACTCGTCCACGTGCGCGGCCAGCAGCCGGTCGCTGCGCGGCGACCACCAGAAGCCGCGATGGCGGCCCATCTCCTCGGCGGCGATGAACTCCGCCAGGCCCCAGGTGTGCCGCTGGTCCCCGGGCTCCGCAAGCGCGCGGTCGCCGCCGCCGTCCGCGTGGACGACGCGCAGGGCGCCCTGCGCGACATATGCGATCAGGCGGCCGTCGGGGGAGGGCCGAGGGTCCATCACCGGTCCGGGCACGGGAAGTTCACGCGTGGTGCCCACGCGCAGCTCGGTGGCGAACAGGCGGCCGGAGAGGGTGAACGCGGCCAACTCGACGGCCTGGTCCACCGCGTAGCCGACGATCCCGGCCGAGCCCTCCCTGCTGCGTTCCCGCCGCGCCTGCTCCTGCGGGCTCAGTTCCTCTTCCGCGCCCGCGAGGAGGGTGCGGGGGTCGGCCACGACGCGTTCGTCGCCCGTCGCGGTGTCCAGGAGCCAGAGCAGGTTGGCGCGGTCCGTACCGGACGGTGAGCGGAGGAAGGCTACCCGGTCGCCGTCGGGTGAGGGGGAGAAGGATCTGGGGGCGCCCAGGGTGAACCGCTGGGTTCTGGCGTGCTGTTTGGGGAAGGTCATGCGGTGACGCTATGCGCTCGCGGTGGCGTTGCGTATGGTTCGCCCGTCCGCCCACCCGTTTGCCCTCGCCCTCTGCCCGCCGTTGCGCACGGTCGGCCTCGGGTGTCGGTGCGCGACTGCGCCGTGGCGGCTTGTGCTTCCCCGGCCACGTTGCCCTGCGCCTTTGCCTGGCGTTGCGCTCCGCTGCCCGGGGGGCGGGAGTGAGTGCCGGGGCGCCGCGCACCGCCTGCTTCGTCGGACGGTCGCGGTGCTGCGCGGGTCGCGTCGGGAGACTCCGGCACACCCCACGTTGAGTCCGCGCCGCGCCTGGGGCGGTGGTCGGGGCAGGTGGGCAGGAACTTCCCTGAGCTGTTGCGTAGAACACATCGCACCAGTGATGGAGGCCCCGTCGGAGAGGTGTCAACGCGGTGATTTCTCACAGGAGTTACCCAGGAAGCCCTCATCTTCCCAGGCAGGCGGGGGGTGTTGCCTCCGAGGCCGCGAAGTGCGCACCGTGGGTGCGCACAAGCGTGCGCCCCCACATGCATCCGTGCACCGAGGTATGCGGACTCACGGAAAGTTATGATCAGTTGCCGTAGGTTGTAATACCCGGATGGCAAGGTCCCGTGGGTGTGTACCTGGAGGTGAGCCGTTGTGGCACTCTCGATTTCGGCGGTGCTGCTGCTGCTGATCATCGTGGTCCTGCTGGTCAACAAGTCCGGACTGAAGGGCCTGCACGCCCTCGTCTGTGTACTGCTCGGGTTCTTCCTCGCCAGTTCCTCCGTGGCGCCCACCATCCGGGAGCTGACCACGAACGTGGCGAGCATGATCGGCAACTTCAAGTTCTGACCGGCTCAGGCCATACGCTGCGGGTATGACCGAATCCGACGGCCCGGACGGGCTGCCCGCTCGACGACTGCTGCTCGTCCACGCGCACCCCGACGACGAGTCCATCAACAACGGCGCCACGATGGCCAAGTACGCCGCGGAGGGTGCCCACGTCACCCTGGTGACCTGCACCCTGGGCGAGGAGGGCGAGGTCGTCCCGCCCGAACTGGCGCACCTGACGTCAGACCGGGACAACATCCTCGGCGAGCACCGCATCGGCGAGCTGGCCGCCGCCATGCGCGAACTCGGGGTCACCGACCACCGCTTCCTGGGCGGCCCCGGCCTGTACCGCGACTCCGGGATGATGGGCGCCCCGCAGAACGAACGCCCGGACTGCTTCTGGCAGGCCGACCTGGACGAGGCGGCCGGGCATCTGGTCGCCGTGATCCGCGAGGTGCGGCCGCAGGTCATGGTGGCGTATGACCCGAACGGCGGATACGGGCACCCCGATCACATCCAGGCCCACCGGGTCGCCATGCTCGCCGCCGACCTGGCCGCCGAACCCGGCTTCCGGCCGGACCTCGGCGCGCCGCACGCGATCGCCAAGGTCTACTGGAACTGCGTACCGCGCTCCGCGGCCGAGGAGGGCTTCGCCCGGCTGCGGGCGGCGGGCTCGAACACCGGGTTCGCGGGCGTCGCGTCGATGGCCGACGTGCCAGGCGTGGTGGACGACGACGAGGCGACCGTCGCCGTGGACGGCTCGGCGTACGTCGGGCGGAAGGCCGCGGCGATGCGCGCGCACGCTACCCAGATCGTGGTCGACGGCCCGTTCTTCGCCCTGTCGAACGACCTTGGACAGCCGCTGTTCGCCGTGGAGTACTACCGTATGGTGCGTGGTCACCAGCCGGCCGGGAGGGCCGGCGACCTCTTCGCCGGAACGGAGGTGTGAACGCGGCAGTGCGCATCGTGCAGTACGTGGTCCTGGGGATCCTCGGGGTGCTGGTCGCCGCCGCCGGGGCGGTCGTCCAGGACGGCTGGTTCCCGGGAGGACTGATCCTCGCGCTGGCGGGCTGCGTGGGACTCTTCTACGGTGGTTCCCAACTCACCCGTAACCGGCTGGGTGCCGCGGTGCCGACCGTGCTGTGGTTCCTCACGGTCATGTACCTCAGCGTCACCCGCCCCGAAGGCGACTTCCTGTTCGCGGCGGGCCTCGGCCCGTACATCTACCTGTTGGGCGGTATGGCGGTGGGCGTGATCTGTGCCACTCTACCGCGTCAAACGCCTCCGGGCGCCCCGGGCGCCCGACTTGGTACCGGATGACACCTGTGTGATGGGCTGACGGTCGGTCGGATCGGCGGTCGCCGGGCCGTTCCCGACGCTGGCCAGTATGGTGGTGCGCGCTGGCGAGCCGCCTGCTGATGGCCGTGACGGGTGGCGAAGCTAACCGGGAGAACCTGCTTTGAGCCGTGAAACTGACAGTTCGTCCTCAGGACCCCAGGGTCGCGGCGGCGCCGCGTACCCGTCCGGGACACCGCCGTACGGAACCCGCCAGTATCCGTCGCCGCGACCGCAGGAGGAACCGCGCGTCGGCGGGGTACCGGGCACCCCGGCAGCTGCCGCGGGCGGCCAGGAGACTCCTGAGCCCGCGCCCGCCGAGCCGAAGACCGAGACCACGCTGACCACCCGGATCCGGATCAACATCCCGGGCTCGCGGCCGATTCCGCCGGTGGTGGTGCGCACCCCGGTCTCCGAAGGAGCCGAGGGCGAGAGCGGTCAGGACGATTCCGCTTCTGCTTCCGCTTCCGCTTCCGGGCGCGGCAGTGCGCGGGCCAACTGGGCGCCGCAGGGCGCCTCCTCGCCCGCGGACGGTGCCGCCGCCCCGCGCGGCACCGAGGCGGCGCAGACCGGCACGGGCGGTGCGGACAAGGGCGGGGCGGGTGCCAGCGACTGGTTCGCGCCGCGCAAGCCGGTGGCTCCGGCCGCCCAGCCCGCCGCCCGGCAGAAGCCCGCGACGCCGCCCGGGGCTTCGGCGCCGGGCGCGGGTGGGCCGGGCTCCGGGCAGCCCAACATCCCGTATCTGGACGACAGTCCGGGTGCGCCGGGTTCTTCGGCGTCTGGTGATCCGCTCTTCCCCGGGGCGGGCCCCGCGGCCTCCGGGCTGCCGTCCGGTTCGGGCGATCCGTTGTTCCCCGGGGCGGCTCCTTCGGCCTCCGGTCCGGGCGATCCCGTCTTCCCTGGTGCCGGTTCGCCCGCGTCCTCGCCGGAGCCGTTCGGGGGGCGGCTCGGTGGCGACGGCGGCGCGGGGGAGCAGGGGCCGTTGGGCGGGCCGCCGCCCGGTGGCGTGCCGTTCCCCGGTTTCCCCTCGGCGGGTGGCACGCCGGACATTCCCGAGGTGCCGAGCGGTCCGACCACCGGGCCCGTGACCGGGGGCATGTATATGCCGTCGGCCGCCGCCGAGGCACGCGACGGTGCGGCGTCCGACGGGCTGGCCGACCACGTCTCCGGCGACACCCTGGTCAGCGGCATCCCCGCGGTGACCGCGCCCGTTCCGCCCGCCGCGCCGAAGCCGCCCGCCGGGTCGGACGGGGGCGGGAAGTCCAAGCCGTCGGCCAAGGCCGCGCGCAAGGGCCGCTCCAAGGTGGCACTCGCCGGGATCGCGGTGCTGGCCGTGGTCGGCGTCGCCTACGCGGCGGGGCTGCTGATGGACCACGCCGACGTGCCGACAGGCACCACCGTGCTGGGCGTCGACATAGGCGGCAAGACCCGGGACGAGGCGGTCAAGGCACTGGACGCGGCGGTGGGCGACCGGGGCACCGCTCCGATCACCGTGCACATCGGGAACCAGGACAAGCAGCTCAAGCCGGAACTCGCCGGACTGTCGATCGACACCCGGGGTTCGGTCAGCCAGGTCGCGCACCGCGACTACAACCCGATCTCCGTGATCGGCTCCCTGTTCGGCGGCAAGCACGTGGTGGCGCCCACGGTCGACGTCGACCAGGAGAAGCTGCGCAGCCAGCTGCAGACCCTGTCGCCGAGCACCGGTGGCTCGGACGGCATGGTCAAGTTCGTTGACGGCAAGCCGGTCGGCGTACCCGGCACCCCGTACCAGGCCGTTGACGCGGACGCCTCGGTGCAGAAGATCACCGCCGCCTACACCCAGCGCGCGGAGACCGGCAAGAACGACCCGATCGACCTGGCGGTCACCACGCACCAGCCGCAGGTCACCCAGGCCCAGCTCAACGAGGCGATCAAGAACATCGGCGATCCGGCGATGTCCGGGAAGATCACCGTGACGGCCGGAACGCACTCGGTGCTGTTCAGCCCGCAGAAGTCGCTGAGCAAGATCCTCACGATCGTCCCCGCGCCGGGCAACGGGAAGATGACGCTCCACATCGACCTCGCGGTCCTGAGGGAGCTGTACGGCAACGCCTTCGACGGGGTGCTGCTGGAGCGCGGCATCGGCACCAAGACGCCGGTCACCCCGCAGGACGTGGCATCGGCGATGCTGCCGGCGCTCGCCAAGACCGCGCCGGAGAAGACCGCGGTGATCCAGAACGTGGCCAACTGAGGCCGCGGCGAAAGCTCCACCGGGCCGCGGTGGTCGCAGGACGACCGCCGCGGCCCTGCTCGTGGGAGCGCCATGGGAGCGCCGTCATGGTCCGGGTATGACATCTGTCATCCCCAGAACACGATGACCGGCACTGCCGCCGCCTCGCGGGACCCGCGAGGATTGTCCCCATGAGCGCAACAGCCGCACCGACGCCGCAGAAGCGGGACACGGCCACCCCGGCCGTCCGCTTCTCGCGGGTGAACAAGTCCTTCGGCCAGGTCAAGGCCGTCAACGACGTCAGCCTCGACCTGCACCCAGGCGAGACGGTGGCGCTGCTCGGGCCGAACGGCGCGGGCAAGTCCACCGCCCTCGATCTGCTGCTCGGCCTGCGCAACGCGGACTCCGGGACCATCGAGGTCTTCGGCACCACTCCGGCGCGGGCGATCGCCGAGGGCAAGGTCGGCGCGATGCTGCAAAGCGGCGGACTGATGGAGGAGGTGAAGGTCCGCGAGCTGGTCAAGCTCGCCTGTGACCTGCACCCGAAGGCCTACCCGGTGCAGCGGGTGCTGGAGCACGCCGGGATCACCGAGATAGCCGACCGGATGGTCAACAAGCTGTCCGGCGGCCAGGAGCAGCGGGTGCGCTTCGCCATCGCCACCGCCGGAGCCAACGACCTGATCATCCTGGACGAGCCCACCACGGGTATGGATGTCACCGTGCGGCAGAGCTTCTGGGCCACGATGCGCCAGCAGGCGGCGCAGGGCCGTACGGTCCTGTTCGCCACCCACTACCTGGAGGAGGCGGACGCGATCGCCGACCGGGTGATCGTGCTGCACCGCGGTCGGGTGCTCGCCGACGGCTCGGCGACCGAGATCAAGGCGAAGGCCGGTGCCCGCCGGATCGTCTTCGACCTCGACGGCCAGGTGGACGAGGCCGCGCTGCGCGGGCTGCCGTCCCTGACCGCGCTCAGCGTCTCCGGACGCACGGTGCGCATCCAGTCCACCGACGCGGACGCCACCACGCACGCCATCTACGGGCTGGGCCTGTACCCCCGCAATCTGGAGGTCGCCGGGCTCGGACTTGAGCAGGCCTTCATAGCGATCACCGACGCTGCGACCGCTGAGGAGGCGGCACGATGAACACCTTCGCCTCTGGCGCCCTGATCAAGCTGGAGATCACGCGGACGCTGCGGAACAAGAGGTTCATGTTCTTCTCCGTGATCTATCCGGCCGCGCTGTTCCTGATGATCTCCGGCTCGTCCAGCAAGACGGACATGATCCCGCACACCAACCTGTCCATGCAGCTGTACTACATGGTCGGGATGGCCTCCTTCGGCGCGCTGACCGCCGTGCTGATGGGCAACAGCGAGCGGATCGCCAAGGAGCGGGAGAAGGGCTGGGTGCGGCAGCTGCGGCTGACCGCGCTGCCCGGCCATGGCTATGTGATCTCCAAGATCGCCTCGATGGCGACCGTCACCCTGCCCGCGATCGTGATCGTGGAGGTGGTCGCGGCGGTGGTCAAGGGCGTCCACTTGCAGGCCTGGCAGTGGGCCGCCCTCACCTTCGCCATCTGGGCGGGCAGCATGGTCTTCGCCGCCCTCGGTGTCGCCATCGGCTACATGGCCTCCGGTGACGCGGTCCGCCCGATCACGATGATCACGTACTTCGCGCTGTCCATCCTCGGCGGTCTGTGGATGCCGTCCACGGTCTTCCCGCAGTGGCTGCAGAACATAGCGAAGTGGCTGCCCACCTACGCCTACGCCGGTCTGGGCCACGCCATCGAGCAGGGCAACGCTCCCCATCTGCGGGACATCTCGCTGCTCGTCGCCTACCTGCTGGTCTTCGCAGGCGGGGCAGCATGGCTGTACCGCAAGGACACCCTCAAGGCGTAAGGGACAACGAATGACGGTGGACGAGCGCACGGACGCGGGGAGGGACAGGGAAACCTTCCTCGCGATGATGGGGCGCGCCCCGGAGAACCGTCTCCAGCAGTGGAGCAAGCTGTGCTGGGCGCTCATCTACCTGCTCTACCTGGGGTCGGCGGTGGGCGACCTGGCCTCGGGACGGCACTCGACGGTGGCGGTCGCGCTGGGCTGGGCGGGGCTGGTGCTGTTTGTCGGTTCGTATCTGTACCTGCTGCTGAACCGGCGGCCGCGGCGCGACATGCCGACCTGGTGGCAACTGGCCATCGTGTGCGGTCTGTTCGCGCTCGCGCTGGCCCTGTCCCTCACCCTCGGTCCGCCGTGGCTGGTGATGTTCACCTATGTGACGGTCAGCCTCGGGGTGCTGCTGCCGATCCGGCATGTGCTGTGGGCGGTGCCGCTCTGCGCGTTGACGATCCTGGCGGTCGGTTCGCTGCTCGGCACCAGGGAGTGGGACGTCTACTCGATCTTCTTCCCCGCGCTGCTGGGCGGCGCGGCGATGACGGGCGTCGGCCAGATGGGCCGGATGGTGCGGGAGCTGCGGGAGGCGCGGGAGACCGTCGCCCGGCTCGCGGCGGCCGAGGAGCGGCTGCGGCTCGCCCGCGATCTGCACGATCTGCTGGGCCACTCGCTGTCCCTGATCACGCTCAAGAGCGAACTGGCCGGGCGGATGCTGCCGGACAAGCCCGAGGAGGCGGCCAAGCAGGTGGCCGACATCGAACAGGTCAGCAGGCAGGCCCTGGTTGACGTCCGGGAGGCGGTCAGCGGCTACCGACGGCCCACCGTCGGCGTGGAGTTGGCCGGGGCGCGCACCGCGCTGCGGACCGCCGGGATGGAGGTGGACATCTCGCCCTCGCTGGACCTGCCGCTGGAGGACCAGTACCCGGGGCTCGGCGCCGAGGAGCAGGGCGCGCTGGCCTGGGCGCTGCGCGAGGCGGTGACCAATGTGATCCGGCACAGCGGCGCCAAGCACTGCTCGCTGACGCTGGACGAGGTCTGGGAGGCGGACGAGAGCCGCTATCTGCGCCTGGAGGTCGCCGACGACGGCCGTGGCCCCGGCCGCGCCCACCATCTGGGCAACGGCCTGGGCGGCCTGGAGGAACGCCTGACGCTCTCCGGCGGATGGCTGCGCACCGGCCCCTCGAAGCGTGGTGGCTTCTCGCTCGGCGCCTATGTGCCGCTGCGCACCGTGTGGCACGAGCGGCCCGACACTGACGAGACGCCCGGGGCGGCGCGTTATCCACAGGCGTGATCCACAGCCTTGCCGGGGTGTCCGGATGGCTCGCTACGCTGCACCAATGATCAGGGTGCTGCTGGCCGAGGAGGAGTGAACCCTTAGATACCTAGGGTCTGACCTGCACTTTCTCTGATCGCAGGCCATCGACTCGCTCACTGCTTCGTGAGAAGGGTTCACACCTACCAGCCAGCGGAGCAGTCATGGCGACCGAGTACGCCTGCACCATCTGTGGGAAGACCGAGCCGAACCAGCTTGACCTGTACACCCGCAAGAGCAAGCGGCTCAAGGACGACGATCACCGGCGCGAACAAAGCACCGATGCCCAGCGGGAGCAGGGGCACCGTTGGGGGCACCGCCAGGGGTACGCGGTGCGGAAGGTGTGGAAGGACATTACGAGCGGCTTCAAGGACGTGAAGCGCTCCGACTTTGACCGTGCCTTGCGGGTGCTCGCTGACAGCGAAGTTCCGGCTCTCTGGGCGTACGCCATCGACCGGTTCAGCCGCAAGGGCGCGGAAGACCTGTCATCGGCAAGGCCCGCGTCATCTTCGACATGGACGGGCTGGACTCCAACGAGCCCCGTGACCGTCGATGGATCATCGTACATACCGGGGCGGGGTAAAAGTGTGGCACTTACAGCGAGGGTGACCCTGGCCCCATGAGCGCGCACACGGCCGCGAAATGGGGACCCGGGGGGTGTCGGCGAAAACGGAAGAGTTCGCCGTGTCAGACGGCTGTGTTGACTGATCGGCGTTGGTCGGCTAGCGGGCGGGCATACGCTGAACGTGAGGGGACGGTGAGGCTATGTCAACTGGGTTGGCTGACAACGTCAGGAAGTACCGCCGCGCGGCCGGACTGAGTCAGGAAGCATTGGCGGAAGCGGCGGACCTCTCGCTGAGCACCGTTCGCAAGGTGGAGCAAGGCGGGCATGTGTCCATGGAGACCCTTGCGGCCCTTGCCCGCGCGCTGGGGGTCTCCACGTCGGCGCTGTTCGCCACTGAGGCGCCAAAGTCCGTCCTCGGTCCGCAGGATGAGGCGAACCGCCGCTACCTCGCGGAGCTGCGACGCGCGCTGATGCCCGCTGTAGGGCTTGCGGCGCCCCTGTCGGACCCTGGGGAGGCCGGAGAGCTGAACGCGCTTCGTAGGGGTGTGCAGGAGAGTCACGCGCTCTACTGGGCCGACCAGTACGGGGCGGTCGCAAAGCGTCTTCCCTCGCTCCTGCGTAGCTCTGAAGCTGCCGTGTCCACCCTTGAGGGTGAAGATCAGCAACACGCGATGATCGCCCGCTGCCATGCGCTGCTACTCGCGGGCAAGTACCTGACGCAGGTACGGCAGTACGACATGGGTTACTTCGCGCTTGTCGAGGCGATCAAACTTGCCCGCGAGGCTGGCCAAACTCAGTTGGCGGCAACGGGTGTTGTGGGCCTTGGCTGGCTGTTGTTGCGGCAGGACCGATTCGACGAGGCGGAACAGCTTGCAGCGCAGACGGCAGCGGAGATCGAGCCGCGCATGTCGGAAGCGGCCCCGGTGTGTCTCGCTGTGTGGGGTGAGCTGTGGCTGAGGGTCGCTGCGGCATCAGCGCGCAACAACCGGCCGGACGTGACGCAGGAAGCCCGCAGGATGGCAGCAACGGCTGCTAGTGCGCTGAACACGGAATCCGAGAACTTTCCCCAGCACTGGGGAGGGTTCGGCCCCGTGACAGCGGAACTAAAGGCCGTTGAGGATCTGTCGCTTGTAGGGGACGCTCGGGGTGTGCTCCGACGAGCTGATGACGGGATCTTGAGTGACAAGTCGGTGCGCAACTTCGGCAAGCCCACCGCCCCGAACTGGGGCCGTCACCGGCTCGACGTTGCCCGCGCTCATGTCATGCTCGGGTCGCACCAAGACGCCATGGACGAACTTGTGCAACTCCGCCGTACGTCCGGCGAGTGGCTCACGCACCAGCCCATGGCACGGTATGTGATGACCGACCTTCTCAAGACCCGTAAGCGCACGCTGACCGAAGAGATGCGGAGCATGGCGGCACACCTCGGAGTCGCTGGCTGAGCCACTGCGAAGCGTGGTAGTTCGGCGCGCTGCGCTGCTGAACTACCGTTCCGTGCCCGTGGATTGGAGCTGTGCGCGCTCATACGGTCCCCTTACTGACCACCGGCATAGGGGGCCGAACCGATGCAGAGAACGGAAGGCGACCGGCAGCGACGGCGTGACCTTGCCGACGCGTCATCAGGGCACACAGCCCGGTTGCTGCCCTGGACGACGGACGACGGGCGCCGCTGCCTACTGAGCACGAACGACACGGGCGGGTTTCTGTCCCGCCTCGCTGACGACATGGAAGCGGCGCAGCTTGCCATGGGCGCGGACGTGCTCAAAGACGCCCACAAGGTGCTGGGCGACCCCATGTCCCCCCATGCCTTGAGCACCATCGATACAGGGAGGGAACCAAATGGAACAGTGGTGGATGACCATGGCAGCCCCCGGAGGGAACCCGCAGGATGACTCCGACTCCGGCAACAAGCACGGCGGGGGCGGCTCCGACGAGGGCGGTAACACCAACGACGGGCAGAACCCGGCGGACGGGAAGTAAGTGAGCGAGCAGCACGAGGCGGGGGCCGGTCCTGAACGGCTGGCCTCCGCGCTGATCGAAAAGGGCTCGCTTACGAGCGATTGGCTTCCTGCCTATCAAGCGGTGCCCCGGCATCTGTTCGTGCCGGACACCATTTGGCCGGGACGTGCGGGCATGAACCGGCAGAGTGATCGGGTCATGCGAGCCGACGAGCCGGACGTGTGGTGGAGGGCTGTCTACTCGGACGCGCCGATCACGACCCAATGGGACGACGGCGCGTACACCGGCCCTGGCAAGGGCAAGAGTCCGTCTTGCTCCAACTCCATGCCCACCATGGTCTTTTCGATGTTGGACGCGCTGAGCGTCGAGCCGGGGAACCGGGTGTTGGAGATCGGCACGGGTACCGGCTGGAACGCCGCACTGCTGTCGCACCGGTTGGGCGCTGAGAACGTCGTCACAGTCGAGGTGGACGAGGCCAGCGCCAGGGATGCGCGGGCACGTCTGAGCGCAGCGGGGTTCGAGCCGTTGGCCGTTGTCGGCGACGGTGCGAAGGGATACCCGGAGGGTGCCCCGTATGACCGCGTGATCGCCACGTGCTCGATCGGCAGCGTTCCGCGTGAGTGGATCGAGCAGACCAGACCGGGCGGCGTGATCGTCGCTCCCTGGGGGCCGACCTACGGAGGGGA
This sequence comes from Streptomyces silvisoli, assembly GCF_029269905.1. NCBI lineage: Bacteria > Bacillati > Actinomycetota > Actinomycetes > Kitasatosporales > Streptomycetaceae > Streptomyces > Streptomyces silvisoli. The sequence goes on along the minus strand of NZ_JARJBC010000015.1, from coordinate 42,352 downwards.
AGCCGTCGCACGTCTCACCGTCGCTGATGAGGGCGCGGCGGCCGGTCCGTTCGTGGGTTCCTCGGCGTTCATGCGGCTACGTGCCCAGCGCAAGGACCTACCGCCCACCAGGGCTTACCTGAACGGCGAGGAATGGCCCGCCGACGGCGCCAAGAGCATGACGACGCTCTCACCGGACGATGTGGGCGACTGGATCCACATGTTCGCCATAGGGGTTCAGGTCCCAGGGCTCTTCTGTCGGGTCTGCTGGGGATCGGATGGCGCCTACCGCCTGTGGCTGCACGACACCGCAGTTACCTCGTGGGCGACGGTGGACTACGAGAAGGGACGGACGCAGTACGAGGTCATGCAGTCCGGCGCCCGGAACCTTTGGGATGAGCTGGAGACGGCTTGGCGCTGGTGGAACCAGCAGGGGCAACCCGGGTTTGAACGGTTCGGGCTCACGGTGTCGGCGAACGGGCACACGGTCTGGCTGGACAACCCCGGGAATCCGGTACCGGTAAGGGAGGTGTGACGTGGACGGCGATGACGAGAAGCACCAGGGCACCGGCTCAGACGAGCCAACCGGAAGCGACGGCGGGGACCGAGGCAACCCGCACGGAGGCGGGCAGTAGCGCTCCGTCCCCTTGATGATCGGCCCCGTCCGTGCGCTGTCCACAAGGCGCCCAGGCGGGGCTTTCTGCTGGCTAGGCTGCCGTTATGACAGACACGCCCGGCGAGCGGCCCATAAGATCTATAAGAGTCCTCCTCGCCGAGGACCAGTCCATGGTGCGAGAGGCGTTGGCGACGCTGCTCGGGCTGGAGGAGGACATCGATGTTGTCGCGCAGGTCGCGCGGGGCGACGAGGTGGTCGCCGCGGCCCGTGAGCACGCGGTGGACGTGGCGTTGCTCGACATCGAGATGCCGGGGATGACCGGCATCGACGCCGCCGCGCAACTGCGCAGAGAGCTACCGGGCGTCAAGGTCGTCATCGTCACCACATTCGGGCGCCCGGGATATCTGCGCCGGGCCATGGAGCAGGGCGCCGACGCCTTCCTGGTGAAGGACGCCCCGGCGGCCCAACTCGCCGACGCGGTACGGCGGGTGCTGCGCGGGGAGAAGGTCATAGACCCGATGCTGGCGGCGGCGGCCCTCGCCGAGGGCGCGGATCCGCTCACCGCCCGGGAGCGCGATGTGCTGCGCGCGGCTGCCGATGGCGCGGTCAACTCCGAGATCGCCAAGGCGCTGCACCTGTCGGAGGGCACCGTGCGCAACTACCTGTCCACCGCCATCCAGAAGACCGGGGCACGCAACCGCTCCGAGGCGGTCCGCATCGCCAAGGAGAAGGGCTGGCTCTGACCGGGCCTGCCCGGTAGGTCAGTTGAGCAGGGCGCGGGCCGAGCGGGCGCGCTGCCGGATGCCGTCGGCGATCGCCGGATCCATCGAGGCGACCAACTCCGCGTAGGCCTCCATCTCCGCCGCGCCGGTGGCGAACTCGCCGCGCTGCACCAGCAGTTGGGCGCGCTCCAGGCGCAGCCCGGCCGGATGGTGGGGCAACAGCAGGCCGAGTTCGATCGCCCAGAGCTGTACCCCGCTGTGCTCGGGGCGGGCCGCCGCCCACGCCCGGATGTTGTTGAGCACCCGGGCGACGATGTCCAGCGGTTCCGCGGGCGCGAACATGCCGGCCGACAGCGCGGTCCCGGTGCTGCCGAGGGCGCCCGCCACCAGGAGTTCGGCGTCCCCGGCGGCCAGTTGGCGTCCGCCGTTGAACGGGTCGACGAGCACCTGGCCGGCGTCCGGCTCACCGATGCCGACCACGAAGTGCCCGGGCAGCCCCACCCCGTACACCGGCGCGCCGAGGCGTCGTCCCACCTCGATCCACACCACCGACAGCAGGATCGGCAGCCCGCGTCTGCGCCGCAGCACATGGTGGAGCAGCGAGGACTCCAGCCGCCCGTAGTCCGAGGGCAGGCCGCGGAATCCATGGCGCCCGCCCAGTACCTCGGCCAGCACCTGGGCCCAGGCCCCCGGCCCGTCACCGGTGCGCTGCCGGGCGACCTCGTCGGCCAGCCGGTCGAGTTCGCCCAGGGCGTCGGCGATCACGGTCTGGTCGAACCCGGTCGCGGCCTCCGCTCCGACCAGCAGGCACAGCAGCGCGAGGTCGGGGCACTCACCGCGCGCGGCCTCAGCGAACCGGCGCCGCCTGTCGACGATGTTGTCCATGACGCGCCACCTACCTGGTGCCGCCCTGTGGGGCGCGGCGGTAGTGGTAGCCGTGGTGGGCGGTGAAGCCCATCCGTTCGTAGAGGGCGCGGGCGCCCTCGTTCTCCTCCTCCACTTGGAGATACCCGCCCGTGGCGCCTTCATCCAGCGCTTTGCCCGCGAGTGCCGCGAGCACCGCGGTGGCCAGCCCCGACCGCCGTCGCCGTGGGTCCACCTCCACCGCGCCGAACTGCGCCCAGCGCCCGTCCACCACGCACCGCCCGATCGCCGCCGGGCCCGTCTCGTCGCCGGGCACCGTGGCGAACCACACCGACGGTCCCCCGGTCAGCACCCGCACCGCGGCTTCGGCCAGCTCGCCGGTGCGGTGGTAGCGGGCCAGCCAGCCGGCGTCCGGCGCCCGGCTGAGCGTGACCCGCTCGGCTCCCGGACCGTCGGCGACCGGTGCGACGGGGCCGGTGTAGACCAGGGTGTGCGCCTCCGCGGTCCAGCCGTCCCGGGCCAACCCGTCGTCAAGGCGCTCATCGGAATCCGTCGTTCCGGTGGCGACCTGGACATACGGCACCAGCCCCCGCTCGCCGTACCAGTCCCGGACCCGGCGGATCGCGGTATCGGGCGGCAGCCCCGGATCGCCCAGCGGCAGCACGGAGTTGGCCCTTCTGGTGAACCCCTCGGAGGCGCGCAGCAGCCAGTCGCCGAGCCGCTCGGTCTCCAGCGCGGGCCAGCCGCGCGAGGCGAGTTCCTGCAGTTCGTGCGCGGTCGCGGTGGGCGGCGCCATACGGCGTGGGCGGGCCGGACGGTCGGGGACCACCTTGCCCGCCACCAGCGACCGTTCCGGGATGTGGACGGCCTCGCCGTTCCGTCGTGTGATGATGAGCACACCCTCGTTCCAGGATGTGAGAAGCCCTACGGCGTCGGTGAATACCGGGCGAGCGCCGACGATCTCCGCTACCCTCCGCACCGATACACGTTTTCCCACGTCAGAGGGGGTAATGCGGACTTCGAGCCGTCCACCACCAGCGAACTCCACCGATCGGTCAACCCCTCTTGTTCGTATGCGGCCCGGGAACGGAGATACTAGGAGGTGGGCATCGACGCCGCGCTCCCGCGCGCCACGCGGCGGAGCCGCACCGGTCCGCCGGCCCTATCGAGGAGGAACGACAGCGTGACCTACGTCATCGCGCAGCCTTGTGTCGACGTCAAGGACAAGGCATGCATCGAGGAGTGCCCCGTCGACTGCATCTACGAGGGCTCGCGGTCCTTGTACATCCACCCGGACGAATGCGTCGACTGTGGGGCCTGCGAGCCGGTCTGCCCGGTTGAGGCGATCTTCTACGAGGACGACACCCCCGAGGAGTGGAAGGACTACTACAAGGCGAACGTCGAGTTCTTCGACGAGCTGGGTTCGCCGGGTGGTGCCTCCAAGCTGGGCCTGATCGAACGTGACCACCCGTTCATCGCCGCCCTGCCGCCGCAGAACCAGGACCACGGGTAAGTCGGCTGACTACCGGTCCGCATAGCGATCGATGATGGCGTCGGTCCCGTACGGCTGTGGGCCGTACGGGACCGATGGCGTAGCACGCGAGAAAGCGAGCTGTACGTGGCGCGAGTGACTGACCGCCTTCCGGTCTTCCCCTGGGACCGCCTTGAGCCCTACAAGACCGCGGCCACCGCGCACCCCTCCGGTGTGGTGGACCTGTCGGTGGGCACCCCCGTCGATCCGGTGCCCGCAGTGATCCAGCAGGCGCTGACCGACGCCGCCGACAGCCCCGGCTATCCGCTGACGTACGGCACGGCCGCGCTGCGCGAGGCGATCGCGGGCTGGCTGCACCGGCGGCTCGCGGTGGACGCGGATCCCGCCGCGGTGCTGCCGCTGATCGGCTCCAAGGAACTCGTCGGCTGGCTGCCGGTACTGCTCGACCTGCGCGAGGGCGACCAGGTCGGCTATCCGCAGCTGGCCTACCCGACCTACGAGATCGGGGCGCTGGTGGCCCGCGCCGAGGCGGTCACCTATGCCGACCCGGTGGCGGACCTCGACCCCACGCGTGTCCGGCTGCTCTGGCTCAACACCCCGTCCAACCCGACCGGCCGCACCCTGGACGCCGCCGAGCTGCGCCGGATCGTGGCCTGGGCACGCGAGCACGGGGTGCTGGTGGTCTCCGACGAGTGCTACGTCGAACTCGGCTGGGAGACCGAGCCGGTGTCGATCCTGCACCCCGAGGTCTGCGGCGGCAGCCATGACGGCCTGATCGCCGTGCACTCGCTGTCCAAGCGGTCCAACTTCGCCGGTTACCGGGGGGCGTTCCTCGCCGGTGACCCGGCGGTGGTCAAGGAGCTGCTGGCGGTACGCAAGCACCTCGGGATGATCGTCCCGGCGCCGGTGCAGCGGGCGATGATCGCGGCGCTGGGCGACCAGGCGCACGCGGACGAGCAGTACGAGCGCTACGCCCGCCGCCGAGCCGCGCTGCGCACCGCGTTCGAGGGCGCCGGCTTCCGCATCGAGCACAGCGAGGCCTCGCTGTACCTGTGGGCGACCCGCGACGAGCCGTGCTGGGACACCGTCGGCGACCTGTCCAAGCAGGGCATTCTGGTGGCACCCGGAGAGTTCTACGGCCCGGCGGGTGAGCGGCACGTACGCATCGCCTTCACGGCCACCGACGAGCGGGTGGCCGAGGCGGTGCGCCGACTGGGCGGCGACGCGTAGGGCCGCACGAACAAGCGTGAGGGCCTGGGAAGCACACGCTTCCCAGGCCCTCACGCTTGTTCGTGCTGTCAGCCGCCCAGGGACGGCAGGTCGGCGCCGCCGACCGGGAGGTTGCTGGTCGGCAGCTTGCTGGCGGTGGCGGACTTGGCGGCGCCGCCGACGACGTTGCCGGCCGTCTGGTTGGCCTGGCCGACCAGCTTGTTGGCGGCCGGGCCGGCGCTCTGGCCGGTCTTGCTGACGGCGTTGGTGGCGGCGGGCAGCACCGTCTTGGCCGCGTTGGAGCCCGCCTCGTTGACCACGCCCACGGCCTTGTGCGCGGTGGTGTCGGCGTTGTGGATGGTCTCCGGGCTGCTCAGTCCGCTCAGGCCGTTGGTCGCGGGCAGCTCGGCGGCCTGCGCAGCGCTGGCGCCCATCCCGATGACGGGGGCAGCCGCCGCCACCAGCACGGCGGCCCGGGCGATCCGGCTCTTGAGGGGGAGAGACATGGTGCTCCTTTTACGGAGAGATGAGGACATGAGATGTCCGCAGGCGGACGCCGTGACTACCGCGTGAGAAGCCCTAAAGTTGCGGTTGTTCGAGGTAAAGAGTTGGCAATGTGTCGCATAATAGACTTTCGGGAGAATAGGGCATTCCTGCTGGTTCTCGGGCGGCGGAGGAAACGTCACCGCGCAGGTGCCCCAAGGGAGTTGAGGGATTGCGGGGAATGCGCGGGCGGGGTGCTCAAGGAGTCTTGCCGAGCGCTCCGTATTCCCCTTGCGGGGTAGCATCCGGAACTTTGCGCGACTAGTGCTCGACGGTGATCCGAACATCCCCGTACGAATGTCCGGGCCGTGCCGCGTCCTTCACCCAGCCGCTGCCGGATTCCCGTGCCCGCCAAATCCGGCCGCGATATGCCACCTCGGCGATCCGCAGCTCCGGCGCGTGCGCCACCGCCCACTGCGCCAGCGCCCAGCCGTGCTGCGTCGGGTCCTCGTCCGTCGGGTCGGCGGCCGCGTCGCCGGGCACCGTCACCGTGGAGCCGCTGGTGTCTCCGGGCAGGGCGCCCGTGCCCGCCGCCTCGGCCGGGGCGCCGTCCGCGCTGCCCTGCCGCTCCAGCACCTGCGCGCCGAACTCCCGCGCCAGCCGCTGCCGTACCGCCACCGGATCGCCCGGGCTGCCGCCCGACGGCACCCGGCAGCTCAGGCTGGGCTCCCGCCCGTACAGCGCGGCGGCCAGCATCGAGGCGTCCGCCTCGTGCTTGGCGTAGGCCTGCGGAAAGCCGCTGTGCTGCACCTTCTGCGCGGCGGCGGTCAGCGGAAGCCGTGAGTAGCCGGGGATCTTGACCAGCTCGTCGAAGAACTCCCCGGACGAGTAGACCGGGTCCAGGATCTGCTCCGCGGTGCCCCAGCCCTGGGACGGGCGCTGCTGGAACAGGCCCAGCGAGTCGCGGTCGCCGCCCTTGATGTCGTGCAGCTTCGACTCCTGCATCGCCGTCGCCAGGGCTATCGTCAGCGCCCGCTCCGGCAGGTCGCGCGAGGAGGCCACGGCACCGATCGTCGCCGCGTTCGCCGCCTGCGGCTGCTGGAGGCCGAGTCGCGTGCCGTTCGCCTCCACGTAGCAGTCCAGACCGTGCGAACCCGTCCAGTCCACGAAGACCACGTACCCCACCACCGTGAGCAGCGCCAGCAGCGCGGCGGCGCACCGGATGCGACGGCCGCGCGGGGCACGAGTGCCCCCGGAGGTCTGGTGCGATGGCTGGTACACGGGCACGGACGACACCGTACTTGAGCCCGCCGCACCGCCGAATTCCCGGACCCGGCCCGGGATGGCCCCAGGTAGGGTCGCCGACATGAGCACACCCGCACTCGATCTCAGCCAGGACGCGGCGGCCGTCACCGCACAGCTCGTCGACATCCCGTCGGTCAGCCGGGCGGAGAAGCCGCTCGCGGACGCCGTCGAGCAGGCGCTGCGCGAACTGCCGCACCTGACCGTCGACCGGGACGGCGACGCGGTGGTGGCCCGCACCAACCTCGGGCGGGCCGAGCGGGTCGTACTGGCCGGGCACCTGGACACCGTGCCGATCGCCGACAACGTGCCGTCGCGGCTGGTGGACGGGGTGCTGCACGGCTGCGGCACCAGCGACATGAAGTCCGGCGTCGCGGTCCAACTGCGGCTGGCCGCCACGCTGACCGAGCCCAACCGCGACCTGACCTTCGTCTTCTACGACGCCGAGGAGATCGCGGCCGAGTTCAACGGCCTCAAGCGGCTCGCCGAGCACCGCCCCGACTGGCTCACCGGTGACTTCGCGGTGCTGATGGAGCCCACCGACGCGCTGGTCGAGGGCGGTTGCCAGGGCACCCTGCGGGTACGGGTGGAGACCACCGGCCGCCGCGCCCACTCGGCGCGCGCCTGGCTCGGCGAGAACGCCATCCACGCCGCGGCGCCGGTGCTCGCACGGCTCGCGGAGTACCGGCCGAGGCGGGTGGAGATCGACGGGCTCACCTACCGCGAGGGGCTGAACGCGGTGCTGATCGAGGGCGGTCACGCCACCAACGTCATCCCCGACAGCTGCGCGGTGACCGTCAACTACCGTTTCGCGCCCACCCGTTCGGAGGAGGAGGCGCTGGCGCACGTGCGGGAGGTCTTCGAGGGCTTCACCGTGGTGCTCACCGACTCCGCGCCGGGTGCCATGCCGGGGCTGTCGCATCCGGCCGCCGCCGCGTTCGTCGCGGCGATCGGCGGCAAGCCCGCGCCGAAGGACGGCTGGACCGATGTGGCCCGGTTCTCCGCCCTCGGCATCCCGGCCGTCAACTACGGTCCCGGTGACCCCAAGCTCGCCCACACCCGTGAGGAACACGTGGCCACCTCGGCGATCCTGGAGTGCGAGGACCGGCTGCGCCACTGGTTGGGGGCGTAGCGGGCCCTGGGTACGTACGCTGCAATCGGTGGCCCGCAACGGGCCGGGCGCGGGAAGGAGCGGTACGACGTGGGCAGTGGCAACGCGGAGGACCCGGGGCGGGAGCGCAGCTTGCGCGAGGCACAGGAGGCCGCCGCGGCGGCGAACGCGACCGCCGAGGCCGTCCCCTGCGGCCAGGGCTGGCCGGAGCGGCACACCGGGCCGGTGGTGCGGCGCCGGGGCCAGGTCCAGACGGGTACGACGGACCAGCGGCTGCTGGACAGCCAGGGGCCGACGGACTGGCTGCACGGCGATCCGTGGCGGGTGATGCGGATCCAGTCCGAGTTCGTCGAGGGCTTCGGCGCGCTGGCCGAACTCGGGCCCGCGATCAGCGTGTTCGGGTCCGCCCGCACTCCCGCCGACTCGCCCGAGTACGAGGCGGCGGTACGCATCGGACGGGCGCTGGCCGGGGCCGGGTACGCGGTGATCACCGGGGGCGGTCCCGGGGCGATGGAGGGCGCCAACAAGGGGGCGTGCGAGGCGGGCGGCGCCTCGGTCGGCCTCGGCATCGAGCTGCCCTTCGAGCAGGGGCTCAATCCCTATGTCGACGTGGGCATCAACTTCCGCTACTTCTTCGTGCGCAAGACGATGTTCGTCAAGTACGCGCAGGGGTTCGTCGTGCTGCCGGGCGGCTTCGGCACGCTGGACGAACTCTTCGAGGCGCTGACACTGGTCCAGACCAAGAAGGTGACCCGCTTCCCGATCGTGCTGTTCGGCGTGGACTACTGGCGCGGCCTGGTGGACTGGGTACGGGACACCCTGGTCGCCGAGGGCAAGGCGTCCCGGCACGACCTGGAGCTGTTCCAGCTCACCGACGACGTGGACGAGGCGGTCAAGTTCGTCACCAAGGAGGCGGACCGCTGAGCGGCGGCGGCCCCGTCCCAGGGCGGGCCGCCGTTAAGCCAGGCCGCGGCGGGCCACGGCCGGAGGGCGGTGGCCCGCGATGGTGGCCACCATGTCCAGGATCTGGCGGGTCTCGTCGACCTCGTGCACCCGGTAGACCCTGGCGCCCAGCCAGGCCGAGACGGCGGTGGTCGCCAGCGTGCCCAGCAGCCGCTCCCTGACCGGCTTGTCCAGGGTCTCGCCGACGAAGTCCTTGTTCGACAGCGAGACCAGCACCGGCCAGCCGGTGCCCACCATCTCGCCCAGCCGCCGGGTCGCCTCCAGCGAGTGCCGGGTGTTCTTCCCGAAGTCATGGCCGGGGTCGATCATGATCCCGTCCCGCCGCACCCCCAGCTCCACCGCCCGTTCCGCCAGCCCCAGGGTGACCCGCAGGATGTCGGCCATCACGTCCTCGTAGCTCACCCGGTGCGGGCGGGTTCGCGGCTCGGCGCCGCCCGCGTGCGTGCACACCAGGCCCACCCCGAAGCGCGCCGCGACCTCGGCCAGCTTCGGGTCCACCCCGCCCCACGCGTCGTTGATCAGGTCCGCGCCCGCCTCGCAGACGGCCTCCCCGACCTCGTGCCGCCAGGTGTCGACGCTGATCACCACGTCCGGAAACCGCCGGCGCACCTCGGCGACGAACGCGGCCGTACGACGGATCTCCTCCTCGGCCGACACCTCCTCCCCGGGACCGGCCTTGACCCCACCGATGTCGATGATCGCAGCACCCTCTGACACCGCCCGGTCCACCCGGGCGAGCGCAGCCTCGTCGGTGAAGGTGGCGCCCCGGTCGTAGAAGGAGTCCGGCGTCCGGTTCACGATCGCCATGATCACCGGTTCGTGGTCCCCGAACTCGCGCTTGCCCAACCGCAGCATGCTGTTCACGCCCTCCTCGATCGGCCGCCCCGCGCACGGGAGCTCCACCCGGTGCCGACACTCCTCGATGCGCCCGTCGCGACCCTAACCCGTCGCCCGCCGCACGACCGTCTACAGCGCGGCATGGCACGATCGGGGCGGACACTTGGACACCAAAGGCACCGACGCTTCAGGTATTGAGGCCGGACCCGGGAGAGATCGTCTTGTTCTGGTTCATGCTCATCGCGCTGGTCGCGGTGGTCGGCGCCGTCGCCGTCGCGGTGCTCGGTGACGGGGGCACACTGCGCGACGCCGAGCCGGACCGCCTGTCGGACCCGCTGCCCGGGGACCGGCCGGTCAGCCGCGCCGACATCGACGACCTGCGGCTCGCCGTGACGCTGCGCGGCTACCGGATGGACGCGGTGGACGACGTGCTCGACCGGCTCGCCGCCGAACTGGCCGAACGGGACGCGCGCATCGCCGAGTTGGAGGCCGCTTTGGCGGGAGCCCAGGACGCGGCGCTCGGCGCGCCGTCACTGGTGAAGGAGCACCCGCGGGACGCCGCGGCGAACGGGGAGCAGCCGCATGACTGAGGGCGGGCCGGTCACCGGCGCCGACGGACGGACCCGCTGCCCCTGGGCGCGGGACGCGGACGGCTACGCGGACTACCGGGCGTACCACGACACCGAGTGGGGGCATCCGGTGCACGGCGACGTGGAGCTGTACGAGCGGCTGTCGCTGGAGGCGTTCCAGTCCGGTCTGTCCTGGCTGACGATCCTGCGGCGCCGGGCCGGGTTCCGTGCCGCCTTCGCGGACTTCCGGCCGGAGGCGGTGGCCAGGTTCACCGACGCCGACCGGGAACGGCTGCTCGCCGATCCCGGCATCATCCGCAACCGGGCCAAGATCGACGCGGTCATCGCGAACGCCCGCGCCGTCCTCGACGTCGCCGAGTCCTACGAGGGCGGCCTGGACGCGCTCATCTGGTCCTACGCACCGGGCGATCGTCCGGCGCCGCGGACGATCGCCGATGTTCCGGCCACCACGCCGGAGTCCACCGCCCTTGCCAAGGACCTCAAGAAGCGCGGCTTCCGCTTCATCGGTGCCACCACCGCGTACGCCACGATGCAGGCGTGCGGGCTGGTCAACGACCATTTGGCGACCTGCGACTTCCGGTAGCGGGGGCTGCGCCCCCCCGCCGGGGCGCGGCCCGAACGGCTAGCGGCCGATGTACTTCGGCCGCTCCTTGTTCAGGAAGGCCTCCACCGCGATGCGGTGGTCCGCCGAGGTTCCGGCGCGCTCCTGCAACTCGTCCTCCTTGGCCAGGGTGTCGACCAGGGAGTGCGAGGCCCCGTAGGCGAGCGACTCCTTGATCGCGGCGTAGGCGACCGTCGGCCCCTCGGCCAGCTCGCGGGCCACCGCCAGGGCGGTGGCGGGCAGTTCCTCGGCCGGCACCACCTTCTGCGCGATGCCGAGTTCGAACGCCTCCCGCGCGGTGATCTTGCGTGGGAACATGAGCAGGTCAGCGGCGCGTGCCGGGCCGACCAGGCGCGGCAGCGTCCATGACGCCCCCGAGTCGGCGGTCAGCGCCACCCCGGCGAAGGACGTGTTGAAGCTGGCGGAGTCCGCCACCACCCGGTAGTCGGCGGCGAAGGCGAACCCCGCGCCCGCGCCCGCCGCGACCCCGTTCACCCCGGCCACCACCGGCTTGGGCATGGTCGCGATGGCCGTGACGATCGGGTTGTAGTGCTCCTGGACGGTGCTCATCGTCTTGCCGCCCGGTGCGGACGGCTGGCGCAGCGTGCCGACGTGCTCCTTGAGGTCCTGGCCGACGCAGAACGCCCGACCGGTCGCGGTGAGCAGCACCGCCCGTACGGACTGGTCGGCGGCCGCTTCCCGGAGGGTGTCCCGCAGCGCGTCCTTGGTCTCGTTGTCGAGGGCGTTCATCGCTTCGGGCCGGTTCAGGGTGATGGTCGCGAGCCCTTCGGCCACCTCGTAGAGCACGGTGTCGGCCATGGCAGTCAGTCCCCTCCGTCGCGGCTGTGGCGCGGTGTGCGCTGCGGTCAGCATGCCGGAGATCGTCACGGGCCGACATGTGACCTGCGTCAAAGAATCCGTTCAGCTCGTTCGGCCCGAAGCGGAACGAGGGGCGGGAGTATCGCAGCCACCTCGCCGGATTGGGTGGTTTTGCGAGCGGGTGTCGTCGCGTGGCCTGTCCCCGATGTTGGTCATAGGGGACTGGCATGCGGGATAATGGCCTGGAACCAATGTGTTCGAGTCCGGCGGCGCCTGGGCCGCCGGTTGCGAGGAGCTGGTTTCAGGAAGGGGAACGAGCATGGCGGCCATGAAGCCGCGGACGGGTGATGGCCCGCTCGAGGTGACAAAGGAGGGGCGGGGCATCGTCATGCGCGTTCCGCTCGAAGGCGGCGGACGACTCGTCGTCGAGCTGACACCCGATGAGGCCAAGGCCCTGGGCGAGGCCCTGGAGAAGGTAGTCGTCTGAAATACGGCGTCATGAGCCGCGAGCGCGGCTCGGACCTTCGGATTTTCCGGCTCCGGGCTTTTGTGAACACCGGGATGTGTTCGCAAAAGCCCGGAGCCGTCTTCATGTCCCTTTCTTCACCGCGCACAGCAGCCCGTCATCGGTGGGCAGCAGTACCGGTACCAGCGCCGTGCTGTCGCGCACCACGCGCATCACCTCACGCACCCCGTGCACCTCGGTCTCCTGGTGGGCGGCGTCCATGGCCCGGCCCTGGGCGAAGACCCCCTCGAAGCAGACAAGTCCGCCCGGCCGCAGCAGGCGCAACGATTCGGCCAGGTACTGCGGGTACTCCAGCCGGTCGCCGTCGCAGAAGACCAGGTCGTAGCCGCCGTCCGCGAGCCGTGGCAGGACATCCAGGGCGGGGCCGGGTATGAACCGGGCGCGGTTCGCCGCGAAGCCCGCCTCCCGGTAGGCCTCGCGGGCCAGCTGCTGGCGGTCCGGCTCGGTGTCCACCGTGGTCAGCACACCATCCGGGCGCATCCCGTGCAGCAGGTGGATGCCGGACACCCCGACCCCGGTGCCGATCTCCGCGACGACCCGGGCGTCCGCGGTCGCCGCCAGCATCCGCAGGGCGGCGCCGGTGCCGGGGGAGACAGAGCGCACGCAAACCTCCCGGGCGCGCTCCCGGGCCCGTAGCAGCGCCTCGTCCTCGGCGACGAAGGCGTCCGCGAACGCCCAGCTCGCCTGCCGGTTGCCGGTAATGGCCCTCTCCTGTCCCCGTTTGTCCCCGCGGTCGTGCGTGAAGTCGCTCGGCGACTGTATCCGCTGCCGACGGGAACCTGCGGAGGGGACCGTGCGTTGACGCTGGTGGGATGGGTACGGGAGAACGCGCAGGGCTTCCGTATTCACCGACGGTTCCAACGGACCAGAGCCGGGACAATGTTGCTTATCCGGAGCTAACGGGCGAGGTGGATATGGTAGGGGCTCTACTGGACACCACCAGAGCCGACAGGGGAGGTGCGGCTGCCGACGGTGACCGGGGAGTGCTCAGGCGTTTCCGTCGGTCGGCCGGGCAGCCGAGATCCGTGAACAACAACGCTGACCGTGCCACCGCCGCCACCGCAGGCTCCGAGACCGCGCCCGTGAACGCCACCGCGACGTTCGCCGCCACGGCCTCCTTCGGGACCGACGGCGAGACGTGGACTCCGCCCTCCTGGGAGGAGATCGTCAGCACGCACAGCGCACGGGTCTACCGCCTCGCCTACCGCCTGACCGGCAACCAGCACGACGCCGAGGACCTCACCCAGGAGGTCTTCGTCCGCGTCTTCCGGTCGCTGTCCACCTACACTCCCGGCACTTTCGAGGGCTGGCTGCACCGCATCACCACCAACCTGTTCCTGGACATGGTGCGGCGCCGTCAGCGGATCCGGTTCGACGCCCTCGGCGAGGACGCGGCGGAGCGGCTGCCCAGCCGTGAGCCATCGCCCGCGCAGCACTTCAACGACACCCACTTCGACGCGGACGTCCAGCAGGCGCTGGACACCCTCGCGCCGGAGTTCCGGGCGGCGGTGGTGCTGTGCGACATCGAGGGCCTGTCGTACGAGGAGATCGCGGCCACCCTCGGGGTCAAGCTGGGTACCGTCCGCAGCCGCATCCACCGCGGCCGCTCCCACCTGCGCAGCGCCCTGCAGCACCGTGCGCCCGCCGCCCGCCCCGGGCGCGCGATGGCCGCGGTGACCGCGGGCGCACAGAGCAGCGAAGGACCGGCGACGCGGGGGAGAGCGTGAGCGGCAAAGGCCCATTCCGAAGTGGTACGAGCGGCGCGGCCCGCTCGACGGCTGAGGAACACCTCGGCGACCGCCTGGCGGCGTTCGTCGACGGCGAGCTGCGCGACGACACGCGCGAGCGCGTGCTGGCCCATCTGGCCACCTGCGAGCAGTGCAAGGCGGAGGCCGATGAGCAGCGGCGGCTGAAGAACGCGGTCGCCGACGCGATGCCCCCCGCGCTGTCCGCCGGGCTGCTGGCCCGGTTGCAGGGGCTGCCCGCCAACGGCCCCGGAGGTGGAGACGGCCCGTACTTCGGCGGCGGCCTGTTCGGGCCGCAGGACGAGTTCGGCCCGGCGGAGCGGCCGGGGGCACGGGACGAGTACCGGCCGTTCGGGCACCGGGAGGGCGCGGAGAGGTATCTGCCGCCGAGCGGGGCCAGCGCGCTGACGCCGTCCAGCGGGCGGCTGGACGGCTTCCGGTTCCGCATCCATGACGTCAACCGGGCGGCCTCGCGCGGGCGGCGGTTCGCCTTCGCGGCGGCCGGGGCTTTCTCGTTGGCGGCGATCGCGCTGGGCGGCGCGCTGCCGCTGGACGCCGCGGTCGAGGGCGGCGGTGCGGCCGACGCGGGCGGAGGCTCCGCGGTCACTCCGCTCGGCGGGGGCAACGGCGCGCTGCTGGCGGGCCGGGAGCGGCCGGGCGGGCTGCTCAGGGGGTCCGCGGCGCACGCCAGGCCCCTGTCGGTTTCCGCGCCGATGCTGCTGCCGCAGGGTGGCCGCGAGCCGGTGTCGCTCGCCTCCACCACTCCGGAGGCGGTGCCGCAGCCGCCCATGCCGCTGACCGCCCGGTCGGTGGCGCCGTCCCCGCTGCCGCTGCTGGGCCGCGGCCCCGCGCGCTGATGCGCCTTGGTATGCCTGATTGAATTCCGGGTGCGTAGCCTGCCGCGTTGCGCCCTCGGGGGTACGGGTGTGGGCTGAGAGGTGGGAGAGGCTGCTGAGTCCTCCCGTGCCGGGGGGACCGCGGAAAACAGGGGAGAACATGGACGAGGGGAAGGCCGCCCGGCCGCACTGGTGGAGTCGCCCGCAGGAGGCGCCGCGGTCCCAGGACCCCACGGCGCCGTCCGACCCCGAGGCGCCCGCCGGGGTCCCCCAGATGGCCGAACCGGCTCCCGCCCAGCCCGCGCCGGCGGACGGCGCCGACGCGGGTCCGGACTCCGGGGACCGCCCCGACGGCACGCCGCCCACGCCCGCCGACGCCGCGCAACGGCCGTCGCTGTCGAAGGAGCCCGCGCCGGAACCCTCCCAGGCCGCCGAACCGTCCGACCGGCCCGCCATCCCGCCCGCTCCCGCCGTGCCCCCCTCCCAGCCCGTGCCCGCAAACCCCTACGCCGCGCCGGTGGCGGGCGCCGGCCACCCGGCGGACGCCGCCGCGCCGCGGCATCCCGCGGACCCCTACGGCACCCCGCCGTACGGCCGCCCCGGGCCCTGGGCGCCCGCGCCGCCGGTGCAGCGCCCCACGGCGCCGCCCGCCTATCCCGCCGCGCCCCCGGCGGCCCCGCCGCCGGGCGACTGGCACCGGTACGACCCCTGGGCGCCGCCCGCGCAGCCCACGCCGACGCCCAAGCGGCGCGGGCTGGTGGTCGCGGTCGCGGCGGCCGCGATCATCGCGGGGCTCATCGGCGGGGTCGCCGGTGCGTACGTCCAGCGGCAGGAAGCCGGCCCGGGGATCACCCTGCCGCAGGCGCCCGCCGACCACGGCGGGCGCGCGCCGGGAACCGTCGCCGGGATCGCCGCCCGCACACTGCCGGGCGTGGTCTACATCCACGTCAAGGGCAACGGCGAGGAGGGCACCGGCACCGGGTTCGTCCTGGACACCCAGGGCCACATCCTCACCAACAACCATGTGGTGGCCCCGGCCTCCTCCAGCGGCGACATCTCGGTCACGTTCAGCGGCGGCGCCACCCACAAGGCGACCATCGTCGGCCGGGACACCGGTGACGACCTGGCGGTCATCAAGGTCGGCGGGGTGTCCGGCCTCAAGCCGCTGCCGCTCGGCAACTCCGAGTCGGTGCGGGTCGGCGACCCGGTGGTCGCCATCGGCGCCCCCTACGACCTTGAGGGAACCGTCACCTCGGGCATCATCAGCGCCAAGGACCGGCCGATCACCGCGTCCGGCGGCGCGGGCGGCGCCGGTGAGGTCAGCTACGTCAACGCGTTGCAGACCGACGCACCGATCAACCCCGGCAACTCCGGCGGCCCGCTGATGAACGCCCAGGCCCAGGTCATCGGCATCAACAGCGCGATCCGCGCGGCGGACAACGGCTCACCGGACGGCGCCGGAAGCCAGGGCGGCAGCATAGGGCTTGGCTTCGCGATCCCGATCAACCAGGCGAAGCGGGTCGCCGAGGAGCTGATCAACACCGGCAAGGCCGTCCATCCGGTGATCGGTGTCACCGTCGACATGCGCTACGTCGGCGACGGCGCCCGGATCGCCGACCAGGGCCCGAACGGCGCGCCCGCCGTCACCCCGGGCGGCCCCGGCGCCAACGCCGGGCTCAAGCCGGGCGACATCATCACCCAGGTGGACGGCGAACCGGTGCACACCGGCGCCGAGTTGATAGTGCGCACCCGCAGTCACACGCCCGGCGACCACATCAAGCTGATGGTCAGGAGCGGTGACGCGGCGCCCCGCCCGGTCGACCTGGTGCTGGGCGGCTCGACCACCGGATGACCCGCGGCGCGGCGCGACCCGTTGTCCCACCGACGCACCCGACGTTCACCGGACACCCTCCCGAGCCGCCCCGACGGACGGGTACCGTTGGTGTCCAAAGACGTCCCAAGGAGCCGCAACGGTGTTCTTCAACATAAGTCCGTTGGATTTTGTTGCCATCATGCTCCTCGCTGTGATCATTTTCGGGCCGGACAAACTCCCCAAACTGATCCAGGACGCCAGCCGGATGATCCGCAAGCTCCGTGAGTTCTCCGACAGCGCCAAGGAGGACATCCGCAAGGAGCTGGGTCCGGAGTTCAAGGACTTCGAGTTCGAGGACCTCAACCCCAAGACGTTCGTCCGCAAGAACCTCATGGACAACGACAGCCTGGGGCTGAAGGAGATCCGCAACAGCTTCGACCTCAAGGACGAGATGGCGACCGTCAAGGACGCCGTCCAGGAGGGACGCCACACGGTCCGCACCGCCGGCGACCCCACGAGCGCTCCCGGGATGAACGGCACCGACCGCCTCCACAAGAGCGAACCGCTGCGGCCCGGCGAGCACCCGCCGTTCGACGCGGACGCCACCTGAGTCGACCACCTGCCCGGATCGCCACCTAAGAGTGGCTATTCTCACTTAGGTTGTCCATTACTTTTGTATTCGTTTTGGATTCGCCCGAGGGGTGGGGCGCATCGGCTGGCGCACCCCGCGCCGGCCGATGAGACGTGCGGGCAGTGGAGGAGGCGCCGCGGTGGAGACCACGAGTCGTGCGGGGGCTACGGCAGCAAGTGGTGAACGGGACCCGGGGGTGGACGGCAGGGGGCCCGAAGGCGGCCGTCCGGTGGACGGCTATCTGCTGGCGTCCTTCCCCTGGTACGGGCTGGACCAGGCGTTCGCCGGACCGCGCTGGCTCATGCAGGTGGGGACCAGCGCGGACGGCACGGTGGAGCACGGCGCCCTCGGCCACGGCGACATGCCGACGCTGAAGTCCTCGCTGCCGATGGCGGACCCGGCGCCGGACGCCCAGCGGTTCGCCGTCGTGGTCACCCTGGCGCACCGTCCGCTGCGGCGCAGCGCGGACGGCACCGGCGTGCTGGAAGCCACCTCGGTGAACTCGGCGGCCTGGCTGGCCGGTTCCGGGCTGCTGTCGTACACCTGGCCGCACCGGATGGAGCGGTCGCTGCGGCAGGACTGGCTGGAGCAGCAGACGGCGATCGCCTGGGAACTGGCGGACGACCTGGCCGGCTCCGCCTGGTCCACGCTGACGCTGCCGGTGGACGGCGTGCCGACGCCGTTCCACTACCGCGAGTCGGAGTACGGCTGGGTGCTGGCCGGTTCGGCCTCGACGGCGCACATCGGCGCGTACGGGCGCGGTATGAGCGCCTACGGCCTGGCGTTCGCCGTGGTGCCGGACATCACCGCCTACGAGGGGTAGCCCACGCCGGCGGTGACGCCCGGCCGAGAGGTCAGAACTTGTTGCGCGGCGTGATGCCCAGGGACATCCCGGCCAGGCCGCGCTGGCGGCCACCGAGCTTGCCCGCGATGGTGCGCAGCGCGGACCCGGCCGGGGACTCCGCGTCGGTGAGCACCACCGGGCGGCCGTCGTCGCCGCCCTCGCGCAGCCGTACGTCGATCGGGATGGAGCCGAGCACCGGGACGTTGGTGCCGGTGACCTTGGTCAGGCCCTCGGCGACCCGCTGGCCGCCGCCGGTGCCGAAGACGTCGACGAGTTCGCCGCAGTGCGGGCACGGCATGCCGGACATGTTCTCGATCACGCCGACGATCTTCTGGTGGGTCTGCACCGCGATGGTGCCCGCCCGCTCGGCCACCTCGGCGGCGGCCTGCTGCGGCGTCGTCACCACCAGGATCTCGGCGTTCGGGATCAACTGCGCGACAGAGATGGCGATGTCACCGGTGCCGGGCGGCAGGTCCAGCAGCAGCACGTCCAGGTCGCCCCAGTAGACGTCGGCCAGGAACTGCTGGAGCGCGCGGTGCAGCATCGGGCCGCGCCAGACCACCGGCGTGTTGCCGGGGGTGAACATGCCGATCGAGATGACCTTCACGCCGTTCGCCGACGGCGGCATGATCATGTTCTCCACCTGGGTCGGCCGGCCGTCCGCGCCGAGCATGCGCGGCACCGAGTGGCCGTAGATGTCGGCGTCGACCACACCCACCTTGAGGCCGTCGGCGGCCATCGCGGCGGCCAGGTTGACGGTCACCGAGGACTTGCCGACACCGCCCTTGCCGGAGGCGACCGCGTAGACCCGGGTCAGCGAGCCCGGACGGGCGAACGGGATCTCCCGCTCGGCCTGTCCGCCGCGCAACGACGCCGCCAGCTCACGGCGCTGCTCGTCGCTCATCACGTCCAGCTCGACCTCGACACCGGTGACGCCCGGCACCTTGGAGACCGCGTCGGTCACCAGGCTGGTGATCTTGTCCCGCAGCGGGCAGCCGGAGACGGTCAGGAAGACGCCGACCCGCACCAGACCGCCCTCGGCGATGTCCACGGATTTGACCATGCCGAGATCGGTGATGGGCTTGTTGATCTCGGGATCGTTCACCGTCGCCAGCGCGGCGCGCACCGCGTCCGTGGCGGGAAGGGTGCCGTACGTGTCGGTAGCCATACGACTGATGGTACGGCGACCCCGTGACACTACGGGCGGGGTGCCCCGTCGGCTTTGTCACTCCGTTCGGTCTCGGGCTGCCTGCGTTCCTCCAGCTCCTTGAGCATGTCCTGGAGCTCGGAGCGGATCCAGTCGCGGGTTGCGACCTCGCCCATGTTCATGCGCAGCGCCGCGATCTCCCGGCTCAGGTACTCGGTGTCGGCGATGCTGCGCTCGTTGCGCCGGCGGTCCTGCTCCAGGTTGACCCGGTCCCGGTCGTCCTGCCGGTTCTGCGCCAGCAGGATCAGCGGGGCCGCGTAGGCGGCCTGCAGCGAGAGCGCCAGGTTCATGAAGATGAACGGATAGCTGTCGAACCGCAGGCCGTTGGGCGCCGAGGTGTTCCACACCACCCACAGGAACAGCAGCACGCTCATCCAGATCAGGAACCGCCCGGTCCCCAGGAAGCGCGCGACGCGTTCCGACATCCGCCCGAAGGTCTCCGGGTCGTACGACGGCAGCACGCTGATCCGCACCTCACGCGGTACGTCCAGCCGGACCCTGGAGCGGGCCGGTCCTGAGGCCTTGGTCCGTTCCATGGTCATGCGCGACCTCCTCCGTCTTCGCTCGCGTGCGTCAGCTCGTGCGGCATCTTGGCGACCGCCACCTCACGCCAGTCGTCAGGCAGCAGATGGTCCAGTACGTCGTCCACGGTGACCGCGCCCAGCAGCGAACCGCTCTCGTCCACCACCGGCGCGGCCAGCATGTTGTACGTCGCGAGATAGCTCGTCACCCCGGGCAGCGGGGTGTCCGGCGGCAGCGGGCGCAGATCGGTGTCCACGACCGAGCCGACGAGGGTGAACGGCGGCTCGCGCAGCAGCCGTTGGAAGTGCACCACGCCCAGGTACTTGCCCGTCGGCGTGTCGTCCGGTGGCCGGCACACGTACACCTGCGCGGCCAGCGCCGGGGTCAGGTCCTTGTTGCGGACCCGGGCCAGCGCGTCGGCGACCGAGGCGTCCGGGCGCAGCACGATCGGCTCGGTGGTCATCAGACCGCCCGCGGTGCGCTCCTCGTACGACATCAGCCGCCGCATGTCGGCCGCGTCCTGCGGCTGCATCAAAGTCAGCAGCCGCTCCTGGTCGGCCTCCGGCAGCTCGGACAGCAGGTCGGCGGCGTCGTCCGGGTCCATCGCCTCCAGCACGTCGGCGGCGCGCTCCTCGGCCAGCTTGCCCAGGATCTCCACCTGGTCGTCGTCCGGCAGCTCGCCCAGTACGTCGGCGAGCCGGTCGTCGTCGAGCGCGGCGGCCACCTCGGAGCGCCGCTTGGGCGACAGATGGTGCAGCACGTTGGCCAGGTCGGCCGGGCGCAGCTGCTCGAAGGTGGCGAGCAGGTTGGCGGCGCCCTGCCCCTGTTCCTCGACGGAGAAACCGGTGACCGCCGACCACTCGACGGTCCGCGCCTCCCCCCGCCGCCGCAGCGCGCCGCCCTTGCCCAGGCGGATGAAGACCTTGTCGATCTCCCAGTCGCGGCGGGCCGGGAGCTGGGTCATCGCCACGTCGAGGACGGTCACCTCCTCGTCGGTCTCCACCAGCCGCACCCGTCGGTCCAGCAGCTCGCCCAGGACAAGCGTCTCCGCGGCGCGCTGCTCGAAACGTCGCATGTTCAGTACGCCGGTGGTGATGACCTGGCCGGACTCCAGGCTGGTGACCCGGGTCATGGGCAGGAAGATCCGGCGTCGGCTGACCACTTCCACGACCAGCCCGAGCACCCGGGGCGGCCGTCCGCCGACCCGGAGCATCACGATGACGTCCCGGACCCGACCGACCTGATCGCCGTTGGGGTCGAAGACGGCGACACCCGACAGGTGAGAGATGAATACCCGCGGGGCTCCTGCGACCATGCCGAGCCTCCGTTACGTGTCTCTGCCAGAAGGAAGGATCAAATGACCAGAGGTAAGGGTAACGGCCTGAGCAGGCGGCTCGACCTGGCGAGTAGGCCTCGGTTGCCGGTGGTGGGGGTGACGGGTGGTTTCGGGCAGTGGCGCGTGGTGCCTCGGTTGAGGGTGGTGGGGGGTGACGGGTGGGCGGTAGCGTTCGCTATTCGTCGCTATAGGAGGTGTGCGTTAAGTGACTGCCGCCCGGCGGACGGCCCTGGTTGCGCTGGCCGGCCTGCTGCTTGTGGGGTGCGGTGACGCCGACCAGGGGACCAACGGCGTCGGCAGCCTGGCACCCGACGCCATAGTCTCCGAGGCCCGCGGCGCCGCCGAGCGGGCCGACACCGTGCGGCTGTCCGGCTCGGTCAGCAGCGGCGGCCAGACCTACCGGCTGGACATGCGGCTGGCCCCGGACGCCGGATCCGGCCGGGTCAGCACCGACCGCGACACCTATGAGCTGCTGAGGATCGGCACCGACCTCTACCTGAAGGACTCCCGGCTGACCGGCAGGCTGGGCGGCAAGTACATGAAGGTGCCCACCCGCGATCCCGCCTACCGGCGGTTGTCCGGCCTCACGGACAAGCGGCAACTGCTGGACGGCCTGTTCTCGCTCGGCCCCAACCCGGCCCGCGGCGGCCACCGCTCGGTCGGCGGCACCCCCACCGTCGCCGTGAGCGCGCCCAGCGGCACCCTGGACGTCTCGCTCAGGGGTCGCCCCTACCCGCTGCGCTACGAGCGCTCCGGCGGCTCCGGGTCGCTGCAACTCACCGGCTGGGGCGAGCAGTTCACCGTGCGGGCACCGGACAGCGGCCGGGTGCTGGACTACGGGAAGGTCAGCGGTTACTGACCGCCCGCTTGGCGCCGCGCCTGCCGAACAGCAGCCGGGGCAGTGCGGCCGGGACCGGTCGGCGGGTGGTCGCCGGGGTGGGTACGGGGGCGGCGGCGCCGCTGTCGTCCGGCATGGTGCCGGGCCGTTCGCTGGGCGAGCCGTACGGCTCCAGCCGCAGCACCCGGCACTCGCGGGCCCAGCGCTCCGCCATGGTGTCGGCGTCCGGCGCGTTGAGCCGCTTGCCCTTCAGTTCCTCCACTGCCGACTCCCAGGGCTCGCTGTGCGGTGCCAGTTCGCTGACCCGGGCCTCGAAGGCGACGAGTCGGCCGCCCTTGTCCTTGCTGCGGACGGTCACGGTGGCCCTACCGCCGTCCACCAGCCCCGGCAGCGGCTGTTCGTCCGGGCCCCCGCCGACCACGCACACGGCGCCGTCGTGCCAGAGGTGCCACAGCGCCAGGGTGCCTTCGGTGCCGCGCACCCAGAGCAGCCCGGACTTCTTGGCGGCCTCCTCGATCAGCGCCCGGTCCAGCAGGTGCTCGTCCGGCTGTCCGGCCTGTCCCGTCTGCGTCATGCCAGAAGTATGCCTGGCGGCCTCGGGGGGCCGCCCGCGCGGCTGTTGACCAGCGGATCTCACGCAGGCGGCCTAACCTGGAACGGCTCCGCGCGGCCAGACGCCTCGCGAGCCCCGAAACCCCGCACCACGAACGGAGCCGCCGCCCGTGTCCGCTGGACCCCGAGTCACATCCGACCGCTCTCCGGTACGGCGGGGCGCGGCCCCGACCGCCGCCGGGGCCCGACGGACCGACCTCCTGCTGCTGGCGGTGGCGATATCCGGGGTCTCCTTCTCCGCGCCACTGGTCGCCGCCACCGCCGCGCCCGCGCTGGCCATCGCCTTCTGGCGCAACGCCATGGCGGTCGGTGTGCTCAGCCCGTTCGTCCTGCTGCGCGGGCGCGGGGAGTTGCGGCGGATGGGCCGGCGGGCGGTGCTGCTGTCGATGGCGGCCGGAGTGATCCTGGCGCTGCACTTCGGCCTGTGGCTGCCGAGCCTGTCGATGACGTCGGTGGCCTCGTCCACCGCGCTGGTGACCACCACCCCGATATGGACCACGGTGATCCTCCGGCTGCGCGGGCGGCGCCAGCCCGGCCTGGTGTGGGCGGGGGCGGCGCTGGCGTTCGCCGGTGTGCTGATGGTCTCCGGGGTGGACCTGGCAATGTCCACCCGGGCGCTTGCGGGCGACGCGCTGGCACTCGCCGGTGGCATCGCGGCGGCCGGTTACGTGCTGCTCGGCTCCGAGGTGCGGCGCACGGTCAGCACTTCCGCGTACACGTTCGTCTGCTACACCACGACGGCCGTGGTGCTGCTGGTGGTGTGCCTGGTGTCGGGGACGTCACTGGGCGGCGGATACACCGGGCAGACCTGGCTGAAGCTGGTCGCGCTGACCGTCGCCGCGCAACTGCTCGGGCACTCCCTGATCAACCGGGTGGTACGCGGCCTCGGCCCCTCCGTCACCTCCACCGCGATCCTGCTGGAGACCCCCGGCGCGGCGCTGGTCGCGGCGCTGTGGCTCGGTCAGCTACCGCCGGTGGCCGCCTACCCGGCGCTGCTGGTGATCCTCGTCGGGCTCGTCCTGGTCATCAGGGCCGAGCGCAGCCCCCAGCCGCTGCCGCCGGAGTCGGGCGCCTGAACAGGGCTGTCACAGCCAGCCGTTGCGCCGGAAGCCGCGGTGGATCGCCGCGCAGATCAGCACGGTGACGCCGAGCACCACGTAGTAGCCGTAGCGGGCGCGCAGTTCCGGCATGTGCTCGAAGTTCATGCCGTACACACCGGTGATCATCGTCGGCACCGCTAGGATCGCCGCCCAGGCGGTGATCTTCCGCATGTCCTCGTTCTGCGCGACGGTCGCCTGCGCCAGGTTCGCTTGGAGGATCGAGGCCGGTGAAGACCATCACCTCGCCGGTCTCCACGATGTCGCCGGCCGCGGTCACTTCGCTGTGCTCGACATGGCGCAGCGTCTTGAAGACGGTGAACAGCGTTCCGTCGTAGCGCTCCAGCTTCGGCCGCTGATGCGCGTGCACCGCGTCCTCGACGGCCAGGGGATGCAGCCCGAACTCGCCCGCGATTCCGGCGAGTTCCCGCTCACCCGGCTCGTGCAGGCCGATCCACACGAACCCCTCGCCGGTCTCCCGTACCAGGTCCAGCGCCTCGCGCGGGGTGAGCCGCCCGGTGTGGCGGCGGCCACCGAGGTACACCGCGCAGTCGACCACCGGGCTCGCCGCGGCGGGCGCGCTCCGCGGTGCGTGGCTGGCGCTCTTGGGCACGGTGGGGCGTACCGCCGAACGCAGGCCGTTGATCATCGGCATCTGGGGCTCCTACGCGGCCGCGTAGAAGCGGCCGTCAAACGAGTGCGCGGGCGGTCGCGTTGAGCGGCGGGCACGCCGGGCGCTGTACGGAAGGGCTGCCGGTACTGCACGGTCGACTGGGATCCATCGCAGCCCCACCTCCTCCGGCCGGTCCCCGTGGGGAGCACCACGTTCCGCCGCCGGGTTCGCGGACGACGGGCGCCCAAACCCTACCAAGCGGGTACCACGCGCCCTGGGGCGGCTGTCGAGCGATCTATGCTCGCCGCATGGCTGATGTGGTGGAGTTGACCGAGGCGCGGCTGCGCACGGCGCTCGGTGAACCGGACGCGCGGGCGGCGGTGACCTTCCTCGGCACCGAGCGCATCGAGGTGCTGCGGTTCTTCGACGCCGAGGCGGGCGTGGTGCGTTATGCGACCCTCGGCATGTCCCGGCAGCCGATGGGCGATCCCACCTCGGTCACCGCGGACCCGGTGCGCGGCCCGCGCGCCGAGTTGGTCCTGACGGTACGGGCCGGGTACGCCGACACTGACAAGGTGCTCAGGCCGCTGGCCGTCCTGGCCGCCTCCCCGCAGGTCGAGGGTCTCGTGGTGGCACCGGGCGCCTCCCTGGACGTGGGCGAACCGCTGTGGCCGGGCGCGCCGTTCTCCGCCGTGCTGGTCGCCGAGTCCGGCGGCCTGGTCGAGGACCTGGCGCTCGACCCGCCCATGGAGCCGGTGCGGTTCTTCCCGCTGCTCCCGATGACCGCCAACGAGGCCGCGTGGAAGCGGGTGCACGGCGCCGCCGCGCTGCACGAGCGCTGGCTGTCCGCCGGCACCGACCTGCGCGACCCGGTCCGCGGCACCGTTCCGCTCACGGACTAGGCGGGTTCTGCACCGCCGGTCCGCCGCCGCCGTCGGCCGCCGTCGCGGCGGATCCTCTTGGGGCAGGCCCGCGAACTCCCAGGGCGGAGCGTCCGAACGCTGACGGCCCACCACCGCCGGTGCGCTTGACGGTGCTTGCTCGCCGCCGTGACTCGCTGCGGACGGGTGATCGTCCTTGACGCGGGGGCGAGAAGAAGAGGACCGTGGGGCGCTATGAGGGGCGAACCCAGTTGCCCAAAGTGCGGGGGCCGGGTGCGGGCGCCCGGCCTCTTCGCGGATTCATGGCAGTGTGACGTTCACGGCAGTGTGCACCCGCTGCAACCTGTCGTGCCGCCGAGCGTCGAGGCGCTCAGTGTCGTGGTGCGCCGTGCGCGGGTACCGGTGTGGATGCCCTGGCCGCTGCCCGTCGGCTGGCTGTTCACCGGGGTCGCCTGCGCGGGAGACGACCGCAGCGGCGGCCGGGCCACCGCCGTCGCCTGCTCCGGGCCCGGGCCGCTCGGGGGCCCGGGGGAGCTGGTGCTGGTGGCGGAGGAACTGGGGGTCGGGCTGGGCGCCCGTTACGCGGGCATCCCCGGACCCGATCCCGGCCCGGGTATGCCGGTGGACCAGCCGCCGCACGCCAAGGTGCTGGCCGCCGGTCGTCCGACGCCGCTGTGGCACGTCGCGGACGCCCCGGCCGACCGGGCGGTCTTCGCGGGCGAGGCGTTCGGCCTGTGGCTGTGGGCGATCGTCTGGCCGGAGCAGTCGGGGCTGTTGATGTACGACGAGCTGATACTGACCGACCTACGGGAGGCGGGAGCGGAGATCGACCTGCTGCCCTGCGGGGCGCTGTCACCACGACTGCTGGACTGAGGTCCGTCCCACTGCGTGGACTCCTCGGATTTACGGGTTGCCATCGCCGTTATCCTTGGCTTTCAAAGGCGGTACTGGCCGACTGAAGTCGGCTGCGACCGCACCCCGTACCGAGGCAGTGAAGGAGCAGCGCCGTGCGCATCGACCTGCACACGCACTCCACCGCCTCAGACGGTACGGACACCCCCACCGAGCTGGTGCACAACGCCGCGGCGGCCGGTCTTGACGTCGTCGCGCTCACCGACCACGACACCGTCGGCGGGCACGCCGAGGCGACGGCCGCGATACGCGCGCTGGACAAGCCCCTCACCCTGGTCACCGGCGCCGAACTGTCCTGCCGGATCGGCGGCGTCAGCATGCACATGCTCGCCTACCTCTTCGACCCCGACGAGCCCGAGCTGGCCCGCGAGCGCGAACTGGTCCGTGACGACCGGGTGCCGCGCGCCCAGGGCATGGTCGCCAAGCTGCGCGAACTCGGGGTTCCGGTGACCTGGGAGCAGGTCGCCCGGATCGCCGGTGACGGCGCGGTGGGACGGCCGCACGTGGCCACCGCGATGGTGGAACTCGGCGTCGTGCCCACCGTCTCCGACGCCTTCACCGACGAGTGGCTGGCCAACGGCGGACGCGCCTACGTCGAGAAGCACGAACTCGATCCGTTCGACGCCATCCGCCTGGTCAAGGGCGCGGGCGGGGTCACCGTTTTCGCGCACCCGGCCGCCGCGAAGCGCGGCCAGACCGTGCCGGAGAGCGTGACGGCCGAACTCGCCGCCGCCGGTCTGGACGGCCTGGAAGTCGACCACATGGACCACGACGAACCCGCCCGCGCCCGGCTGCGTGCCCTCGCCGGTGAGCTGGGTCTGCTGGTCACCGGGTCGAGCGACTACCACGGCAGCCGCAAGACCTGTCGCCTCGGCGAGTACACCACGGACCCCGAGGTCTACCGGGAGATCTTCCGCCGGGCGACCGGCGCAGTTCCGATCAGCGCCATCTAGCGCCGCTTACCTGACCTCGGCCCTCCCTTCCCCCCGTACCCGAAGCGTCCCGTCGCGCCCCGCCGCGCCGCCGCACAGCCCCCGACCGCGGAAAGCACCACTGAACATGTTCGACCTCACCCTCTTCGGGTCGGTATTCGTCACGCTGTTCGTGATCATGGACCCGCCCGGCATCACCCCGATCTTCATCGCCCTCACCGGTGGCCGCGCCGCCAAGGTGCAGCGCCGGATGGCGCTCCAGGCCGTACTGGTCGCCTTCGGCGTGATCGCGGTCTTCGCCGTCTGCGGCCAGCAGATCCTCGACTACCTGCATGTCTCGGTACCCGCGCTGCGGATCTCCGGTGGACTGCTCCTGCTGCTCATCGCGCTGGACCTGCTGACCGGCAAGGCGGACGAGCCGACCGCGACCAAGGACGTGAACGTGGCGCTGGTGCCGCTGGGCATGCCGCTGCTCGCCGGGCCCGGCGCCATCGTGACGGTGATCCTCGCCGTGCAGCACGCCAGCGGTGTGGGCCAGCAGATGTCGGTGTGGGCGGCGATCGTCGCCATGCACCTGGTGCTCTGGCTGACGATGCGCTACTCGCTGGCGATCATCCGGCTGATCAAGGACGGCGGCGTGGTGCTGGTGACCCGGCTGTCCGGCATGCTGCTCTCGGCGATCGCGGTGCAGCAGGTGGCCAACGGCGTGATGGGCTTCATCCACGGCGGAAGCTGAGGCACCGCGGCGGAATCCGAGCCACCGCCACTTCATGCGAAAGCGCCCCGTACCACGGTGTACGGGGCGCTGCGCGTTCGTCCGGACTTACTCCGCGGGGCGGATGTAGAGGCGCTGGCCGGTGGCGGCCGCCTGCTGAACGATCGTCTTGACGGAGGCGGCGTCCACCACGGTGCTGTCCACGGCCGAGCCGTTGGCGTCGTCGAGTCGCATGATCTCGAAGCGCATGAGTTCTCCCTTTCGTCCGTCCCGCGTCGACCACGGGGTTCTGACTGGCGGACACTCCTCATTGAAGTTCGCGGCTGCTTCGCCACGATGTCGTGCCCGTTACATCTGGGTACAACGAATGTACCGAGGAAAACATTCCCTACGCTAACGAAATTTTTTAACCGGCTAACGATGGACCTGCCGACGTGGTCAGACCGAGCCCCAGAAGGCGTCGAGCACGGCCGCGGTCGCGTCGGGCCGC
The DNA here is from genome assembly GCF_029269905.1 of Streptomyces silvisoli. Lineage (NCBI taxonomy): Bacteria > Bacillati > Actinomycetota > Actinomycetes > Kitasatosporales > Streptomycetaceae > Streptomyces > Streptomyces silvisoli. The sequence goes on along the minus strand of NZ_JARJBC010000015.1, from coordinate 14,214 downwards.
TCCGCGTTGGGGGAGTGCTCGGCGCCCGCGACCACCTCACGGCGGGCGCCCAGTCGCTCCGCCATCTCGTCCAGCCACGGGACGGGCCAGGCGTAGTCCACCTCACCGGAGACGACCAGCTTCGGCAGTTCGACCGCCGCCAGTTCGGCCACCCGGTCCGGCTCGGCGGTCATCTGGCGACCGGCGGCGATCAGCTGCTCGGGGACGTTCGACAACCAGCGCCGGTGCAGGAACTCGTCGAGCCCCGGCGGCTCGACGCGCGGCCTCGACGCGTCGGCGGCCGGGCCGGCTTCCTGGACGTCCAGTTCCCGCATGGCCTGCCAGACGCTCTCCATGTCCATCACCGCGAGCGCGTCCAGCAGCGTCTTCGTGCGCTGCTGCTGGCTGGTCTCGATGGCGGCCGGTCCCGAACTCATCAGCGTCAGCGACGCCCACGGTCCGGCGCCGCTGAGGAGTACGGCGGCCCGGCTCACCAGGCCGCCGAACGAGTGTCCCAGCAGGTGCACCCGGTCCGCGCCAAGCGCTTCGGCCTGCGCGACCACATCGGCCGCCAACTCCCGCTGCGCGTAGGCGCTTTCGTCGCGCGGACCACCGGTCTCGTACTGGCCCCGGCCGTCGACGGCCGCAACTCGCCAGCCCGCCTTGGCCAGTGGCCCGAGCAGACCGTTGAAGTCCTCCTTGCTACCGGTGAACCCCGGCACGAGAAGGGCCGTGCCGCGCCGGGCGTCCCCCGCGTCCAACACGGCGAACGACCCACGGGAGGTCGGCAGATGGTACGTGCGCACGCATCGCGGCAGCTCAAGCAGAGGCGGTCGACTCATGCGGCGAGACTACGGGGCGGGTGCGGCGGGACGGAAAAAGGTGTGCCGGTTCCCGCGCGGGAACCGGCACACCGTCGTGCCAACGTCACGCCTCCACGGGCGCCTTGGCGGCGGCCTTCCGGGTGCGGCGGCGCGGGGCGGCCTCCTCGGTCGCCACCTCCGCCGTGGGCGCCTTGGTGGTGGCCTTGCGGGTGCGGCGCGCTGCCGGGGTGGTTTCCTCGGCGGGGGCCGTTTCGGCGGCCTTGGCGGCGGCTGTCTTGCGGGTGCGGCGGGGTGCCGGGGCGGCCTGTTCGGCGGCTGCCTCCGTCACCTCGGCGGCCGCCGCCTTGCGGGTGCGGCGGCGAGGCGCCGGAGCGGCCTCCTCGGTCGCCACCTCCGCCGCGGGTGCCTTGGCGGTGGCCTTGCGGGTGCGGCGCGCTGCCGGGGTGGTTTCCTCGGCGGGGGCCGTCTCGGCGGCCTTGGCGGCGGCTGTCTTGCGGGTGCGGCGGGGTGCCGGGGCGGCCTGTTCGGCGACTGCCTCCGTCACCTCGGCGGCCGCCGCCTTGCGGGTACGGCGGCGAGGCGCCGGAGCGGCCTCCTCGGTCGCCGCCTCCGCCGCGGGCGCCTCAGCCGGAGCCTGCTCGACCGCCTCGGCGACGGCCTTCTTGCGGGTGCGACGCGGTGCCGGGGCGGCCTCCTCGACCACGGCTTCCGCCGCGTCCTCGACCTTGGCGGCCGCTGCCTTGCGCGTGCGGCGGCGCGGGGCGGGAGCCGCCTCCTCGGCGGGCGTCTGCAGTGCGGGCGCCTCCTCGGCGGGCGTCTGCGGGGCGGGCGCCGTCTCCTCGGCCACCACCTCGGCGGTCGCAGCCTTGCGGGTGCGGCGGCGACGCGGCGCCGGGGGCGCCTCCTCCGAGGCCGGGGCCAGGGCCGGTGCGGGCACCGCGGCCGACGCGGCCTCCTCCGGCTTCGGCGCCACCTCGGCGGCCGGGGCCTTCGGCGTGGCCGCGAGGGCGCCGCCGCCACGCGTACGGCGGCGTCGGCGCGGGGCCGGACGGGGCTCGGATTCCTCGGCAACCGGAGCGGCGGCCTGCGTGGCCGCCGCTTCCGCCGCCTCCACGACCGGCTCGCCGCTGCGGGTGCGGCGGCGCTGGCGCGGGGTGCGCTCGCGCTTCGGGCGCTCGGTTTCGGCGGCGGGGGCGGACTTGCGGCCACGGCCGCGGCCACCCGTCTCGCCCAGGTCCTCGATCTCCTCGGCGGCCAGACCGGCCCGGGTGCGCGCGGCGCGCGGCAGCACGCCCTTCGTACCCTCCGGGATGCCCAGCGCCTCGTAGAGGTGCGGAGAGGTGGAGTAGGTCTCCAGCGGCTCGGGGAAGGACAGGTCGAGCGCCTTGTTGATCAGCTGCCAGCGCGGGATGTCGTCCCAGTCGACCAGGGTGAGCGCGGTACCGGACGCCCCCGCGCGGCCGGTGCGGCCGATGCGGTGCAGGTACGTTTTCTCGTCCTCGGGCGTCTGGTAGTTGATCACGTGCGTGACGCCGTCGACGTCGATGCCGCGCGCCGCCACGTCCGTGCAGACCAGCACGTCGACCTTGCCGTTGCGGAAGGCCCGCAGCGCCTGCTCGCGTGCGCCCTGGCCGAGGTCGCCGTGGACCGCGCCGGAGGCGAAGCCGCGGCGGGCGAGCTGCTCGGCGATGTCGGCGGCGGTGCGCTTGGTGCGGCAGAAGATCATCGCGAGACCGCGGCCCTCTGCCTGCAGCACCCGGGCGACCAGCTCGGGCTTGTCCAGCGAGTGCGCACGGAACACGTGCTGGGTGATGTTGGCCACGGTCGCGCCCTCGTCGTCCGGCGCGGTGGCGCGGATGTGCGTGGGCTGCGACATGTAGCGGCGGGCGAGCGAGATGACCTGACCCGGCATGGTGGCCGAGAACAGCATGGTCTGCCGCTTCTTCGGAAGCATGTCCATGATCTTCTCGACATCCGGCAGGAAGCCGAGGTCGAGCATCTCGTCGGCCTCGTCCAGTACCAGGGTGCGCACCGCGGACAGGTCGAGCTTGCGCTGGCCCGCGAGGTCAAGCAGTCGGCCGGGGGTGCCGACGACCACGTCGACGCCGCTCTTCAGCGCCTCGACCTGCGGCTCGTACGCCCGGCCGCCGTAGATCGCCAGCACCCGCACGTTGCGGACCTTGCCGGCGGTCAGCAGGTCGTTGGTGACCTGGGTGCACAGTTCGCGGGTGGGGACGACGACCAGGGCCTGCGGGCTGTCGGTCAGCGCCTCGGGCGCGGCCCGCCCGGCCTCGACGTCAACGGGGACGGTGACCCGCTCCAGCAGCGGCAGGCCGAACCCGAGCGTCTTGCCGGTACCGGTCTTGGCCTGGCCGATGACGTCGTTTCCGGCCAGCGCGACCGGGAGCGTCATCTCCTGGATGGGGAACGGATTGGTGATGCCGACGGCTTCGAGCGCCTCGGCGGTTTCGGGGAGGATCCCCAGATCACGGAAGGTCGTGGTGGACAGGATGCTTGCCTCTTCTATGAGCGCGGCACTGTGCTGTGAGGGGGGTCGAGCATCCGTCTGCCGGATGCTGACCGCGCCGGAGTGTCGTACGGCCGTAGGCGGCCGGGAGCGCGGGACCGCGGCCCTCACACGTGCCGCGAGCGGGCCCCTCCCACCGGGAGGTGGGCAGGACGGTCGGTTCGGAGCCGATCGGGCCACCGACCGGGCATCCGCATTCATGCGAAAGCCTGCCGTAATCCGCGAAGACTAGGCGGGCTTGTATCACTGTACCCCGGAAACGCCCAGCCGCCGAGGACGGATTTTGTTTGGATTCGGGAAAATGTTCGGCGGGCCGGGCGGGTGCGGGCGGCGCGGCCCGGCTGGAACGCGCCTGACAGGGGCTTTCGTCTCCCCGTCGGCGGACTATTGTGCCCCCCATGGAGACGCCTGACGAGAGCACCGCAACCGCGACCGGGATCGCCGCCCAGAACTGGGACACCGCCGCCGCCGACCCGCAGTACCGGGCCGCGGTCGTGGACCTGCTGGGCGCGCTGGCCTACGGCGAACTGGCCGCCTTCGAGCGGCTGGCGGATGACGCCAAGCTCGCGCCGACCCTGGCGGACAAGGCGGAGCTGGCGAAGATGGCGTCGGCCGAGTTCGGCCACTTCGAGCGGCTGCGCAACCGGCTCGCGGAGGTCGGCGAGGACCCGACCGGCGCGATGGAGCCGTTCGCGGCCGCGCTGGACGGCTTCCACCGCCAGACCGCGCCTTCGGACTGGCTGGAGGGCCTGGTCAAGGCGTACGTGGGCGACTCGATCGCCAGCGACTTCTACCGCGAGGTCGCCGCCCGGCTGGACTCCGACACCCGTGGCCTGGTGCTGGCGGTGCTGGACGACACCGGGCACGCCACCTTCGCGGTGGAGAAGGTGCGGGCGGCCATCGAGGCCGAGCCCCGGGTGGGCGGCCGACTGGCGCTGTGGGCGCGGCGCCTGATGGGTGAGGCGCTCTCGCAGGCACAGCGGGTGGTCGCGGAGCGGGACGCGCTGTCCACCATGCTGGTCGGCGGGGTCGCCGACGGATTCGATCTGGCCGAGGTCGGTCGGATGTTCACCCGTATCACCGAAGCGCACACCAAGCGCATGGCGGCGCTGGGGCTCGCGTCCTGACGGCGCGGTGGCCCTCAGGCGGCCCTGGGCACAGCTGATCGGCGCCGCCCGGGGTCGCGGACCAGCAGCGAGAGCAGGGCGGCGCCCACACCGAGCGCGGCGAGCAGGGTCACCGCCGGATTGCCGGGGCCGACGACGAAGCGGGTGATCACGCCGCCGAGCAGCGCCGCCACCACGCCGGTCACCAGGGTCAGGGCACGGGACGGGAAGCGGCGCGGGAACAGCCGGAGGGCGGCCCACGCCGCGCCCAGCCCGATGATCGCGCTGCCCAGTGCTTCCCAGACCATGCGTCCTCCCGTGGGCCCTTACGTCCGGCACAACGTCGTATCCAGTCGTAAATCAGACGCTTCCGGTCCTACCCACGGCGGCGGGGTGCCCAAACGGACGGCGGCCGACCCGGTCATCTCACCGGGTCGGCCGCCGTGCGTCGGCTGCGGGCGTGCTCAGAGGGCGCCGAAGCCCACCCGGTGCTTCGACGGCTCGCCGATCTCCACGTAGGCCAGTCGGTCGGCCGGAATCAGCACCTTGCGGCCCTGCTCATCGGTCAGCACCAGCAGTTTCTCGGTGCCGGACAGGGCCGCGGCCACGGCCTTCTCGATCTCCTCGGGAGTCTGCGTGCTCTCGATGTGGATCTCGCGCGGCGCGTTCTGCACGCCGATCTTGACCTCCACGGCTTTCCCTCCGATGGTCTGGCGGTGTGCGCGACAAAACCGCGCTGTACGCGGCCAACATTACTGCCCGGAACGGGTGGTCAGTGCTGGCCCTCGGCACCGTGCAGCGGGAAGCCGGCGATGCCGCGCCAGGCCAGCGAGGTGAGCAACTGCACCGCCTGGTCGCGCGGGATGGGGCTGCCGCTGGACAGCCAGTAGCGGGCGACGACCTGCGAGACGCCACCGAGGCCCACCGCCAGCAGCATCGACTGCTCCTTGGCCAGGCCGGTGTCCTCGGCGATCACCTCGCTGATCGCCTCGGCGCAGTCCAGCGCCACCTTGTCCACCCGCTCCCGGACCGCCGGTTCGTTGGTCAGGTCGGACTCGAAGACCAGCCGGAAGGCGCCGCCCTCGTCCTCGACGTAGGCGAAGTAGGCGTGCATGGTCGCCTCGACGCGCTTCTTGTTGTCCGTGGTCGAGGCGAGCGCCGCCCGTACGGCCTGCACCAGCGCCTCGCAGTGCTGGTCGAGCAGGGCCAGGTAGAGCTCCAGCTTGCCCGGGAAGTGCTGGTAGAGCACCGGCTTGCTGACCCCGGCACGCTCGGCGATGTCGTCCATCGCCGCCGCGTGGTAGCCCTGGGCGACGAAGACCTCCTGGGCCGCACCCAGCAACTGGTTGCGTCGGGCGCGACGCGGCAGGCGCGTCCCGCGCGGGCGCGCCTCGGTCTGCTCGATGGCTGTCACGCCGCCTCCCAAATAGTCGCGCTGACGTCCTGCGAAGTGTGTGCCGGCATGCGCCGCGTATCGCGCATGCGCTGGACATCGTACTTTTCGGTAACGGGACTGCGCCTGGGGCGGACGCAGAATCTCATCCCCTGGTACGTACCGGGAGCCCGCGGGCCCCCTCCGCTTTGGGGCGTCTTGTCAGCGGTAGTCGTCTTCGTCCAGGGGAACCGGGCGGTGCTGTTCCGCGGCGTCCGCCTCGTTGGCCTCGTCGGGGACCGGCTCGGCCGCCGTCTCGTCGTCCTCCAGAACGTCCAGCCGCTGCTCGGCGGCGTCCGCCTCGTTGGCCTCCAGATCGGCAGTGAGCTGTTCTTCCGACATGACACCCTCCTCGGCCGATGACCGACCTCGTGTAGGAGCCTAGCTACGAGCGTAGGAGAGGGTGCCCACGAGCGCAGCGTGGCATGCGAGCCAAAGAGCGCTCACCGGCGGTGTGAGGGCTGCCACACGTCCCGTCACGTCTGGGGCGGCGTGATCAGCTCGTAATATTGCTCCATGTCCTCGACCGAGTCGACCGAAGCCGCAGTGGCCGATCCGGCCCCGACCGTCCCGGCGGCGGGAGCGACGGCGGACGGCGAGACGCTGCGGACGGTTTCGCTGCCGGGCCTGTCGCTGACCGTGCGGTCCCGGGCGCCGCGCGCCGACGGGCGGGCGCCCGCGCTGTTCGTGCACGGGCTCGGCGGCTCCTCGCAGAACTGGTCCGCGCTGATGGAACTGCTGGCGGACGAGGTGGGCGGCGAGGCCGTCGACCTGCCCGGCTTCGGCTTCTCACCGCCGCCGGACGACGGCGACTACTCGATCAACGGCCACGCGCGGGCCGTGGTCGCCCTGCTGGAGTCGGAAAGACGCGGGCCGGTCCATCTGGTAGGCAACTCGATGGGCGGCACCATCGCCACGCGGATCGCGGCGCTGCGCCCCGACCTGGTGCGCACCCTCACCCTGGTCTCCCCGGCGCTGCCGGAACTCCCACCGCAGCGCTCGGCCTGGCCCACCGCGCTGGCCTCCGTGCCCGGCCTGCCCCGGCTGTACGCCCGGGCCACCCGGGACTGGTCGACGCAGCGTCGCACGCACGCGCTGATCTCGCTGTGCTACGGGGACCCCTCGCTCATCAGCGCCGAGGAGTTCGCCGAAGACGCGCGGGAGTACGAGCGGCGGCTGGCGCTGCCGTACTTCTGGGACGCCATGGTGCGCTCCACGCGCGGACTGGTGAACGCCTACACCCTCGGCGGGCAGCACTCGCTGTGGCGGCAGGCGGAGCGGGTGCTGGCGCCCACGCTGCTGGTGTACGGCGGGCGGGACAAGCTGGTGTCGTTCCGGATGGCCGCGCGGGCGGCGAAGGCGTTCCGTGACTCCCGGCTGCTGGCCATCCCGGACGGCGGCCATGTGTCGATGATGGAGCACCCGCAGCTGGTGGCCAGGGCGCTGCGCGACCTGCTCGCGGAGGACCACCGGGTGGACGACGCGCCCCTGGACAGGAGCTGATCGCCCTCGTGGGACGCCATAGCGCGACCGGCCGCGCCCCGGCGCGCGCCGCCGAACCCGACGCCGCGGCGCCACCGGACACCGGCGCCCCCACCGCTCCCCGGGTGCCCGGCCCACGGCAGCCGAGCCGACCCGACGGGCCGTCAACTCGGCGCGGGCGGAAACCGAACCGCCGCGTCGCCGCCGGAGTCGCCGCCCTGGCCACCGTGCTGGCCGTCGTGCTCGCCGTACGGTTCACCGGTGGCGGCCACCCGCACAACGCGGCTGACGCGGCGCCGGGCGGCGCCGGGCGGAAGCGGGCCGACGGCGGCGCGGCGTCCCGTTCCGACCAGCGGGTCACCCCGCCGCCCGGCTACGACCAGGCCATGGCCCTGCGGTACCCGCTGGACGCCAAGCTCGCGCTGGGCGGCGGCTTCGACGCGGTGCCGGGGCACGATCCGGCGCCGGGCCGGGGTCAGGTGCTGCGGTACCGGGTGGACGTGGAGCAGGGGTTGCCGTTGGACGGGCGGCTATTCGCCGACGCGGTTCAGAAAACCCTTAATGACGACCGGAGTTGGGGACACGGCGGCACTCGGACTTTCGAGCGGATCTCCTCCGGAACACCGGATTTCGTGATCACGTTGGCGAGTCCGGTGACCACCGGGAAGTGGTGCGCCAAGTCGGGACTCGACACCTTGGACGAGAACGTCTCCTGTGACTCCGCGGCCACCGACCGGGTGATGATCAACGCCTATCGCTGGGCACAGGGGTCGGACACCTACGGCCCCGACAAGATGCACATGTACCGGCAGATGCTGATCAACCACGAAGTGGGGCACCGGCTCGGCCACAACCACGAGCAGTGCGACAAGCAGGGCGCACTGGCGCCGGTCATGATGCAGCAGACCAAGTTCCTCAGCACGGACGGCCGCACCTGCCGACCGAATCCATGGCCGTTCCCCGCCGAGAACTGAGGAATCCCGGGCTTCCATCAGCCTTGCTTTGACATTCCCAAAGAAATACTTCAGTCTTCTGGGCATGCACAGAAGCCATGTCACCGAGCGCGCCGCGATCAAGCTGGCGCTCATCGGCGTGGCCGAGCACTGCGTGTCCGACATTCACTGTCGTTGACCCCGCCCGTTCCCCGTCCCCGGGGAACGCCGATTCCCGCGCGGGCGCAGTGCGTGTTCCGTTCCGACCTTGCCGCTGCCCGCGTTCCGCATGCACCAACTCCGGCAGCGAGAGGCCATTTCCCATGTCCAGAAGTCCCCGCATACCCCGCCGCATCGGCGCGGCGGCCGTCACCGTGGCCCTGGCCGGAGGGGCCGCGGCATGCGGCCCCAAGAGCGGGGACGCCGGAGCGGACGCCGCACCGCACCGCGGCGGCACGCTGACCATCCTCAACCAGGACCCTCAGGACAGGTTCGACCCGGCGCGTGAGTACACCTCCGGTGGAGGAAACGTTCCCTCGCTGGTCTTCCGCACCCTCACGACCCGCGCCCGCGTCAACGGCGCCCCCGGTACCAAGGTCGTCCCCGACCTGGCCACCGACACCGGTACCCCGTCCAAGGACGCCACGGTGTGGACGTACCACCTCAAGGACGGGCTGAAGTACGAGGACGGCTCGCCGATCACCTCCGGCGACATCAAGTACGGCATCGAGCGCTCCTTCGCCCCAGAACTCTCCGGCGGCCCGCCGTACTTCCGTGACTGGCTGGTCGGCGCGGAGAACTACCAGGGGCCGTACAAGGACTCCAAGGGCCTGGACTCGATCGAGACGCCGGACGCCAGGACGATCGTCTTCCACCTGAACAAGCCCGAGGGCGACTTCCCCTACCTGGCCACCGCGACCCAGTTCGCGCCGGTGCCCAAGGCCAAGGACACCGGGGTGAAGTACGCCGAGCACCCGATCTCCTCCGGACCATACGAGGTCGTCAAGAACGAGAACGACGGCGCCCACCTCGTCCTCAAGCGCAACCCGTACTGGTCGTCCAAGACCGACGACCAGCGCAAGGCGTACCCCGACACCATCGACGTGCAGTCCGGGCTCGACCCCGCGGTGATCAACCAGCGGCTGTCCACCGGCTCCGGCGCGGACGCCGCCGCCGTGACCACCGACACCAACCTCGGCCCCTCCGAGCTGGCCCAGATCGGCAATGACAAGGAGCTGGCCGGCCGGGTCGGCACCGGGCACTTCGGCTACACCAACTACCTGGCGTTCAACACCAAGGTGAAGCCGTTCGACAACCCCAAGGTGCGCGAGGCCATCGCCTACGCCGTCAACCGCACCTCGGTCGTCAACGCCGCGGGCGGCTCCTCGCTCGCCGAGGCGGCCACCACGTTCCTGCCCAACCAGCCCACCTTCGGCTACACGCCGTACGACCCGTTCCCGGCGGGGCCGAACGGTGACCCGGCCAAGGCCAAGGAACTGCTGAAGGAGGCCGGTTACCCCAACGGTCTGACCGTCACCCTCACCCACTCCAGCTCCAACGCGGACCAGTACGGCCCGGACATCGCCACCGCCGTCCAGGACGGCCTCAAGGCGGCCGGGATCACCGTCAAGCTCAACGCCCTCCAGCAGAGCGGCTACCGGCAGGCCGTCACCTCGGTCAGCAGCGAACCCGGCTTCTTCCTCAGCGGTTGGGGCGCCGACTGGCCGTCCGGCGGGCCGTTCCTCGCGCCGATCTTCGACGGCCGGCAGATCGTCACCAACGGGTCGAACTTCAACAGCGCCCAGCTCAACGACCCCTCGGTGAACGACGAGATCGACGCCATCAACAAGATCACCGACCATGCCACCGCCGCCAAGCAGTGGGGCGCGCTGGACCAGAGGATCGGCCGGCAGGCACTGGTCGTCCCGCTGTTCCACCCGGTCTACAAGCGGCTGTACGGCAAGGACATCCGCAACGTGGTGATCAGTGACTGGACCGGTGTGCTCGACGTCTCGCAGGTCGCGGTCAAGTGAGCGGCACCGCAGGCCTGTTGGCCGGGGAGACCGCCCAGGTCTCCCCGGCCGCCGGGGCGTCCCAGGTATGGCGGCGACTGCGCTCGCAGCGCGCCGCCCTCGCGGGCGCCATCGTGCTCGCCGCCCTGGTGGTGATCGCGCTGACCGCGCCGCTGCTCACCGCCATCGAGGGCCAGGACCCCACCACGTACCACGACACCCTGGTCAACTCGGCGTCCGGCGGTGTGCCCATCGGCTCGTTCGGCGGCGTCAGCGCCGACCACTGGCTCGGGGTGGAGCCCGGCACCGGTCGCGACGTCTTCGCCCGGCTGGTGTACGGGGCGCAGATATCGCTGCTGGTCGCGGTGGGCTCGACGGTCGTACAGGTGCTGATCGGCGTTGTCGTCGGTCTCGCCGCGGGCCTCGGCAACCGCTTCCTCGACCAACTGCTCAGCAGCACCACCGACGTGATGCTCGCACTGCCCTCGCTGGTCTTCGCCATCGCGCTGATGGCCGTGGTGCCCTCCGGCTTCCCGCGGCCGGTACTGCTGATGCTGGTCATCGGACTGCTGGGGTGGGGCGGCACCGCCCGCGTGGTGCGCGCGCAGACCCTGACCCTCAAGGAACTCGACTACGTGGCCGCCGCACGGCTCGGCGGCTCCTCGCGCTGGCGGATCGCCCGCCGCGAACTGCTGCCGTCCATCGCCGCACCGGTCATCACCTACGCGGCCCTGCTGCTGCCGACCAACGTGGTCAGCGAGGCCGGACTGTCCTTCCTCGGCGTGGGCGTCAAGCCGCCCACCTCCTCGTGGGGGCAGATGCTCTCCACCGCCACCACCTGGTTCCGCGCCGACCCCGCCTACGTGCTGCTGCCCGCGCTGATGCTGTTCGCCACCACACTGGCCTTCACCGTCGTCGGCGACGCGGTGCGCACCGCGCTCGATCCGCGGGCGGCCTCCCGGATCAAGGTCGGTACCAAGGGAGCGAACGTGAGCGACGCACGGGCGGCCACCGGGCAGCAGGGGGCGACGGTGGCCGCACCCGTACGCCGCGCGGGCGCGGACGCGGACAATTGGGGGGAGGCATGACCGGATACCTGACCCGCCGGTTCCTCGGCATGGTCGCCGTACTGTTCGCGCTCACCGCGGTCATCTACGCGGTCTTCTACGTCGCGCCCGGAGACCCGGCCCAGCTGGCCTGCGGCCTGAAGTGCAGCCCGGTACAAGTGCACCAGCTGCGCGGCCAGTTGGGGCTCGACGAGCCGGTCTACCTGCAGTACGCGCACTTCCTCAAGGGGCTGTTCGCGGGACGCGACTTCAGCGCGGGCGCGGGAGTGCTGCACTGCGACGCGCCCTGCCTGGGGATCTCGTACCGCACCAACGAGCAGGTCACCGACATGATCCTGAACAGGTTGCCGGTGACCGCGTCACTGGCGCTGGGCGCCATGGTGATCTGGCTGCTGCTCGGCATCGGCAGCGGACTGCTGTCGGTACTGCGCCGCGGGCGTCTCACCGAACGCCTGCTGACCTCGCTGACACTGGCCGGAACGGCCGTGCCGGTGTTCATCATCGGGCTGCTGCTGCTCCTGCTGTTCTGCGCCTACCTCCAGTGGCTGCCGTTCCCCACCTATGTGGGGCTCAGCCAGGATCCGCAACAGTGGTTCTGGGGACTGCTGTTGCCGTGGACGTCCCTGGCGCTGCTCGAGTCCGCCAAGTACGCCCGGCTGACCCGCTCCTCGATGCTGGAGACCCTCGCCGAGGACCACATCAGGACCTTCCGGGCGTACGGCGTCAGCGAACGGCGGCTGGTCACCCGGCACGCGCTGCGCGGCGCGCTCGCCCCGGTGATCGCGCTGTCCGCGCTGGACCTGGGCACCATGTTCGGCAGCGCGGTGCTGACCGAGACGCTGTTCGGACTGCCGGGCCTCGGCAAGCTGATCGTCTCGTCGGTCAACATCCTCGACCTGCCGGTCGTCGTCGGGGTGACCCTGGTCACCGGATTCAGCGTGGTACTCGCCAACGCCGTCGCGGACGTGCTCTACGCGGCGGCCGACCGACGGGTGGTGCTGACATGAGCGAGCATCTGGTCGAAGTCAGCGGCCTCACCGTCGATTTCCCGGTCGCGGACTCCTTCGTACGGGCCGTGGACGGACTGGACTTCACCCTGGAGCCCGGGCAGGCGCTCGGCATCGTCGGAGAGTCCGGTTCCGGCAAGAGCACGGTGGCCTTCGGGCTGCTCGGGCTGCACCGGGGCACCGGTGCCCGGGTGCACGGCTCGGTGCGGGTCGCAGGCGTGGACGTGGTCGACGCCGACGACACCGAACTGCGCCGGGTACGCGGCGAGTTGGCCGCCATGGTCTTCCAGGACCCGCTCTCCGCGCTCGACCCGTACCACCCGGTCGGCGACCAGATCGCCGAGGTCTACCGGGTGCACCGCAAGGTGACCCGACGGGCGGCGCGGGCCCGGGCCGTCGAGGTGCTGGACCGGGTCGGCATCCCGGACGCGGCACGCCGGGCGCGGTCCCGGCCGCACGAGTTCAGCGGCGGCATGCGGCAGCGCGCGCTGATCGCCATGGCACTGGCCTGCGAGCCGCGGCTGCTGATCGCCGACGAGCCGACGACCGCGCTGGACGTCACCGTCCAGGCGCAGATCCTCGACCTGCTGCACGAACTGCGCGCCGATACCGGTGCCGGACTGCTGCTGGTCACCCATGACCTGGGAGTGGTCGCGGGCAGCGTGGACCAGGTCCTGGTGATGAAGGACGGCCGCGCGGTGGAGCGCGGCCCGGTCGCCGAGGTCCTGGGTACCCCGCGTCAGACGTACACCCGGGAACTGCTTGCGGCGGTGCCGCGGGTGGACGCTCCGGTTCCGGTGCACGTCCACCCCGGCGGCGGTTCGACCGCCGAGGATGGCGGCGTTCTGCTCGAAGCGGTCGACCTGCGGCGGGAGTTCGGGCGGCGCGGGGCCACGGTGGCCGCGGTGGACGGCGTGTCGCTCACCGTACGGGCGGGCGAGACGCTGGGCGTGGTCGGCGAGTCGGGCTCCGGCAAGACCACCCTCGGGCGAATGCTGGTGCGGCTGCTTGACCCCACCGGGGGTCAACTGCGGTACCGGGGGAGGGACATCGGGACGCTGGGCGAGAAGGCGTTGCGTCCGCTGCGGCACGAGTTGCAGATGGTGTTCCAGGACCCGGCCTCCTCGCTCAATCCGCGCCGCAGTATCGGAGAGTCCATCGCCGATCCGCTGCGGGCCGCCGGGGAGTTGGACGACCGGCGTATCCGGACGCGGGTCGGCGAACTGCTGGAGCGGGTGGGGCTCGACCCCGACTGGTACCACCGCTATCCGCACGAGTTCTCCGGCGGTCAGCGGCAGCGGGTCGGCATCGCCCGCGCCCTCGCCCCGGAGCCCCGGCTGATCGTCTGCGACGAGCCGGTCTCCGCGCTCGATGTGACGACGCAGGCGCAAGTGGTCGAGTTGCTGGGGCAGTTGCAGCGCGATCTGGGCCTGTCCCTGGTCTTCATCGCCCACGACCTGGCCGTCGTTCGGCAGGTGAGCGACCGGGTCGCGGTCATGCGGAGCGGTGCCGTGGTGGAGCACGGCACCGCCGACGAGGTGTACGACTCGCCGCAGCACCCCTACACCAAGGGCCTGCTGTCCGCCGTACCGGTCCTCGACCCCACGGAGGCGGCAGCCCGCAGGGACGGCCGCCGGGCGGTGGTTCCGGGGTAAGGCGGTTCGCCGGCGCGGTCCGGCGGTGTCGAACCCATCGCGACTCCCGGATGGCCCCCCGAACGCGTGCGCGCACACATGGCGCGCGTTAGCGCGCGGAACGGTGGGGTGGGGGGAAAGTTACGGCCGTTCACCCCTTTCGGTGGCGCGGCGGACAACCGTCCCCCGCCCCCCCCTCAAGTAGGCCAAGC